>PAMD01000016.1 GCA_002707145.1 Flavobacteriales bacterium | reverse complement strand
GAAGGAGGTTTTTTAATTAAAACAAAATAGAGATGACTGAAGGGCATTTAAGAATATTAGGCTTTGAAAAAGAAACAGACGAATCAGATGAGTCTAACCCATTCTATTATTATATTTTAGATGTAACACCTGGTTTATCTTTTATTACTCAACCAAGCGATGAGGTAGAAAATGGAGAATGGACTGTAGAAATGTTTGAGGTTGCAGAGATTAAAATAAAAGACTTTAAAGAATTAAGTACTTTATTAGAAATATTAAACAAAAACAAAGATGAGTAAAAGAGATAACATATTAGAAAGAGAACAGGTTCTTTTAAGAAAGTTATATGATTGTCATGAGGAAATGGAAGATCTTCTAGATTTAGGCAAAGAAGATTTTCACTATATTCTTATAGAGATGTTAATAGACAGGCTAGAAAAACATTTAGCTTCAAGAAACGGAATAGTATAATGAAAGAAACGGATGACATACCATATCTTAGAAGAAAACTACAAAGTCTCATACAACAGGAGAAATATGAAAGATGTTCACAAATAAATAAATGGATAAAAGATTTGGAAAAAAATACCTTAGATAATCAACTCGAATATGTTAAAAAAGTAGTCTCTAGCTGTAAAACAAATGAACAGAGGCTCATATCTCATGAATGGGCTTTCAGATGGGCTCAAAGGATGAGATCAAATTTTCCAAGTTTAGTTACAGACACTGATGAACTTTTTAAAAAAGCTATTGAAGCAAATAAAACAAAAAAAAGATGAGTATAGAATGGGAAAGCTAATTAGATATTCTTCGATTTTATTTCTATTAGGATCTTGTAGTATTGTTGAAGACTATCAATATGATGGACAAATAACATACTCAGGAACTACAGAATATGAATTTCATTTACATGAACATTTTAAAACAGATGGTAAAAATGAATGTTTCTACCATCATGATACGATAGAAGAAGACTGGGAAATAACAGTTGAAAATATAATTAAAACTAAAAAAATAGTATGGAAAAAAAGATAACACAGGACGAATATTGGATGTTAACTGAAAGACTAAGAGAAGTTAATTGGGAAATAGCAATGGAACATAATATAGGATGGGCTCCCTATGGAGAAGACCTTAGAAAGGAAAAGGCAGAAATAATAGAAAAACTAAATAAAACAATATGGCACAAAGTCTAAAAGATATTATGCAATATGATGAAATCTATAGACTTCCAATTATAGTTACTCAAAGAGACTTAGAAGTAGAAAAAGAGTATTTAGAATTCTATAATAAAGAGTATTGGAAAAAGTATGATAAAGCAAAAATAAAAAAGTATGAGTTTAAAAGATGATTATAATTGGGACTTTATTTTCCTATTTTTAGGATTGGCATTATTTTGGTTCTTAGCGCTTTTACTAACAAATATTTTTTAAAAGTATAAAATATGAAGTAGACTTAGATAAATATACAAAAATATATTTTTTAAAAAATGAAGAAGCTAATACGTCAATTTAAAAAAATTATACAATTTAAAGAAATATTATCTTTAGAACAGTCAGAAAATCTAAGACCTACTCTTCTTTTTTTAAAAGAAAATTTAATTCAAAATTGCAATAGACTACAAAAAGAATTTCAGAAAGAAAAGAACATAGAGTCTTTAGATACCCTAAGAACATATAGCAGAGTTATAGAAATAATTACAGAAATAGATGATGATTTATTTTTAGAAAATGTTGGTTTTGAATTTGTAGAATCTGGAGAATATAAAGGAGTTGTAGAGATACAAGATGAACTTTTTTATCAATGGGAAACAAAGCCCCTTCCAGAAAAAAATAGATTAAAAAACAAAAAACTTATAGCAAGGTCTTTAATTTTAGAAAAGAGAGAATGGAAAGAACTTAGAGTATTACTTAAACAAATAATAGACGATTCCGGAATATGAAAATAAGTTTAGCACCGCCGGCTACAGACAAAAAATTAAAGCTTTGGGCAGATTTAATTTTAAGTCACGGTTTAGATTTTAAAATCTTAACAGAAGAAGACCCTATAATCGAAGGCGCTCTTATTTTATGCGGTGGAGCAGATTATGGTAAAAGGCCCGTTAGAGATGAGTTTGAACTTAAATTAATTGATAGTGCTATTTTATCTTCAGTTCCTATTTTAGGAATTTGCAGAGGAATGCAACTAGTAAATATGGTACTAGGAGGAACAATAGATGATTTAGAACTGGAAGACGCATTAAAACATCACCCACAGCCGGAAGCAATTGATGGAACATGTCCGGCTAATTTAAAAAGTTTATGGCATCCTGTTACATCTCCTTACGATGGAACATCTTTTCTTGTAAACTCAAGACATCATCAGCATTGTGGAAATATATCACCAATACTATCCGTTTGTTATATCTCACAGGACGGGGTAGCAGAGGCCCTAGAAGGTGAAAATATACTTTTAATTCAATGGCATCCAGAAAGGACTGAATGCATAGAATCAGATCTTGCCAGAAACTGGCCTTTAAGGTGGTTAAAAGAAATTTTAACTTCAAAATTAAATTAAACTTTTTAGAATTCTCGTATATAATCTTTATGAAAATAATATTAGTAGGAAAAGCAGCAGCCGGGAAAGACTATTTTAAAAATAGACTTCTACACAAAGGCTTTAGATGTGGCGTAAGTCACACAACACGAAAACCTAGAAAAGGTGAAAAAGACGGCTTCGATTATCATTATGTTTCAGACGATAGATTTATAGATATGATGGAAGATGGAGATATTATGGAGCACATGGAATTCAAAGGTTGGAAATATGGTTTAACCTTTGGTGAATTTCATGCATCGGATGTGTTAATCATGTCACCTGAGGGGTTAGACCATTTATCTGAAGGAATTAAAAACAAATGTTTGATAGTCTATTTAGATATTGAACCTACAACCAGGTTGACCCGTTTAATTTTGAGAGACGACCAAAATGATTCTATTTCTAGAAGATTTGAGGCTGATGAAGAGCAATTTCAAAATTTTAAAGAATACGATTTAAGAATAACAAACCCTGAATTTTAAAGATATATAAACAAACCCTAAATTACATAAAATGACTAAATTAAACAAGTTAAGAAAAGAAAGAGAAGAGCTTGAAAAACAAGCAAACTCTCTTGCAAAAGAACAAGCGGCAGCTACTTTTAAAATAGAGATAGATGACGTTAAAATGATTAAAACAATCCTAGACCACCTAAACAAAGGTTACACGTGGCAAACAAAAAATGCGGCAATTATAGTTACATTGCACGATAGATTAAAAGCAGAAAGAGTAAGACTTACAACAGAATTATCTGAAAATAAAGACACTGAACTCTATTTTGAATTAAAGACCTATGAATTAAATGCGCTCTATCAAGCTCTTTTAAATTGCGAAGGACAGGGTATCGAAACTGCAAGAAAATTTGTTAGAATGTTAACACTTGTCGGAGAAAACGTTACAACAGCAATGGCAAAATTAGGAGAAGCCAATAGAGAAGTTCAAGACCTTCATGTGAAATTAAAAGACCTTGATGTAAATATCGAAGCCCTTGAAAAAGAAGAGACCGAAGAAGTTGAACCTACATTAGAAACTGCTGGAGATGTTAAAAACAACAAAAAGTAAAAAAAGACTTAATCTTTTAGAATCAATTTGTAATGGAATAACTCACCAAGAGATATTCGAAACAATCGACTATAAAAAACAGTCCGAAGACAAAATTAAACAATTCACCTATCCTATTTTAATAAACACCCTTACAGAATTTCTGGTTTTAAAAAGAGGATGGGAAGATTCTCAAAGAGCAAGAGAATTTGTAAAAGCAAATCTACTTTGGGAAGGAAATGTTAAAACAACAGTCCATCACACCCATTTTATGGGTACAAAGAACCGACCAGATATGGTTCTACAAATGGATGAAATGAATATTGCAATTGAATTTAAAAGAGGAGATAATGGAAGAGCTTTAAGATCTGGAATGGGACAATCTCTTATTTATTCAACAGATTATGATTTTGTAATTTATCTTTTTATAGACACGAGTGATGATAAAAAGATAAAATTGTC
This sequence comes from Flavobacteriales bacterium, assembly GCA_002707145.1. Next base: position 26,987 of record PAMD01000016.1, on the reverse strand, counting down.
TAGTAACAATCGCAAAGAAGAGGTATTAATGAAAAGTCTTTGGAGCAGATACAATATTAAATTTATAGTAGCATGAAAATATTTATTACGGGAAATATGCAATTGGGCCGGCCCTCCGCTATTGGAAAGTGGAGAAGGCCCTTTGATGACGTAGACCAAATGACAGAAACTTTGGTAAAAAATTGGAATAGCACGGTAGGGGATGAAGATATTGTATATCATTTAGGAAATTTCGCATGGGATCCAAAAACAGCATATGACTGTCTTTTAAAACTAAAAGGTAAACGAATTTTTATGATGCTTGGTGAAAACGATGAAGCTCTTTCAGAATTGCATTCAAAAGGAACCCTACAAGAAAGAGTAAAAATAATAGGCGACATTTTTTTAGAAAAGAATATAGACTCAATATTATCATATTGGCCAATGGCAGAGTGGTACAATAAAAAGAAGGACTTTTATCAAATAACGGGATATCCTAATAGAAAGCACAAAACTGCCCCTAAAAAGAAAATTATTAATTGTAGTACCGACCAGTGCAATTTTAAACCACAAGATATTAATTCTTTATTAGATTTACTATCTGAATTGTAAAAAAGTAAACTTTTTAAAAAATAATTACCACCGGATTTTTTTATGTCGTTTATTTTTATTATATTAGTACTATAATTAAAAACTAAAAAAATAACAATATGCAGAAATTAACCTATCGAGAATTAGCCGAAAACTTTTATAACACCAGATCTGAAAGAGATTATAACAATCTTTACAAAAGAGTTAAACCAGGTCTTAGAAGTTATATTAGAAAAATTGTAAAAGACGGAGACGCAACAGAAGATATTTTATCAAATGTGCTTGTAAAACTATGGACTAAAATAGAACAGTACAAACCTGAATATCAAATTACAACCTGGCTATATAAAATAGCGTTTAATGAATCTTTAGGCTGGATAAAAGAAAGAAATCAAAAAAGTTCTTTAGACCAATTAAGAGACTATGGAATACAAATATCTGAAGGATGTGTAGTTAATGATTCAATATCTGGTAGACTTGCAGAAATGGAACAGAAAACCGAAGAAGACTTTATCGAAGAAGATAATGTAATAATGTCACAGTATTACGGAGCGTTAAGTGCAATGAAAAATCTTAAACCCATGTATAAAGATATTATGGAAGACCGTTTAATTAAAAACATGAAGTACGAAGATATTGCACAAAAACATAAAGTTAATTTGCAAACCGTAAAGAATAGAATTAGAAGAGGTAAAATGTTAATCGCTGAAAAAATATAAAAATGACTAAAAAAGAAAAAGAATTATTAGAAAGTTTAAATAGAAGAGCGGCTATAATATTAGAAATCGAAAAACACTTTAGAAAGTCTAAAGTTCCGATAGATAGCGCATACATAGACTCGCTAAGCGATGAAAAATTAGAAGAAATTGCAGCAAATCACTGTACTCCTTCGAAAGAAATAACAGTAAATATTATGTATGTTAGCGGTAAAGAAGAGACAAAAACGTTCGAAACACGCAATATAGAATGGGTAATGGAACAATACCAAAGAAATAGAGAAACATTTACTTGGGGAATTACTGCTAAGAAAAAAGATATATAAATAAAATTAAGAAACTATGAGTGAAAATGCAATCATATTAGAAAAATTAGTCGAACAGGTTAATACCAAAACAGACAAAGAGGTTCAAGTTTTTCTTTCAATGGATAATTCTCAAAAAGAATTTTTAACATTTAAAACAAAAAAACATGAACGAGGAATTCCTCTCGACGAAATAGTACATGCGTTCGGAAGATTTAGAATGTATGGAAAAGATTCTGAAGAGGAGGCTTTAGATGCTTTAACTACAGAGGTTGGAAAATCAATAGCATCCCAATTAGAGCAATTAGTAAAAGAAGAAACAAAAAAATCAGAGGAAGGAGAATCAAAAGAATAAAGAATGGGGGATTAGCTCAGCTTGGCTAGAGCACTTGCCTTGCACGCAAGGGGTCATCGGTTCGAGTCCGATATCCTCCACAAAAATGAAACAATTTTCATTTTTTTAATATAATAACTAATATTTAAAAATTAAATTATGCAAGAATTATTAGAACAATTACAAGAAACATTAAACGAAATCCAAGAGGATGCAAACAAGTTTAATGAAAAAGGAAACAAGGCAGCCGGTACAAGAGTACGAAAAAGCATGCAAACTATCAAAACATTAGCACAAGACGTTAGAGTAGCTGTTTCAGAGGCTAATAAAAAATAATAGTGTGAAAAAATCAATCTTTTACTGGCTTACTCTACCATTTACTTATTGGTATAATTTCTTTATTGAATTTACAGTTTGGTTCAAGTTTCAAAGACTAACTAAACAGAATAGATTAGAATTAGAAAAAGATGAACTTAGAGTAGATTGGATAGGAAGAGTTTATGGAGTAGTCAATATTCCAGACGAGGTTTTAGGGGCTGCTGAACAAATTCAGCAGTCCTATGTTTTAAAAGAAATGGGCCGATTTGGAAAATCTTTACAAAATCTAGGAGTCGCAGACGAGGTTTATCCACAGATGCAAGAAATTACAGGAGCTGGAGCATATTTAGTAGTTTTTTGGCCAGTTGTTGATAGACTAAATATATTACTAATGTTAGGAAACACCCTTTATACATTTATTTATGGGTTTTTATTCTATTTAGTTATAAGGTGGTTTATTTTTTACAATATTTTTGGAAAAATAGCCGACTCCATATCATCAATTTTATGAGCGAAACAATTAAAAGAGTCTATAAAGAAGACGGCCGTAGATACTACGAGGTAAAAAAAGACGGTAAAAAGGTTATTGCAACCCTCCCTTCTGTTACAACAGTCATGGGATCTATGTCAGATAAATCTGGTTTGGATGCTTGGAGAAAAAGGGTTGGAGAAGAAGAGGCAGACAGAATCAGTAACCTATCCATGAATCGTGGTACAATAATGCACAGGTTAATAGAATTATATAAGCCCATGCCAGGAACTCAACAGGAGAAAAGAGATAATCTTGAAGACATCGCGCCAACTGACGAAGAAATTTTAGAAATTACAGAACTTGAAAATGGCCAACTCTACTATAATGAAGCATGGAAAATGTTTGATAAATTCTGGTATAATAACAGTCGGTTTTTTGGTAGAGTTAAAAAGGTTATAGACTCAGAAAGGTTTCTTTGGACTTTAAAAGGTGGAGGATATGCTGGAACTCTTGATAACGTTTCAGAACTGGATGATGGTTCAATTAAAATCATAGACTACAAGAACTCGAGAAGACCTAAACGCGAAGAATGGGTACAAGACTATTTCAGACAGACTGCTGCCTATTGGGTTGCCTATTGGGATAGGACTGGAATAAAAGCAGATGGAGCAGAAATATGGATTGCTAACGAAGTTGATCTTATGCCGCAGTGCTTTTCTTTAGATCAGGAGCAGTTAAAAGACTACTATAAAAGTTTTATGGAAATAAGAGAATCCTATAGAGAAAAATACGGTGAATAATAGAGATATATAAATTTAAGTAAAATAATAATAATATGAATAAGTTTGATAAATTTTTTACAAAACACGGAATAAAAATAGTTTGTGTACTTTTAATTTTAATATATTTTAAAACATGCTCTACTGTAAGAACCGCAGAAAAGGTTAAAGTTCAAGTAGAGGTAGCAAATCAGAAAATAGACAGTTTAGAGACTATTATTAATCATAAGGTGATAGAAACCCCTGAGATGATACTATTAATAAAAAACACTCCAGCATGGAGAACTCTTGAAATAGAAGAATTAAGCGACAAGCATCATACTCCAATTAATTCTTATAAGAATAGAGAAGAAAATTAAAAACTTTTATGAAACCAAGTCTAGTCAGAAAATTTATTATAGGGATATTTTGTTCTCTGTATATTTTAGTTTCTCTAATATCAACGGTACACGTTATTGATTTTTTTGAAATTGCAAACCCAAGATGGATGGCAATTACATTAGCAGTTGCATTTGAAATAGGAGCAGCGGCTTCTCTAGCATCACTAGTTATTTTAAACAAAATGAATAGAACTCTTGTATGGGCCTTATTTATAGTTATCACACTTATGCAAATGCAAGGAAATCTCTATCATGCATTTGTACACATGGGAGATTTTACACAATGGTCAGAACTATTTGATTTAATAGAAGAAGATCCGTTATTTCAAAAAAGAGTATTAGCTGGAGTTGCAGCAGGTATTTTACCACTTGTCGCTTTAGGGTTTATTAAATCATTGGTAGATTATATTAAACCTGGAGAAACAGAAGAACTTAAAGAAGACATCAATGATATATTAGAAGATGAGGACTACAATTCTAAAGAAGATGAAGAAGCATGGGAAGAAGAATTAGAAGAGATTGAAAACGAAGAAAAGTTTAAAGAAATTGAATGGGAAGAAGATGAAGATGAAGAAGAATGGGAAGAAGATGAAGAAGACGATAGCCCACCATGGTATGAAGAAGGCGAAGAAAGAGAAGATCTTCTAGATATTGCCACTGAAAAAAAGAATAAAGAAAAGAGAGATAGTTTTTTAAATGATTAATTTAAAATAAATGGTAAAACTTTTAGAACTAGATATTCCAGATTTTTATATAAAAGAACCCCTTACTAAAAGCAGTATAGAAATTTTAAAAAAAGACAAATCTAAAAAGGATGTCGTTAAGCGCCTTTTTATGATTAAAAACGAAGTTAAGCCTGATTATTATTTTGCAGAAACCGGACCAGAAACCGGGTTTTTTTTAACAGCAACTGTTCAACCGGATTTTGTGCTTATTGGAGATGCAAGAAGACAGATTAAAGAAGAAGACATCTGGGCAGATTTATTAAAAGAGAGACCTCTTTACAAAATAAAGGTTAAAGTGTATTTAGAAAAAGAATATGAACTTTTTTGGGAATTTGAACATATAACTAAAAATAAAAACGAAATATATAAACTAATAATAGATCTTAAGCATAAAATAGAAAATATAATAAAGGAAAAATGATACTACGAGATGGAAGTGAAGGAGAATTGGTTAAAATTCTTCAAACATTATTAAACATGAGAAATGTAGACGGAATCTTCGGAAAGGCAACGCACGCATCAGTAACGGGCTTCCAAAAAAGGAATGGTTTAGCAATTGATGGTGTTGTTGGTCCACTAACATGGGACAAATTAGGATATAAACCAGAAGAAATGGATGTCGATACTGATAGAGAATGCTATCAAGCATGGATAGAAACCTATCACCTTCCAGAAGGAGAATATGTTAAAAAAGTAACTCCTAAAAAATATATCATGATCCACCACACAGCAGGAAGACATAACCCTTATAAATGTATAGACCACTGGAGTAGAGATAATAGAGGTAGAGTTGGAACCAATTATGTAATTGGAGGAGTATCTTCAGACGGTTTAGATAAACAGTACGACGGTAAAATTCTTAGAGCAATAGACGATAAATATTTTGGATGGCACATCGGTGCTGGTGGAAGTTATTCTATGAAAGAACAAACATTATCTATTGAGATATGTAGCGCCGGCGGTTTAAAAGAAAAAGACGGTAAGTGGTACACTTGGTTTGGCGAAGAAGTCAGCAAAGATCAGGTTTGTATACTAGATAAAAAATTTAGAGGTTATAAGGCCTTTCATAAATATTCAGAAGAACAACTGATATCTTTAGAAGCTCTTTTAAAACATCTTTCCGATAAACATGGAATATCTCTAAAATTAGGAATGCAAATGATGTTAGAGACCGGAGATAACCCTTATGAATGGAATAGTTCTGTTTACAATGGTAAAATAAGAGGTCTAATAAGTCACACAAATGTAAGAAAAGATAAAAGTGATGTTTTTCCACAGCCTGAATTAACAGAGTTAATTAAAAAACTTTGAAACAAAAACTATTTTTTTAATATAAACATATAAATAATAAAACAATATGAGTAAAGAAGCAACAACAACAACAGAAACTGCAACAGCAGAAAACAAAGGAACATTAACAAATAATAATGAATCTCCTTTCACAACAGCAGCCAACATGAATATTAATTCAGCTGTCGGTGTATTAGCACAGGCATCTCAATTAGCGCAAAAGGCTGGAGTATTAACAGTAAATGATGCTGTTTTAGTAGCAAGGGCTCTAGAAATAGTTAGCAAACCTAATGAAGCCGCTAAATAAATTATTAACGTTATTTTGTATTCTATCCTTTTTTACATGTCTAGGACAAGTAAAAAGGGATAGCGTGCGCTTCGAATCAACCTATTATTCAGGAATTTATAGTGAAGTAAAAGAACAGCCACTTTATATAAAGTATAGAGTTATTAATTGCGGAACAGAAGGTTTTTCTAGAAAAGGACTTTCTTTTTATGGATGCGATTCTATTCATACATCTAATAATGGAGACTATTACAACAATATATGGGATAGAGGACATATAGTCCCTGCTGCTAGTCAAAATTGTTTTGAAAGATCTATTAGAGAAACCTTTTCTTTTTTAAATGTATCTCTACAGCATTCAAAATTAAATCAAGGAGTTTGGAAACAACTTGAAGATTATGAAAGACAGCTTGCATGGCAATATGAAAGAGTTGATGTTGAGGTTTCAATTGAATTTAAAAATAATCAATGGTTAAAAACAGGAGCACTTATACCTTCAGGTTTTTATAAAACTCTTTACTTAAACGGAAAGAGGTCTCTTGTTTTTTATTTTAAAAATACTATACCGAGATACTCAAGCTATGAGAAGTATAGGATAAATCATCATGGAGAATGAAGAGGAAGATATTAAGTCTAAGACAGAAAAACTAATTATTAGTATTAATAGACTTAAAAAAGAATTAAAAGAAGCCCAAGAAGGTTGCAAACACCTTGAATACAAAATAGAATTAAACGAAAAGGGGTTTCTTGTTAAGACATGTAAAGAATGTTCCTTACAATTAGGATATACGACCGAACAGGACAAAAAAGATTCAGGATATATAATATAGATAAATTTTTACAAATGAGCAATATAGATAAATTTTTAAAATTATTTTCAGAGTTTGACTTGGTAATTACAGAAGGTGGAAGAAGAGCACCTGAAGAAGTACTTGAAAGTCCCGAAATTTATAACCCTACAATAATAAATTTAAAAAAGAGTATTAAAAAGCTGGAAAGAGAATATATGGCTGCTAAAAAAGCATTTAAGCACGGAAGAATAGTTAGAGATGAGCTATTAGATTATGAGTGGAGGCTATTTGAATTAAGAGAAGAGCTTAAAAAAATACAAGGTGACGATCTACTCTAAAAAACTATGGAGAATTGGAACTCTACATATATAATAGAATGGGTAGTCTTTGGACTTGTATCTCTTTTAGGTTTTATTTTTAAAGATGCAATACAAAACTTTTTTATTGGAGTCCAGTTTTTATGGGGCCATGATTTTGACGTAGACGATATCGTTTACATTAAAGGAGTTAAGAAGGCCCGAATAGTCCGCCAAAATATATGGAAAACTACTTTTTATGTTTATCCACACGACCGTAAGTTTATAGTTCCTAATTCTATGTTGTGGAAATTAGAAATGGAGAAAGAACTTCCGCAAATCGAGGAAGATATATAAAATGTTATGAGCCCAAACGAGTTATATGAAGCGAAACCCTATAAAGACCACGGAAAAATATTAGTTTTCGACCTGGACGACACAATAATTGTCTCAACTGCCAAAATATGGGTAAAAGATAAACTCACTGGAGAAGAATTCTCTCTTACTCCAGAAGAATTCAATACATTTCAAAAGAAACCCAATCAGATTTTAAACTTTGACGAATTTCAAAGTCTTGAAATTATGAAAGCTGGAAAACTTATAAACTATTATTTTAAAATATTTAAAGAAGCCTACAGAAAAAAGATAGCAATTGGAATTGTTACAGCAAGAGATGATCAGGACATGATTTATAAATGGTTAAAGGACCATCTTAAACACCCAATAGATAGAGACCTTGTATTCGCAGTAAACGACAAGGTTCATGGATACAGAGGAGATATTGCAGACCGTAAAAAAGAGGCATTTAGAGAAATCATTGATAAAGGTTTTAATGACTTGCAATTCTATGATGATGATGCAGAAAACCTAAGATTGGTAAAAAGTCTAGAAGACGAATATCCAGAAATAAAAATATCTACAATTCGTGCTAAAAAGATGCACAGGTAGATAAACTTTCCCAAATATTTCGATATATAATATAATAACCCAAAAAATACGTAATAAAGATGGACGACATTTCAGAAGAGGTAACACCTTCTGAGATGAAACCGATTCAAATTCAAGAATTTGGAAAGACCATTAAAGATGAATCCGGAGCTCCTTTTGAGTTCTTCATCGAGAAAGGTAGCGACAATGACCAAGAAGATGATATGTTTCTTTTCGGAGTAGGTGGCCCAGCTTAATTAAGCTTTAAACATTAAGGACTCTAATGAGTCCTTTTTTGTTAACAAAGAATTAACCTATTAGTAGCACTCCAGGGTTAAACTTTCCATTTTTTTAAAAAAAGTTCACTCCAGATTTTTTTATGTCGTTTATTATGATTATATTTAACTATAACAAATTAAAACAAACACTATGACAAATTCACAAAAAATGCAACAGGTAGGAAAGGTTCACTCTCTATTAAAAAAAGCTGGGTTAGAAGACCTAGTAGATATAAGAGTTGAGGTATTAAGTAACCAATATGACAAGGTAACACCCCATATAGTAGCACGTTATACTGAGACCAAGTCTAAGGTTGATCCTAATGGGAATAGCTTCCTTTATGTTGATGAGGTTACTGAAAAGATAGAGGAGTTAAATAACCTTTTCTCAGGAGATATATTCGCTATGGATATTACTCAAAGAGCTGATTGGTTAAAAGCAACTACTGCTGATAGAGTCCTCTATTTAGATAGACCAGGGTTTCATCATCCAGCAGGTTATAAAGCCATTACTAAGACCCCTAAATATAAGAAGCGTCCTAATAGACTTAAGTATGATAAGTATCCTAATGGTTATCAGGGTAAAATCGACTTCTATATAGGTCAAATGGCTCAAGCAATGGGAACCTCTAAGTATGACTATTATAGTAAAAAGGCTGAATATTTCACTGGTAGACAAGACGAATGGTTATTAACCAAAAATTGTTAATAACTTTAGTGAAAATAATCACTCCAGATTTTTTTATATGGTTATTTATGATTATATTTAACTATAACAAATTAATAACTATAACACATAAACAAAATGAAAAAGCATCAAGAAACCAAAATAAGATTCGGATTAGAAATGTTAGAAGAATACATTGAACAGAATATGAATGACAAATATGTAAAAAGCGAATCAACAGATCCTCACCAAAAAATAGGATGGTACATAGGTACTTTAGATACCATATTAAAAAGAATAAAAAATATTAAAGAGAACGTTTAAAGTTCAGGTAAATACGCTTTTGCCATTTCAATACAGTCATTTGCAGTTTCTTCAAGAATCTTACTCGCAAGTGTAGCAAAATCTTCTTCATTAATCATTACGATTGGGTTTTTTTCATTTGGAGCATCTCCAACAGCTGGCCAGTAATATTCACCATTTCCATAATCATGTTTAACCCATTCCTCATCGATACAATCAATTCCATATTTGTTTTTTGCTATAGCTCTTGTTGCAATCTTTCTTGCGCCATGAATTCCAGCCTCATGAGAAAATAATTCAATAAATGCTGGCCATGCACCAACTTTTGCAGCAGCTCCAGCAAGTCTGTTTCCATTTAAAAAAACAAACCAATCTTTTCCACCATTCATTATATTACATAAACCATATATGTATGCGTCATCAGGAGTTTCGTTATATTCTTCTGCTTCTTTTAGTTTTAGACCTGAGAATTTTTCAACATCATCTCCTAGAGCGAAAACTCCAGTAGAATCAGGAGCTATTGCAAGAGTAAAAGAGTCTTCTATAAGTCCAATGTCTTTATTAACATCGGAAAAGTCATATTTAAAGTTAATTACTTTAGTAACTAAACCGTTAGTAGCTGGAGCCTCGTCTTCTTTGATAAACTGCTCGAATAATTGTGCTTTTTTCATAAAATGTAATTTGTTTTTTATTATTTATCTCTTTTTTTTGGAAATAATTCACACTGGATTTTTTTATGTCGTTTATTATGATTATATTTATTTAAATATATAAAACATTATAAAAAATTTTAAACAATTAGTATGAAACATATAAGACTATTTGAAGACTTTTTAGTAGAAGGAAGATCAGCATATGATGGCTTAGCATCTAAACTGACTAAAGCCATATTTAATAAGTGGGTTAAATCATATAAAGGAGGTAACGATGCTATTTATTACAGCGATCAAATACAAGAAAGAGGTTTAGAATTTGATATTGATGCTACTATTCATATTGATAAAAAGTTTAAAGGGTTTAAAGTTATTGAAACGACAGGAGTAGATGCTAGAGACACTGACGACGAAGGCGATTATCAAACCCCATTTATTAATATAGATTTTGGAATCAATCCAGAATGGATACCAGGCGAATGGTCAGAAGTCTATTTTTATTTGGCAGATGTTGTTCGACATGAAATAGAGCATATCACACAAGGAGGCGCTGAGCATGGTAACTACAGAAATGGAAAGCCAAGTGAAGATGACGATGAGTTAAGGGCTTATATAAAAATGGGAATTTTACCAAGAGCACAATATCTTATGTTACCTAAAGAAGTAGATGCTAATCTACAGGGATTGAGATATGAGGCTAAGAAAAGAAAAGAAGCAATGATCGATACTGTTAATAGATATTTAGACACTCAACAAAAGGGTGGAACCATTAACGATGAAGAGCGTGTGATCGTATTAGATCTTTGGAGACGAAGAGCTGAAAAAATAGGAGGTATACCGAAATTTTAATATGAAATACATAAACACATACAATAGTTTTTTGAATGAAGCTGCAAACGGAAGTCAAATAGAAAAGCTTATTAAAAGGGTCTATCCAAAAATAGTTAGAGACCTTGGTGGAGAGTCAAAACAGATTGAAGTACATGATAATATGTGGGACAGATTAGGAGCAGTTGCAGTTGATAATCTTAAAGAGGAACAGGGAAACCCATTTGCAGAATATGAGCCTAATGACGATATTATTTACATTTATTCAGAAGTGGCAAATACAGCAGAACAGGTTATTAGGTCTCTTTTGCACGAACATACACATACAATTCAAGACCAAAAAGAATTTAAAAAATTATATGACAAAGGCTATAAATATTCAAATCACCCATTCGAGCTTGAAGCATTGCAATCAGAAGAGGATTGGAAGATATATAAATAATGAAAAATATAGCTAGAAAAAGGCACATCTTAAAAACACTAACATGGAGGGCAGTAGGTACAATTGATACCGTTGTTTTAAGTTGGCTTATCAGCGGAGATGCAAAAATTGGTCTTTCAATTGGTGGAGCAGAGCTTTTTACAAAGATGGCATTATATTATATACATGAGAGAGCATGGTACCGCTGTAAATTCGGAGTAAAAATTAAAAAAGAAGAAAATGTCAACAAACTTAACTAAACATGGTTTTACAATAAGTAGAGAACAAAGAGAAAAGATAACAGGACATCCAGGAAGGGTGCTTTGGTTTACTGGACTTTCAGGTAGTGGTAAATCAACAATTGCAAATGCACTTGACGAAGTACTAAATGGTAGAAATTTAAAAACATATATCTTAGATGGTGATAATATTAGAATGGGTCTAAATGGAGACTTAGGTTTTTCACCGGAAGATAGAAAAGAAAATATTAGAAGAATAAGCGAGGTTGCAAAACTTTTTGCAGATTCTGGAACAATTATATTAACTGCATTTATTTCACCATATAGAGAAGACAGAGATCTTGCTAGAGAAGTTATTGGTAAAGATTTTGTTGAGGTATTTGTAGATACCCCACTAGAAGTTTGTGAAGACAGAGATCCTAAAGGACTTTATAAAAAAGCAAGAGCAGGAGAGATCAAAGGTTTTACAGGCATAGATGCCCCTTATGAAGAACCATTGGATGCAGAATTAAGATTAGATAATTTAAATATAGAAGATTCTGTAGAATTCTTAATAGATTATTTAGATAAAAATAAAATGTTAGAAAATGTGGGATAAAAACAATCATGGAGGAGATCCAACTAAGAACGTAGATAAAAAATACGCAATATTTGTTGGGAGATACCAACCTTACCATTTTGGTCATATTGAATTAATTAATCAAAAACTAAAAGAAGGAGTTCCGGCTCTAATTATGGTTAGAGACATAGAACCCGATGAAAAAAATCCATTTACAACTGAACAGACAGTAGATATGATTAAAAAATATCATGCCGCAAAAGGAGATGATGTCGAGGTAATGATTATACCCGATATAGAGTCTGTAAATTATGGAAGAGGAGTAGGATATGAGATTAATGAATATACGCCACCTAAAGATTCTGGAGCAATGTTTATCTCAGCTACTAAAATTAGAACATCTATTAAAGAAAAAAATAATGATTGGAAATCAATGGTAGACGAATCTTTACATTCTGATATCATAAAATATTTAGAATAAAAAATCGATATATAAATTATGAAACATTTAGAAGAACATAACGAATTTTTAAGGGAGTCTAAAGCTTCTGAGCTTAATAAAAAGTTAAAGGAAATTAAAATAAAATACAGAGAAACTCGAGAAAAAATAAAAGAGACAAAGAAAAAGGTAAGAGATGAGGTAGATAGAACAAAGCAAGAACTTAATGTTATTACTCTTCAAAAACTTGCTGCTAAGCTAGAGATGTTAGAATTAGACGTTCAAATACTTAAAATTAAAAGAACGCAACTATGAAACATCTTAATGAATTTGCAGCTTTCGTAAAAAAAGGTAAACATTTAGTAGACCCTTCGACAGGGCTTCCTTTAAAAGCTTTATCTTTAGATGTAGTAGACAAGAATATTACTGTATTCTTTAATGAGAAACAAAATATAATGTTTCCAGCTGGTAAAATATTGGCCTATTTTCATGATGAAGAATGGATAGACTTATACGACAAAGGAAAGGCTGGAATCTTGATGTTCAATCCAATGAGAGGAAGTCTAAGTCAATATGGCTCATCTCCAATCTCAGATATTTGGAAAAAGAGTTATAATAAAAAGATTGAAAATTCAGAAATGATTTGGGCATGTATAGAAGGACAAATAGTGAATGGATATCTTATTATTCAAATGATGAGTACCAGACCAGGTTACAAAAGAAATAGTATTAATAAAAAAATGTTAGATGCTATAAAGAAAGACCACAAAGAGCCTATTCTTTGGGATGAACCCACAGAAGATGGAATGAAATTTATAAAGAACTACAGCGGTGATGATGCCAAGTTCTATTTTGGAGGCTATTCTAGACCAAGAAACTTTAAAAAATTATACCCGGATGGGGAAGAAAGAATAATAAAATTTAATTAGAAATAAAAATATGAGAAACTTAAAAACATTTGAAAATTTCCTTAATGAGGAGTACAAATTAAATGAGGCCGCTGATTCACATGTAAAAGTTCTAACAGATTTAGGATTCACTAACGATATTGAATGGAAAGGCGGTAAGAAAAGCTTTAAGCATTATCAAGGACCTGCAATTAAGCATGAGAATTTCCATCATAAAAATCTTGAAGGATATTCAATAGCATTTATGGATGGTCATAAATATACAGGTTTTTACATTTGGAATTACGAAGAAAAGGCAATGCATTTTATTTGGAAACGAAAATTAGGAAGCGCAAATAGGAACAAAATGGTCGCTGCATTAGAAAAGATTGCATTAGACATGTCTAAAGGAAAACTTCCTAAAGGAAATCCTGATCAAGTAGAAAAACATTACGATTCATAATAAAAAATGAGAAGAGCCAGGCTATATGAAGATTTTGTAAAACGTAGCCCCTTGGTTGGTATATTAAAGACTAAACATGGTGAAGGAATAGATAAGCTCCATATATTCGAAGATGATGAGAGTATAGAATTTAATCAGGTTGTAATAAGTAAACAGTCCAGAAATAAAGGAATCGCAACAGATATTTTAAATACAGTAATAGAATACGCTGATCGAGTAGGAAAGATGGTCACTCTTACGGCAGCAGATGATTATGGAAGCGACTTAAAAAGACTAAAAAAATTCTATCAGAGATTTGGCTTTATATTTAACCACGGTAAAAACAGAAATTTTAAATATAGAGACACAATGCTCCGATACCCAGAGTAAATGGAACTCATAAAATTCAATTTCTTTACAGAACCTCCAATAGATTTTGAACTCAAAAAGTACAAAGTACTTTCATACGCCGTAGAATCAGATAGAAGATATGTAGACCTTGAGTTTTCACCTTGGTTGCTCAATAATAAATTACTCTTATTAGACCTTAATAATTTTGTAAATAATTTAAAAGAAACAAGAAACCTTTTAACAAAAAAGACTATAAGATACAACGAAGGTAGAATTTATTACGAGTCAATATTACCTGAAAATATAGAAGATTTAGAAATAATGGAACAAACAATGAGATTTTCTATTCCTATAATTAAAAGAAGTAATCAATTTGGAGAAGAGCTCTATAAAAACTCAGGAAATGTATTATGGTAGAAATATTATTAGTTATAGGGTTTTTAATAATAGGCTATTTTATTAATAAAGCTAATGAGCGATGGCCTGATAAAGATTAGCTTCTATTCTTTTAACATCCATTCGTAAATGGTTCCAGTAAGTTCTCTTTCAATATCTTTAAAATTATCTAATTTATCTTTTAATAAAACACCAGACCATTGATTTTTCTTAGCGTGAAAATTATGTCTCTTTCGTTCATATTTGTATTCTTCAAAAATATTGTAAAACCTGGTTACTTTATCTGCTGCAGCTCTAGTGTCTACATTTAACTCCTTTTCATAATCAATGTGTATTGTATTGGGCTTTGTATATTCTTGAATGGCGTTGTTTCTCAAATCCATTCTTTGGAAAAGGTTAAAAAGCTTTTTAACTTTATTTTCATTAATACTAGTTGTTGTTGTGTCTTTTATTTTTCTAGCTATTTTAAACTGGCCGCTTGAAAGTACAGCCAAATAATTATTTCTTTTGATAGTTACAAAGTCAAATTTATCTTTTAACGTTTTAATACCCTCATGAAGATCAACCTTGATATCTGAAAAATGCCCAGGTTTAATATGTATTAAAAGAAACTTTCCTTCTTTTTCAGCTTGGCTTGTCATTTTACTAATATGGTCATTGTACCAGTGTGCATCTCCATCTTTAAGATATCCATTATAATGTTTGAAATTAACATTTAAAGGCTCTTTATTCTCATGGAACCAAAAATTAGAATTGTTTAATAATTGGTCAACGATAGCATTTGTACCGGAACAACCATATGATATGATAGCAATATGTTTCATTTTTATTCGTATTTTTTATAAATAAAAGAATCTATGTTATTTAATTCTCTTAATTTAGCATGCATTCTTTTTGGAATTTCATATGTTTTGGTAGAGACATTCTTTCTACTCGTATCCCATACAATTTCTTTATTTATTATTGAGCTAATATCATTTTTTATTGAATTTACATTTTTTGTAGTGTAAACTTTATCTAAAAAATCATATGTTTCTATAACGTTTTCTTGTTTAATATCTATTTCTTTATTAGGCCATAAATTAGAATGGTTGTGCAGCAGATATTTACTCTGTGCGTTGCGCTGAGACTTTCTCTTTATTTGACCTTTAATATTAGAGTGGTTTTTTCTATTATTTACTTGATAATTAATTTTAGATTCTATAAAACTTACAGTTTCTCGGATGCACGTAAAAAGAAAAAGTTTACCACCAGTAGATTCAATATCTGCCCTTAATTTTATTAATTTATCTTTTAAATCAAATACACCAGGGTACCCCATGTGATGGTGAATATAGACAGTATCGAATTTACTGTTAATTATATTATCTAAAAAATTATTTATCTGTCTATTACAATCCTTTCTTATTTCAGGATCTTTAAGAGAAGGAACAGGAAGTCTATTAAAGTTATAACAAATACTTTTACCGGAACCATCTTCTAGGTTTTCATTATTTTTGAGTAATTCTATTTCTAGGTCTAGTCTTTTCTCCCATACACATTTATCAGCGATCTGCTGTAGATTCTGAGAAATAAATGTTCCGGCACATTTGGGTATATGGTAGTAATAAATTATGTTCATAAGTATCCTAGTTGTTTTTCTATATTTTCTTTAAAATCTGAATGGTTTTTAATAATAAAAGGATCAACTTTTACATCACCGCTTGATATTACGAATTTTTTATTCTTATTCTTTTTATAGTATTCGATATTTAGTATTTGATTATTTAATCTTTTTATTTTAAATTTATTCTCTATATTTGTTAAAGAATTTACATAATTATCTCTAAGGTCTTCATATCTTATTAAAATATAATTATCAACAAGACTTGGCATTTCATTATATAGATAGTCTAGTTTAACCTCTCTGCATTCGAAAATATTTTTGTATCTTTCTCCTGTTTTAATATTTCTATCTTCAATAATTTCAGAATTTAGTTTTTTTGTAATACCTTTAACGTTTTCTTTAAGGTGAGCCCATTTAGGGTTTTCATTATTAACGCTATAAAACTCATTGTTTAAAAAACCGGAAACATCATTAAAATATTCTAAATGCCAAGGTTTTTTATATAGACTATTCATCCATTGGTATGGATCTCTAACAATTCCTATAAATAGGGTTTCTTTAGCATTATTTAGAGAATCATGACCGAAAAAATGTTTCCATCCAAATTTCCAAGTTATGTCAATGTCAAAATTTTGGTTAATTGCCTCTTCTAGAAAATGAGTTCCAGATGCCCTTTCACCATAGATAGTATAATTCTTAATCATATTTGCCTTCTTTAATCTCCTTTATCAAAACAAACAGCCCTGTTAATCTATTTAAAAAATTAGTCTTTGCATTGTCTATTGATTTACTGTGATGAGAAAGTCTTATTACTTTACCTCTAATTAAGTATTTAACATCTTCCTTTATCCGGTCGGCAATACCAAATATAACTTTGCTATCTTTCCATTTGTGCCAAACTCCAGGAACATTTAAAACTCTAAGAAGTTCACATTTATCAGATACCCCATAGGTTAAATCTTTATTAAAACCAATTTTTGATGTATTCCTAAAGGCAAGTTGAGGTTCTTTTTCTTCGTATTCTCTTAACCTTTCTGGTAAAAATACATGGCTATTAGATTCTATCCTTATTTGCGGTACCACAATGTATTCAACATCTTTTTCTATATTTATCAAAATTTTATTGAAGTCTTCTTTTAGTAAAAATGAATTAGAATCTAGTATAAAACTCCATTCATATCTTTGCCTACAATAGTCAAGTGCAAAATTCCTTGCACCGTTTATATTAACAATATATTTATTTAAGTGTTTAAGGCTTTCATGAATTTCTTTTACATAGAGAGTAGTGTCTAAGCAGCTCCTAAAATATTCAGCGTTTTTCCACCTTTTAAAAACATCTTCAAGCCCATAATTTATATTAAATGATTCTTTCGAGAATTTTATTTCTAAGTATTTAGAATTATGTTTATCTAAAAGACTGATTATTCTTTCGCGTTTTTCTCTATCTACAATTCTATTTAAAATATAGATTTTATCAGTATTTTTAAAATCAGACTCGTTTAATAGAGTAAACTCTAGGTTTTTATATGTTTGATCCTCACCGTGAATACCTCCAAGATCATTACCAAGTATGCGTACTATACAATTTTTCATGGTTTATTTATCCTTAAAAAAGTGAAACTTTTTCACTCCAGATTTTTTTATGTCGTTTATTATGATTATATTTAACTATAACATTAAAACAAACACTAACACATAAAAATAATACGCATGGAAAACTTTAAAATCACAACAGAAGCGGAAAAAGACGAATGTTTAATGTGGATCTCAGATCTTTATAAAGACGTCCACGGTTTCAGACCTAGAGGTTATAATTGGGATGCTTTCTCATTCCAAGAGTTAACTGATTTTGTTAACGACCTTTCTGATCAGGCTGACGCTGAAATGGAAAGAGAAAGAAGAGATGCGGAAGATGCTGCCGAATTTTTTAATAAAAGGGTTCAAGAGGTTATAGACCTTGGAGCTGAAGACAGAGAAACTGCCTTGAGATGGATGCTTCAAGGAGATATGGGCGATGATAAAGAATTAGATCTTTATGCCGTTGAATATTTTACAATGATGAGAGGTATTGACACTACCGAAACAGGTAGAAATGTTGAAAAAGAATTAATAACAATAGCTAACGAAAACCCTACGTTTTTCGGAATAGCTGCCTAATATAAATCTAAATAAATAAATTATGAAAATAGTAATAAACGTAAAACACTTTGTAGCAATGTTAATCTCATGGGGTCTAGGGTTGGCTACAATATCAGGAATTCTTACAGAACATGTTCATTTCGCGGGACCTCTTAACGAGCTTGTATTTTTTATATTAGCAATGGGACTGGGAACAATATGTTTATTTGCATCATTTGAAAAATACGAAAAAAAATGAAAATAGTATATTTACACGGTTTAGAATCACCACAAGGAGGACCAAAAGTAGATTTTCTTAATCAATTAGGAGAAACATTAGCACCTTCTATGGACTATAAGAAACCAAATCTTTTTGCAGAAACTTTACGTCAAGTTAAGACATTTAACCCTGACCTTATTATAGGTTCATCAATGGGAGGTTATTTTGCTAAAGCATTGGCTTCTCATACAGGTACTGATGCTCTTCTTTTCAACCCAGCAATTCATAGTAGAAGTATGGAACCGACTGGAGTAAGTTATGGAAGTAAAAGGTTTAAAGCAACTGTAGTTTTAGGAGAAAAGGATGACATAATAGAACCTCACCGTACATGGGTAATGTTAAATAAAGAAAGAGGAAACTATTCTATAAAAATGACAAAGGGAATGGCCCATAGAACTCCTGAGAATATTTTTAAAAAATGGGTATTAGACCTTACGTAATAAATAATTGTTAATAACTTTTTTGAAACTTTATTGCACCAGATTTTTTTATGTCGTTTATTATGATTATATTTAACTATAACAAATTAATAACTATAACACATAAAAACAAAAATCATGAAAAACGTAAAAAACAACCCAGTAACTAACCCGATTATTAACACACTTGCATCATCAACAGACCATTGGTACGGTACAGTATACCAACATGATAACAAAGGTAAATACTTTGAATTCTCTGTAACTAACCACTTAGATCCAAAAAAGAAATATAATTGGAGAACTGTAGGTAAATGTAAAGCTGGTTTCTTAACTATCTTTGAAAGAGAAAACATTACTCCAGAAGCCATTTCTTACTATTTCTCTAAAGATACTAAAAATGTTCAAGTTTATAAAGAATTTGAAAATGGTAAAGGACTTTGGGTAAACGTACTTTGTTTTAAAGGTGGTAGATTCTATTCAATTGATAAATCAATCCTTGAAAACCTTAACATAAACACAATGCATAATGCATTCCCTAAAATGGTTGATTATAATCTTTGGAACAGAGTTGGAGCTAAAAACCATTCTCACATGGCTTACAAATTAAATAAGTAATAGATTAAAAAACCTTTCAGAGAGGGTAAAACCTCTCTGATTTTAAAAACTAAAAAATGGAAAAATACGGAGAAATAACGGGAAAGCTTTTAGAATACGCAAAAGAAAATGGACCAGTATCTTACACTGAATTGAATAAATTTTATCAAATGGAAATTCATGGAAAAGATTCTTATGAACCTGTAAGAGACAGAGGAGGAAGTTTTGTACATCACATGCGAAGTATGAAAAACAAGAGAAGAAGACATTATTCTGGAAGGGTAGAGTACCTTTTAAAAGACAGAACAGCTGGACACTTAGGAAAATATGAATTAATAATAAAGTAAAAATGGAAAAAAGATTTTAGAAATGAGAAGGTTCCTTTCTAGATACAAACTAGCCTAATATAAACAATTTTTAAATAAATAATATAAATAATATGATAGGTAAAATGACAATCACAGAGGTACTGCCTGAACTCAAGGCTATATCTAATGAATATGGTCTTAAATTAAATAGAGTCAAAGATTTTAATATAGCAAGAAAATTATTAGCAATTAGATATTCTTATTATGGCAAACATCAAGTATAAATTACTTACGTTTTCTGGACTTTTGATTTGCGGAACACTCTATAATTCTACGCCAGTCGAAGATTTTTGTTTAGAAGGTCCAATAGAAAGGGTATTTATAGAAAAAGAAAAAGAAGAGTTCGAAAAAACCGACCTTCTTCTAGAAGCAATGATACAGGTTGAAAGTAGAGGAAAAGAGGGTAGCGTTGGAGATAAACATTTAGGTCGACCATCAATCGGGGTTCTTCAAATTAGACCTATTATGGTTAAGGAAGTAAACCGAATCTTAAAGAAGAGAAATATAAAAAAGAAATATAAGTTAGATGACAGGTATAGTAGAGAAAAAAGCATAGAGATGTTCTATATTTGGAAAGACTACTATCATTCAGAAGACAGCGAAGAGGTTATTGCAAGATGCTGGAACGGTGGACCTAAGGGTTGGAAGAGAAAGGCAACAGAACATTATTGGTCAAAAGTAAAGACCGAGCTTAATAAATTAGTAGGTAGGTCGGCATAATCACGGCAGTTAATAAAAAACAAAAAGTATGAAAAATATAATAAAATGGTTTGATCTTAATTTAGGATGGATATTTGTGAATGGTAGAAAAAGAGAGTGGTGGCAATCCGAGTTAAAAAGAAAATATAAAGATGATATATAACTAAAATAAAAAATTAATTTTAATAGTATGAATAATTTATTAACCTTAGAAAAATTTATGTACATAAATGGCCTTCAGATTCAGCATTCTTCTGAATGGCAAGATTATGTTGCTATGAACGCTCAACAGGCCGGAATGACAAGTGAAGAATGGATGACATATTATGGTTCTGAAGATGGAATAACAGAAAGCAAAAAAGTTAGTAAAAAACAGCTTGATAAAGCAATTGATGCCCTAAATAAAGCAACTAAAGATTTAACTATTGTTCTTCCAAAATGGCAAGAAGCAAGAGATAAAGGAGATGACCAAGCACAATCAACATATTTAGAAGAGCTTAGAGATTTAACAAAAAAGAAACAGGCCGCTGAAAAGTTAGTAAATCAGCATATTAAAGATCTTGATAAAGACGCAGAACTTAAAATAACAGCAGAAAGTCTATTAGGAGATGGAATTGTAATTAGTGAAGGTTTTACAAGTAAGCTTAATCAAATTAGACAGGGTGCTAAAAATGTAGGAGACTTTATTAAAAAGACACTTAGTGATGCTGAATTTAAAATGTTTGGTGGAAATGAAAAATTCGAATTGTTTCTCACTGATTTTTATAAAGTTGCTACTGAATCTGTTGAAGAGGGTAAGAAAGGACTTTGGGCAAATGTTCATGCAAAAAAGAAAAGAGGTGAAAAACCTGCAAAACCAGGAGATGAAGACTATCCAGATGAAGAGGCATGGAAAGATGCACAAGAATCATTAGATGTTAATGAAGCCGCTGAAGTTACCAAAGAAATGTGGGACAAAGAATGGAATATTAAGAAAGCATATGGTAAAGAGTTTGAAGAAAAATTCAAGAAGAGAATAGAAGCAGCCATGTCAAAAGCCAAAGATGAAGATCAGGCTGAAGAATGGGCTTATAAAAACTTTAAACAACTTCCAAACCCCGCAAAAGGGATGACTATTGAAGAATCAGTTAATGAATATGGGCCGTTGAGAGGTTCTGGTAATAGAAATTATGGTACTAACGATCTTCTAGATAGAATCGGAGAACTTGACGATATTTTAATGAATACCAAAAACCGAAAAGCAAGCAGAGATTGGGACGAATATACTGAAGACCTATTTAACGATGTTGCTGATCAATGGAATCAATCTGGAAAGCAAGAAATATTTTGGGAAGATATTCCAGACAATGAAATTCAGACGGCAATTGATGACGCTGAATATTTAATGAAAAAGTATAGAATTAAAGAATCAACAGTGAATGAAAAGTTTTCATCTTCTGAAGTAAAGAAAATTAAAAAGAAAATAGAAAATGATGAAAAATTTCAAAGCTATTTCGATAACACAGGCGAAAATTATGGCCAAGCTTTAGAAATATGGCTTGAGGAAGAAGGAGATCAGGTAGGTGTTAGTTCGGCAGAAGAGGCAGAAGAGTTAATAGATAAATTATCTGAATCAGCAGAACTTCAATTTGAACATTTAAAGACTTTAGAGAGTTTTGTTAACGAGTCCTCAGATTACGATAAAAAAATGGATCGTAAATATGGAAGAAACAGAGACTATACAAACATAGAGGTTCAAGACATCCATTTTCAAATGGATCCTTCTGAATTCGAAGATATGATGAACGCGCTTGGTAAAAAGTTTGGTGCAGTTACTACTAGAGAAAAACAAGAAGATGCAGAATACGAACTTAAAAGATTTAGAAAAGAGATTAAATATTGGGATGGTAATAAAAGAGACCAAGAATGGGCAGTAGGTCCTTTCGCAGGTCCAGAACACTATAGCACTGTAAAATCAACTTTAGGCGCAGGACCCCATTCTAAAGGAATTAAAGTAACAAAATGGAACCAGAGAAAATACGACAAATGGATAGAAACCATGGCGTATGATAACGATGGACTTGGACAAGATTCAAGTTATGGTTTTGAAATGGCACAAAATGCTACAACCGAACCTGGACTTATCGATTGGGTAAAGAAAAACTTTAGAGGTACAGACCCATTAGATAGAATACAATGGGATATTGAAGCACAAATGGAATCAATTAATAATACAGAAACAATGAAAAATATATTAACATTAGAATCTTTTTCAATAATAAACGAAAAAAAAGAAAAATATCCAATAACAGACCGAACAGACTCTGATTATAAAAAATTAGGAGCAGAATGGTGGTTTAAATGTCCATTTGATGAATTTAAAAAGAGGGCTCTTGGAAAGCCAAATTTTGTAACTTCTAATAATGTTTCAGATCTTGATGCAGAGAAATGGTGGAGAGACCAATCAAACAACCATGATGGAAGTGCCCATGTTAAAATCTTAAAAATGTTAGACAAATACAAAGGAGACTATAAAGGAGCAGGAGACAGATGGGAAGAATTCCAAAGTTGGATCGAGCAGGCAATGATCAGCCAAGGAAACATGATAGATGCAAGATAAATATGGTGAAAACATCCTGTTTGAACCCATAATTAGATAATCTTCTAACTATCTTTGATATATAAACTATAAAAAATATATAGCAAAGATGTCGGATAAATCAAACGCAGAATTAGTTAAAGAACTTATTGAGGCTTTCACAAGTCTTAAAGAGAGGATGGAAGATCCCGATAGGCTCTATTTAGAACAATCGATTAAACAATTGATTGAAAACCAGAATGAAATGAAAGAGGCTCTTTCTGCAATGAAGAAAGAAATCTTAAACCCCTATAATGGTGTTATAGTAGAGACTATAAAGAATACTGAATTCCGTAAGAAAATGGAAGACAAGGGAGATTTAGGAATAGACCTCTTAACAGAACACAAAGAACTTATGAAATGGAAAGGCACATTCACAAAAGCATTTTGGTTGATTATAACCACGATTGCGGGTATTGTAGCATTTTTAGCAACAGACGGATTATAATATGATAGCAGATAGAATTTCTTTAAAACAAATATATGACACTCTTTTAAATATAGAAAAGTCAGAGGGTAAAATTTCAGCAATTCGAGTAAAAAGAAGGAATTTGTTCGGTACTACAAAGTCCATACCTAGATTCGATAATATAGAAGAACTTAAAAGATTTATGAACGAATTACACCCGTATAAAGTACTTAAGTCTGGCTGTGACTGTCATACAAAAAATGAAGGAATATATACCCTAACAAGTTTTCAATTAGAAAAAAACGATAGACAAAATAATGTTTACAATTATGAAATTGAATTTAAATCAAGTGTTAAAGACCTAATTAATAAAACAGGGTTAAGGCAATTAAATCAATTAAATAAGATTGAAAAAGAATTAAAGGTTTTACTTGATGGTTATGTATGCTTTCAATATATAGAATTTGGATATACTCAATGTGACTACATAGAAATACAAACAAATTCGAAATATGATAAATTAGTTGAGCTGTATAAAAAAGTAAACACAAAAAAGAATATAATAAGACGTGAGCAAAGATTTAGATAACTTTACAGGACTAGATGCAGACTCTTTCGAAAGAGGACTCCATCTAGAGGGAAACGGTTCTTGGAAGCCATTATACCCAAGTGAATTAGAGAGGCCTCTTAAACATATAGAGGTTGATTATAATTTTAAGGTACTTTCAGAGACCCTTACGGGGTATAGGGTTTTTCCAGATGGACAAACTCCTTCAGACCATTTAAATGCAGAAGACTTTAGTTCCGATCCCGGAAAATTATTCTCATTAAAAAAACAAGGAGAAGACTACTATTGGACTTTAGTCCATAAGTCTTCGTTATTTCCAGCAATAGGAACTAGCGATGAAGGCAAAGTACTTAAAATAAAACAAGGAAAACTAACATGGGAGCCAGATATTGATACTGATACATTTATTAATAGCACAGCTTCTTTAAATGATTTTCCTACATATTCTCTCGCGACAAGCAATCAAGTACTTAAAGTTCAAAGTGGTAGTCTAGTATGGGCAGACGATGACTTTCAACAACTCCCACCTATTGCAAATAATGATGGAAAAGTACTTAAAGTTCAAAGTGGTAGCCTATCATGGGGAACCGATAATGCTGCTAGCTCAACTTTAGGTTTATCTGATTTTCCAGACTATAACACTGGTGATAATGGTAGCGCACTTAAAGTTGTTGATGGCCAACTTGAATGGGTTGATATAGGAGCAGGAGGTTTACCAACAATAGAAGGAAATGAATATAAACTTCTTACTGCAAATGAAGACAATACAAAATGGCAATCCTTTCCTGGTAATAATCATAAAATAATAAATGTATCCAATCAGTTTCCTGGAAAATATGATTTTTCTGGATATAATGGAGGTAACCCAACAGTAGAATTAGAAAGGGGTAAAATATACACATTTGATTGGAGACAGCTTAATCAACAGGGAGGAGTTCAACACCCATTTAGAATTTTAGATATAGGTAATGAAACTATTCCAGCTGGAGGTTATACTTCTGCTGATGGAGGACAAGAATGGGGAAGACAAAGAGACCTTGAAACACTCTCTCCTGATCTGGTTTATAGTACAGACGAATTTTATCACCAAGATGGAACTTATGGGTACATAGACCCTAATAAAATTAGTATGTTAAATGATTTTTCTGTATTACAAGAAAATGAAACAGAGGTAGATATAACAGGTGGACTATCAACAAATGATTGGTGGATAGACGAAACACGTCAAGTACAAGACTCAGATGGAGTCGCTATAGGTACATCATCTGATAGAACTATCGATCCATGGAGTTCTGGTGTAATATTAAAAGAGGCTATTAAGAGGTCTCAAGGAAAAGAAATCGAAATTGAATTCGAATATTTAACATCAGGCAAAGACCAATATTTTATGTTAGGTTTATTTAAAGCACCTAACGACCCTAATAATATTGACGGAGATGGATATCCTGCAAATGACTTTAATGGAAATACTAGAATTGTTTACGGTTTTTATGGACAGGCAGAGAATATTGTTGCTTTAAAGCCATACAATGGAAATAAACTAGCAAGGTACGATTATGTTAATGGAGACCTTCTTTGGAAATTTGATAAAAACGGAAATTATAGTACTGGAGAAAATCCTGAAGCTATATTTGAAGGTGATGAAAAGAACCCATTCTTTCCTTGGATACGAGGTTTTGGGTTAAATTCAAACTTTTATGATGGTACTAATGATTATTATACAACAAACTACCCGAATGAAACACCCCTATCTCCTCAAGCAGGCGCTGTGGTAGGAGAAGTATATAAGGTTATATTTACTCCTCAAGAAGAGGGTTGTAGAATGGAGTTTTCTTTAGATGGGGAGATAATAAGATCGTTTCTTTATAAATACGAGACTGAAGAAAACCTGCATTTAGGAATTAACTTTTATGGAGATGACGACACGAACCTAGGTGACTCATTAAAAATTAAACATATTAAAATAAGAAATACCCCTTTTAAACCATCCGCTTTAAGATCGGAATATATTTTCGCTGATTGGAAAGATGATGGTACTGTGGGAATAGGCTCTTCAGACTGGGGAGGAGGAGAAAACAGCTTTAGCGGCGGTCTATTATCAAATAGAATTTTTGATATAGATGCTGAACCCGAATTAACATATACTTTTGAACCGGGCTCTACATCTGTCAGATCATATCACCAGGTTGGTTTTTGGGATGAAGAACTCTATGGAACTGACTACCCAGGTACTGCACTTTCATATCAAAATGACTTTAGACCCTCAGAAAAATTCAGATACGGTGTTTATATACAGGGAAGTAATTTGTACATAAAAAATAGATCTGGAAATCAACTCTATCAAAGCATACAACCTTTTAAGTTATCAGCTGCTGAAATAGATGCTGGTTTTTCAGATGACTATGCTGGATGGGTAAGACAAATGAAACCAGATGGAGACCCTACCAGACCATGGCACGATACTATAACTTTAGAAGGGAATAACGTCCCTTACCTTTTTGGAGATGTTCAACATGCGAGTGCTTGGGACCCATCAGAAGGTTTTCAGCAAAAATTACAAATTAATTTAGAAAACAAACATTACCAGTTTAATAATAGTACACTACAGGCTGCAGATTGGCATTATGCTAACTTATCTGAAAAACCTACCGCTG
>PAMD01000015.1 GCA_002707145.1 Flavobacteriales bacterium | reverse complement strand
GTAGATGGTCTTTCCTCTGGAGCAGAACTTACTTGGATGATGTTCGATTGTACTACTGGTGAAGTGATGGCCGCAACAGCAACATATGCCACAGGTCCAAATACTTACACTTCAAACGGTTTGACTTTTGTGTCATCAATTACAAGTGTACCTGCTGGTCCTGAATGTCAGATGTTAGATCTACCATCAGGTTGGTCAATGTTCTCTACGTATATGATTGCTGATGATATGGACATGGCTTCTATACTTGCGCCAATTATTGACAATGTAATTATTGCCAAGGATAACGCTGGTAATGCTTATTTGGTTGAGTACGCCTTTAACGGTGTTGGTGATCTATCAGTAGGTCAAGGTTACCAAATCAAGACTGATGCTGAGGTTTCCATTGAAATTTGTGGAGCATATGCATTCCCAGAGGACAATGCAATTGATATTTCTGCTGGATGGAATATGATAGGTTACTTAAGAACTGAGCCAGCAGCTGCTGATGCAGTAATGGCAGATATCAACGATGCTGGTAACTTAATCATCGCCAAAGATTACAGTGGTAATGCTTATTTACCTGAGTACTCCTTCAACGGTATCGGAGATATGAATCCAGGTGAAGGTTACCAAATGAAAACTATTGATACAGATATGCTTCAATACTTATCTAATGATGATTCTTACAGATTGTCATCTATAGAAACCACTGTAAATAATGTATCTCATTTTAACAAAGTAGTTTCTACAGATAATAATATGACTATTGTGATAGAAGACACTGCTTGGGATATTGTTCCAACAGAAGGATCAGAGATAGCTGCTTTCGATAAAGAAGGTAAGCTGATTGGTTCTGCTATTTACACAAGTCCTGTGTCTGTACTTACTGTATGGGGAGACGATGCAATGACTGCTTCTAAAGAAGCAGCTAGAGTATCCGAAAATATATCATTCCAAGTATGGACTGCAGGTGTATTAACTCACTTTACAGTTTCTGATTGGACAGAAGGATCTTCTTCTTATGCAGTTGATGCAATTAATATTGCATCGGCTATCGAGACTTCATCATCAACTTCTATAGCTGCTTCTCTAATAGAATTAGTGAAAGTTGTTAATGTTCTGGGTCAAGAGGTAAATATGGATGACGTAGACTTCAAAGGCGAAGTGTTATTCCAAATTTATAGCGATGGTACTGTTGAGAAAATTGTTAGATAATAATACTTTTAGATATGCAAAAAGGCTCCCATAAGGGAGCCTTTTTTTTTGAATCAAATATATAACTAAAGAATAATCAAGTTCTTTATTACTTCGTTAATAAGTATTAAATTTTGAATCTAGGTTTGGGATATTAATTTTTTAAATTCGAAATGAATTTGTAGTGATTTAATTTTTTTTTTGTGAAGCGATTTTTAGCTATTGTTATATTACTCTGCCTAGGATGCGATTCTCTCGAAGAATCTAAAATTATATTAAATACTTCTGCTAGTAATCATCCAGTTATACCGAGATTTGAATATGGTTTTTCCGTTGATTCTTTTCTGATACTCAAGAAGGAAATTCAATCGGGAGAATCATTAGGGAAAATACTGGTTGAAAATGGTGTTTCTTATCGACAAGTTGATGCAATTGCTCGTAGTTCTCGAAAGACGGATTTCGATGTTCGCTATTTAAAGGCTGGACACTCTTACGCTCTACTTTGTCAGCAAGACAGTTCCGGGAAATCCTTAGCACATGTTTTTATCTATGAAGAAGACAAGATTAATTTTGTGGTGTATGATTTTCGAGATAGCCTAAATATATATAGAGCACAAAAGGAAATAGTAATTAAGTTAATCGAAGTGGCTGGAGTAATTGACAAAGGTTCTAGCTTTTTTTTAACAGGCGCCTCACTAGGGATGTCTGATCGTCTGTGCGAAATCATCTCTGATGAGATTTATTGTTGGACACTAGACTTTCGTCATGTGCAACCAGGAGATAAGTTTAAGGTAATTTATGAAGCAAAGTATCTCCAAGGAGAGTTTGTCGGTGTGGGGGGTGTAAAAGCTGTTTATTTTAGTCATTTTGATGATGAATTTTATGCTTTTCCTTTCAACGACTCAGGGTTCGATGATTATTTTGATAAGACCGGCAACAACTTGCGTAAGTTTTTTTTAAAAACGCCTGTTAAAAACAGTAGAATTTCTTCCAGGTATTCCAGAAATAGATTTCACCCAGTTCAGAAGCGTTGGAAGTCTCATAAAGGAACGGATTATGCTGCCAAAAGAGGTACTCCCATTTGGTCTACAGCTGCCGGTGTTATTGAAGCGGCCACATATACCAAATATAATGGAAACTATGTGAAGGTTCGCCATAATGCTACATACACTACGCAATATCTCCATATGTCTAAAATCGCTAAGGATATTCGCCCAGGAGTTAAAGTGGCACAAGGTCAGACTATAGGATATGTAGGTAGTACAGGCCTTGCAACTGGCCCTCATGTTTGTTATCGTTTTTGGAAAAATGGGGTGCAAGTAGATCCTTTTAAAAGCAAGTTGCCCCCCTCAGATCCAATAAGTGCAGATTCAAAAGAGAAGTTTCTCTTATTGAAAGATAGTTTGTCGTTTCTATTAGATAAAATTCCATTTCTAGAATATGATTTAGATCTCGGAGATACGATCAATCTTTAAATAATCTCTGGGATTTTCTAAAACTATACAGTATTTCTCAGCAACTTTAATAGCTGGGAGTAATTCTCCATTTTTAAAGTACTTTTGAAACTCTTTTAGTCTTGGAAATTCTTTTTCATCAGCAAAACGAATATCATTTTGCATTGGTGTATCTACTTTGCCTGGAGCAATGGACAAACAGATGATGTCGGGGTGCTCCATAGAAATACATTTACTAAGCATATCTAACCCGGCCTTAGCAGAACAGTAGCTACTCCATCCTGCAATAGCATTTTCTGCTGCACCAGAGCCAACACTGAGAATTACTTTTTGCGCTTGATGCGCTTTATACTTTGCTATAAATAAATTTGATAGTGCAGCAGGTGCAATTAAATTAATCAGGTAAGCTGATGCAATAGATCCAAGTTCTTGGTTTCCCATTTTTTGTATGGGTCCCACCCATCCTGCATTATTAACCAAACTAATTTGATTTAGATCTTCCCATTCTGGTAAATCAATAGAATCAATATCTGCGATATCATTTAAATCCATTGCTAAATGCCTGTAGTTTGGATGCTTTATTACTTGATTGCGACAAATTCCAAATATTCTATTTTCAGCAGATTCGAGAAGAACTTTCGCTAGAGCCATACCAATACCACTGCTTGTTCCGGTAATAATAAATCCTTTCATCACTTGTTGATATCCAAAAAGCGTTCGATATTTTTTGTGAGTCCAAAAAGAACAATAATATCATTTTTTTCAATCAATGTGCTTGAATCAGGAACACCAATAATGTGGTAGTCTTTTGAATCATTATTGTCTCTGTTAGCTGAATTTTTTCTTAAAATAGTGACCAGATTGAGCTTATACTTCTCCCTCAGCCCTATGTCATCTAAACTTCTCTCATAAATATTAGTAGGAGCTTTAACTTCAACTATTTCATAGTCATCGGGTAATTTCATACATAACACTACAGCAGGGTTTATAAGCATTTCAGCTACATTTCCACCCACTTCGTCTTCCGGAGATAAGATTTCTGTAACGCCCATTTTTTCTAATATTTTTCTTTGATCAGTTCCCATGGCCCTAGTAATAATCCGTTTTACTTTTAGTTCCATTAAAAGAAAAGTACACAAAAGAAGTCCATGGAAATTTTCACCAATAGCTACCACTACTGCATCTACGTCTTGAATATTCTGTGCAAGGAGAGCTCTTTTATCTGTAGCATCTAGCGCCACAGAAAAAGAAACCTCGTCTTTGATGCTTTCTACTTTTTCGATAGAAGAATCAATAGCTAAAACATCTGCTCCTCGTTTAGAAAGATTTTTGGCAATTGCAGAGCCAAACTGACCCAAGCCGATTACTGCAAAGCGTTGATTTGTCATATGAAATAAATATTTATTCTTACAAATGTAGAAATTTGCTAGGACTTCTTGATTGTTTAGTTTTGTAATAGATTTAAAAAGATGAAAAAAGTTTATTATTTATCCACCTGTACTACTTGTAGTAGAATTATGGAAGATCTAGATCTTTCTGATTTTATATTGCAAGACATTAAATATAAACCTGTTACTCGATCACAAATTGAATCCATGTATGCGTTAAGTTCTTCTTATGAGGCTCTTTTTAGTAAAAGAGCTCAAAAGTATAAGAGCATGAATTTGAAAGATAATAAGTTGAAAGAGAAGGATTTTAAAGAGCTTATTTTACAAGAATATACCTTTTTAAAAAGGCCAGTTTTTATTTTAGATAAGGATATTTTTGTGGGAAATTCTAAAGAAAACATTAGAGTTTTAAAAGATACTCTCTCATGAGTGATATATTTAAATCACATGCTGCCTTATTTATTGCCAATCTCATCTATGCATTAACTTTTACTGTTGCGAAGGATGTAATGCCAGAAACCATTAAACCTCTAGGTTTTATTTTGGTCCGTGTCACAGGAGCCATGATTCTATTTCAGCTTATTCATCGCATTTGGATTCGCGAAAAAGTAGAGCCGAGAGATTATGGAGTCCTATTACTTTGTGGACTCTTTGGTGTAGCGATCAATATGATGCTTTTTTTTAAAGGATTAAATTTCACTACACCTATTCATGCATCTGTGACAATGACATCAACTCCTATCATGGTTTTTATTTTGGCAATTTTTTTTCATGGAGAAAAAATTATTGCCTTGCGAATTATTGGAATTATTCTTGGTGCTATCGGAGCTATTATCCTTGCATTATATGGACAAAAGTTAGAGGTAAATAATCCCAATTTGGCTCTTGGAAATATTTTAGTCTTTGTGAATGCATGTTCTTATGCACTTTATTTAACTCTTATTAAACCATTAATGAGACGCTATCATTTTATTACATTACTGAAATGGGTATTTTCAATTGGTTTTTTTGTAGTACTCCCATTCGGTTATTATGAAGTCCAAGAAGTAGATTGGTTATCTATTTCTCCTAAGATTTACATTGAAATTGTCTTTGTGGTTGTTTTTACTTCTTTTTTGGCCTATATGCTTAATGTATATGCGTTAAAGAGACTTAGAGCTTCTACCGTAGGTTTTTATATTTATTTACAACCTGTTTTGGCTACCTTTATTGCTCTTTCAGTTGGTTCAGATAAGATGGATGTAGTTAAAATATTTGCGGCAATTTTTATATTTGTTGGTGTTTATTTAGTGGGGAGAAAACCAAAAGCAGTTAGGGATTAAGTCTTGTTCAGAAGAATTTTACTTATTTTTACGATATATAAAATGATATGATTCAATCAATGACTGGTTTTGGTAGAGCAGTTTCGCTTCTTCCAAGTAAGAAAATAATAGTGGAAGTGAATAGTTTAAATTCCAAGCAATTGGATATCAATATTCGGATCCCTTCACTATACAAAGAAAAAGAGATAGAAATTCGTTCTTACCTTTCCTCTTTATTAAGACGAGGAAAGGTAGATTTATTTATTTTTGTTGAAAATATAAGTACTGAACTGAAATACAAACCCAATCGTGAGTGCGTTCGAAAGTACATGTCTTCTCTCCAAGAAATAACTCAATCTCCTATTAATGAGGGAGATTTACTTCAAATAGCCATGGGACTCCCTGAATCAATGTCTACTGAACGAGAAGCTCTAGATAAACTAGAATGGGCTAGTGTTATGAATCTAGTGAAAGAGGCTGTAGCTGGTCTTGTCGACTATCGAGTATCAGAGGGAGTATCACTTGATCAAGATTTGAAATCACATATTGATTGCATTACAAAATATCATAATCAAGTACCTAACTTCGAAAAAGAGAGAATAGATCGGGTCAAATTTCGAATTCGAAAGAAACTAGAAGATATTTTGACTGCAGTTGATTTCGATAGCGATCGACTTGAACAAGAGATGATATATTTTACTGAAAAGTTTGATATTTCAGAAGAAAAAGTTCGATTAAAGAATCATTGTGCTTATTTCCTTGATACTATGGGTACAGAATCTCCTAATGGAAAAAAGTTAGGGTTTATTTGTCAAGAATTAGGTAGAGAAATCAATACAATGGGTTCCAAAGCTAATCACACCGAGATACAAAGATTAGTGGTTCAAATGAAAGATGCCTTGGAGAAGATAAAAGAACAAGTACTTAATGTTTTATAAAGTGGAGCAAGGTAAACTAATTATTTTCTCAGCTCCTTCAGGATCAGGTAAATCAACTATTGTGAATGCCTTAATAGATCGAGGTATATCAGCAGAATTTTCTATTTCGGCCACTAGCAGATTACCCAGGGGCGAAGAAAAAGATGGGATTCACTATTATTTTTTATCAACAGAATCCTTTAGGTCAAAAGTGAAAAATGGTCAGTTTTTAGAGTGGGAAGAAGTGTATGAGGGCAGTTATTATGGTACACTCTCAAGCGAACCAGATCGTATTTGGGCAAAAAGGAAACATGTATTTTTTGACATTGACGTAAAGGGAGGTATTAGTTTAAAAAATAAATTTGGAGATCGTGCATTGTCTGTATTTATTCAAGCTCCCTCAATAGATGTTTTAAAAAGTAGATTAATTTCCAGAAATACTGAAAATCAAGCCCAACTTAAAATGAGAATAGAAAAGGCTAGGGATGAAATGAGCTTTGCCAAAGACTTTGATTTAGTCATTGTGAATGACAGTCTTGATCTCGCTATTGAACGAGCTTATGAAAAAGTGACTCAGTTTATCTATGAACAATAGTAAAAAAATAGGACTATATTTCGGCTCCTTCAATCCCATTCATTCAGGACATCTAATGATTGCGGATTATATGGTAGAACATACCGAAATAGACCAGGTGTGGTTTGTGGTAAGCCCCCACAATCCTTTTAAGAATAAGAAGAACTTGTTGCATGATTCAGAGCGTCTTTCCCTTGTACAAATTGCTATCAAAGGGCGTAAATTTATCCATGTTTCCGATATTGAATTTCACTTGCCTCAGCCTTCTTTTACCATTCACTCATTACAACGCTTAGTAAAAAACAACCCTCTATTTGAATTTTCTATCATCATGGGTGAAGATAATTTAAGTAGTTTTGATCAATGGAAAGGATATACTCAAATTCTGAAAAATCATCAAATCTATGTCTACCCCAGAACAAATGCCCCATTTAGTCTTCTCGGGAAGCATAAAAATATTCACATGATTGATGCTCCGATGCTCAAAATTTCTTCCACTCAGATAAGAGCTGACCTTAACAAAGGCAAGAATTTAGATGAGATTTTGCCCAAGGAGGTCTTGGCGCGTATACGTGAGATGAATTATTTTATCGATTAATTCTATTTATTTCATTCCATTGAAGGTGCTCCTCGTTATGTATTTGTGATTTATACGGGAGCTGAGTATTAAATATTTTCTCAAAATCTATCGGTTTTACATCATCAATTAGAGTGTTGTTTACATTAAATGTTTGATAAAACATACAATTATATTGTTTGTTGGGCTTAAAAAGCTTTCTTTTTTTTATTTCGACATATAAGTCAATCTCTATAAAGTCTATATACCAGATTTGATTAATATTTCTGTAAGATCTTTTTGATTTTATTTTTGGATTGGTAATTCCGTAGCCAGCGATAAATAGCAATGGTTTTATTTTGAGAGGAATATTAATTGTCCCTTCATAGTTGATTGAGATAATAGCGTGGCTTATTTTATCCAGAACAATTTCTCCAGAAATTTTCAGATATTCAATTGGTCTTTTACTCGAAAATAGAATAGATCTATATCCAGGAATTTCGAGAGTATTAAATTTGTAGTTGAATTTGCTGAAGTTTAGGCTATCCAGATAAATTTCTTTCGAGCTGGTTTTTCCTCTTTCTAGAATAAAATCAGGAGTATTAAACTGGCCTTCAATATCAAAGGATGTTTCTTCGTAAAACTCTGAGGTTATTTCTTTGGAAGCGGAGTCTGTACGGTAAAGGATGAGTTGGTGTTCAATAGTATCATTCTCTATAGAATGATAAGTATTGAAAAAACTTTCTTCATCTAATAGAACCTTCTCATTTACTGTACATTTATTATTATAGTAAGCCTGGGTCATGAAAGCTCTATTAGGGTAATTTTTGGGTAGATTTTTAACTGCCATTTTGATATAATCTTCAGGTTCTAATGGTGTTAAAACTACTTCATTAAGAAGAGTAGAATTTTCTTGCAATTCTAAGCGTAATTCATGTCTGATTGTATCAATCAAGATTTCTATATCTTGAAAGCCGATATAGCTTACCCTCAGAGTGTCTCTTTGAAATTTAAGTGGTATGATGAATGAAAAATATCCTATATTATTGGCTACGGTTCCCTTGAATTCATTTTTGACACTGATTGAAGCAAAGGGTAAGCCTTTTTGTGTTTTGGACTCAAGTATTTGTCCTTTTATCACTAAAAAGTCTTGTGCAAAGACCTGACTTAAACTTACCCATAGTAAAATAATGAGAAGTATAAGCTTCTTATTTTTATACTTTTTTTCTGTTAATTGATTTTTGTATGTGAAAAGAATAATCTTCACATTTATAAAATAATGGCATCTAATGTCTGCCTGGATACAGAGTGGTAATTTGGTCTAGCTTTGTTATAAATTTCACTGGCCCTTTTTACATCTTTTATAAATAGAGCTTTGTATAATGGTACTAAAAATTTACGTCTCCCTATAGACATTAGAAAATTCTCTAAAGGTTTTTTTATAGCTAAGTAGTCTTTAGGAATGGTAATCAAGAACCATGCATTTAATACCTCTGCATTTCCGCTGTTTGTGAAGTTAAAAGCTTTGTCTAATTGATCTAATTGTTTGATAGAAATTCCTTTAGGAAGATGTCTAAGAAAGTGCAACCATTCATGGGAAGACCACAAGTCAGTTGAAATATTTTTTAGAGGAAATCCTTTTTCAAAT
This sequence comes from Flavobacteriales bacterium, assembly GCA_002707145.1. The sequence continues at coordinate 28,954 of PAMD01000015.1, read as the reverse complement.
GAGGCAATGGCTTTATCCACAGCATTAAATTTTGTGGATTTAACATTTGGACAGTTGTCCGGAATCCCAGGGCCATAGATCCATTCTTTAAGTTTTATTTTTTCTTTTGTATCTGGTTTTTGGTCGAGTAGATGCTTATTTAAATAGGCAACAAATTCTTCGGTATCCATAACTTTAAATGCATTTACAGAGAAATATTTTTTTAAAAAGAAATCAAATTGCTTACGTCCTACTGATTCTTCAATCAATCGAAGAAAGAAAAATCCTTTTTCGTAAGCCACATCTGTTAGTCCCTGGTCCGGATCGCTATTTTTTAAATTTAACTTGAGATGTGTGTCTTTATTTTTACTTCCGAGAGAGATAATTTCTCTTTCTAAATCTTGCTTTCCAAGCAAACTAAGCATATCAGCATATTCCCTCCCTTTTAGCCTTTCCATTATTCTTCTTTCAAAATAGACAGTAAATCCCTCATTTAGCCAGAAATCGTCCCAGGTTTTGTTTGTAACTAAATTTCCAGCCCATGAGTGAGCTAACTCATGGGCAACTAGTGATGTTAAAGAACGATCACCGGCTAGTATTGTGGGCGTTACAAATGTAAGTCGTGGATTTTCCATTCCACCAAAAGGAAAACTAGGAGGCAAGACGAGCATATCGTATTTCTCCCATGCATAATTTCCATACATGGTTTCTGCAATATCAAGCATCTCCTCAGTTTCTGAAAATTCATAAACTGCTCTTTCAAGTATCTCAGGTTCCGCATAAATTCCTGTGGTGGCACCAATGGATTGATAGGAGATATCTCCTACTGCCAAGGCCATTAGATAGGAAGGGATAGCTTGTTCCATCTTAAACTGATAAATACCAGTATTATTTTTTTTAGTTGGATTTTCTGCACTCATGACTGCCATCAATTTTGAAGGAACCTTCACCCTAGCTGTATAGCTAAATCTAACCCCGGGAGAATCTTGGCATGGAATCCACGTTCTTGCCAATATTGCTTGTGATTGAGTAAATAAAAAGGGATGTTTTTTCCCGGATGTTTGCATCGGATTAAGCCACTGTAATGCTTTAGCCCCCGGAGCACTTTGGTAATGAATAGATAACTCTTTGGTATCTTTTTCAATATTTATTTGAAGTGCTTGGCCCATAATAGAGTCTGTTGTTCCCCAGATAAAATCGCATTTTTTACCGTTGCTTATTATTTTTTCAATCACCAAGCCATGGGCATCTAGTATGAGTTGTTTCTTGCCTGAAATATTTTCAATTTGATAAGAAGCAATTCCTTTAATTACTTTATGATCAAAATTTACTTCGATGTCTAGGTCTAAGTGTCGAGTAACTACATGGTGGGGCTCAGAAAAGCTATGTAAGTCTACCCTCAAATCTTTGCTATTTTGGCAAGATGAAAAAATGAGCACGCCAGATAATAATTTAAATAATTTACTCATGTTATATATCTATTTTTGTGTACTTAAAACAGTTGTTTGTGTGCTCTTGCATCATTCCAATAACCTTTTTAAAGCCATATGTAAAGACCATAAATTTAATTTTTCTTTTTTTTAATCAAGACTTACTCGATTGATAATTTTGTTTTCTATAGAACCTAGTTGTTTAAATCCTAATGATTAGTTTATGATTTTTGTTGATAGACTCACAGATATAATTTTGAAAAGATCCGAATTATTTTAGTGTTTCCATTAAGGCTCTTACATTGCTTATTTCAGATTTAATTTTTAATTTGTGTCTGAAAATTTACATTTTTTTAAGTAATTCTACTGTTTTTAGTTTGTTGTAAGAATATACTATATCTAGTTAAATTGATCAAAAGTATTACTGAAATATTTTTTTCGAAGAATAATTAACCACTTTATTAAGGTGAAAACAACTAAAGTAAGGCACTAAAATAGTTTATTGTTCTCATAAATTAATTCAGCCAATTCTTGATTCTGATATTTTCTATGAGGAGCTTATGAAGCACAAAAGCATAGATTTATTTTTTCATCTACTGCACTATTAAAATAGTTTTCAGATAGATAAGTGAATGATATCTTATTTTAGCTATTTTATTTTGGAGAGACCCAATCGCCGTTTATTTTGATTAAATCAATGAGAGCATCTACTGCTTCTTCAGTAGCTATGTTACGCCTAACTATATCTTTTTCTTTGTAGAGTGTTATCTTACCTATTCCAGTTCCTACATATCCATAGTCCGCATCTGCCATTTCTCCTGGCCCATTAACTATGCACCCCATGATTCCAATTTTCAAACCCTTTAAATGATTAGTTTTAGATCTTATTTTGGCAGTAGTTTCTTGAAGATCAAAGAGGGTTCTTCCACAGCTTGGGCAAGAAATATATTCTGTTTTGGAGGTTCTGGTTCTTGTGGCTTGAAGTATGCCGAAGGACGTTTGAATGAGCATCTGCATGCTGCCACATTTTTTTGCTGAAATAAATACACCATCTCCTAAGCCATCCAAAAATAACGCACCCAGATCAGTTGAAGACCTTATTTGAAGTTCTTCCTCAGTAAGGTTATTGTAAGATCTGTGAATAATTACAGGAACATCACATGAACTATTTAGTAACTCGATAAACAGCCTTCTATGTTCTGCCATTCCATGAGTATTTTTAGTTTCAATTAACAAAACTGCTGTTTTATCCGATAAAAGTCTAGAAATTAGCTTTGAATTTAATTCAGTGAAACAAATAGAAACTAGATTTAAAATATTAGATTTTTTGGCTTTCCCTAAATAAGTTTTAACATTCATAAGGGGATAACATCGCTCTTCTTGTTGATTTGACCATGTCTTGTGGTTATATATAATTCCTAGAGTTCCAGGAATAGCAAAGTTAATAAGATTATTACCTGCATAAATATAATCACAAGCAGTGTCTGAGATATTCCATTTATCAAAAGGAATAGAATAGTTATATCCGGCAGCAAAAAGTCCAGCGGGATTAATTTTATTTTTTTTAGAAAAGTCGGCTAATACAACTGGGACATTCCCCCCTCCAATATTTAATATTTCTCTGCTACTTCTCTTTTGGTATTCAAAGGGATTAATTGGGTTTTTTTCTATTTCTGCAATGCTACTGTGTGGAAGTCTTTCTTTATAGCGATTAACAAGAGTCTTTGCAACAGGTATTTCAAATTCTGGTTCTTCTGTAAGAGAAACTCTGACCGTATCTCCTATACCATCTTCCAAGAGCGTTCCAATTCCAACGGCAGATTTTATTCGACCATCTTCTCCTTCTCCAGCTTCCGTAACTCCAAGATGAAGAGGGTAATTCATCCCCTCTTTTCCCATTTTGCTAATAAGCATTCGGTAGGCCTGCACCATGATTTGCGGATTGCTAGATTTCATTGAAATAACGATTTTGTGGTAGTCTAATGATTTACATATTCGTAAGAATTCCATTGCTGACTCTACCATTCCTAATGGAGTGTCGCCATACCGACTTAAAACTCGGTCAGAAAGAGAGCCATGATTGGTCCCTATTCGCATTGCCGTTCCTTCTTGTTTGCAAATATTCACAAGAGGGGTGAATCGTTTTTTAATCCGATTTAGTTCTTCTTGGTAACTGTTATCAGTATACTCTATTTCTTCAAATTTCTTTTTGTCCGCATAATTTCCGGGGTTTACTCTAACCTTTGCTACAATGCGAGCGGCAATTTCAGCTGCAACGGGAGTAAAGTGAATATCAGCGACCAAGGGAACATTATATCCTTTTTTGGCCAAGGCATCTTTAATATTCTGTAGGTTTTGAGCTTCTCTTTTTCCAGGTGCTGTAATTCGGACCAATTCGCATCCTGCTTCAATCATTCGAATTGATTGAGCTACAGTAGCCTCAGTATCTAAGGTATTAGTTGTGGTCATAGATTGCAATCGTATTGGATTGTTCCCACCAATCCCTATAGAACCAATTTTCACCTCTCGACTTTTGTATCTTTGATAAGCTGTAAGACTATCGCAATAAATGCCCAAATTTTTCATTGTCTCAAATTTCGTTATTTATTCTAAGAAGCCAATACTTTATTCATAAAATACTGAAGATAAACTGTATTGATGTTAATTTTTTTCAATTGGATGGATTTTCATGTTTTTTTACAATAACTAATCTAGTAAATAATGTTCTCTTACTTTATTTGTCAAATTTGAGATGACCAGTTCATAGGAGTGATCGATTAGTTCAAAAACTTCTTGTTGCGGGATCTCCCCACTAAGTTCAAGAGTGTTCCAATGCATTTTGTTAGAATGGTACCCTGCTTTAATAGATTCATATTGCTCTCTTAAATCTAGAGCTCTATCAGGGTCACATTTCAAATTAATTTTTAATGGAATTGACTCTAGCATTGCCAAAGAAAAAATTTTCCCACCCACTTTAAATACCAATGTTTTACTGTCGAATGGAAAGCTTTCAGCTACTGCTTTCTTCGAAAGGCAGTATTCTCTAATATTTTCTATGTTCATACAGTTTTTTTTATTTTTTATAAATTAGTTAAATATAAATTTCAATGAAAATGAAGGATTCCGAAAAAATGAAAGATCTTAGACTTGATGATGTTATTCGTGAGAGAAAAACCTTGCATATTAAGATTAAGGCAATTTGGGATTTTTCATTTGTTTTTGATGTAATAATATTCATGATTGCAATTCTATATATATGACATCGATTTCATCTATTTATTAATGATTCCCGCCCTAGCATCGTTGTTCATTCATATCTTTATTCTCAAACTAATAAGATCAGTTTGCTCGCTCAGCAAGAGATTATTTTTAAGTATCTGATAAAATAGCTTGTCCTACCAGATGATACTTTCATCTCAATACTTCCATTCTGTAAGCATCCAGTTTGATAAAGATGAAAATCAAGATACTAAAAGCCCACAAAGATGAACCTCCATAACTGAATAGTGGGAGTGGAATTCCAATTACAGGCATTAGGCCAATGGTCATCGCAATGTTGATAAAGAAGTGTGAGAATAGAATTGACGCTACACCATAGCCAAAAACTCTGCTAAAGGCTGATTTTTGACGTTCTGCTAGAAGTATAATTCTAAACAGAAGCAGGACAAATAGACCAATTGTAATTAAGGAACCTAAAAATCCCCATTCTTCTGCGATAGTACAGAAAATAAAATCTGTACTCTGTTCTGGGACAAAATTAAATTTTGTCTGTGTACCTTCTAAGAATCCCTTCCCTTTGAAACCTCCAGATCCGATAGCAATCTTTGACTGGTGAAGATTATATCCTACTCCATGAATATCATTTATTTTTCCAAGAATAAGGTCAATGCGTGCTCGCTGATGGGGTCTAAGTATTTGTGAGTAGATTTGGCTAACACATAGAACGAATCCTATGGAGCAAAAGAATCCATAGATGATGGGCTTAATAGAAAATTTATTTTTTTTAAAAATATAAATCACTATAAGGCTAAACAAGGAGATACTGATCAACACAATTTGAGAATCAAATTTGAGAGTCAGGATAAAAAGAAGTACAGCTAGACTGATTAAAACGAGGTATACACTTGATATTCCTTCTCTAAATAAGACTAGAAAAAGCGAAGCGAATACAATGGCAGAACCAGCGTCTGGCTGAAGCATGATAAAGAAGATAGGAAGAAAAATTATGGAAAATGCTTTTAGCTGTATTATTGGATCCGAAAGATTGAGATTTAATTGGCTTAAATATTTGCTCAGAGCAAGTAGTGTACCGACTTTTGCAAATTCAGAAGGCTGCATACTAAAACTGTTACCAATTTCGAACCACGATCTAGCTCCACCAATTTCTTTTCCTATAATCAATACTCCAAAGAGCAAAAGATTCATTATGGTATAAATTGGGAATGAAAAAGTAGTATAAAATTTACCATCAAGAATAAGTATCAGAATAATCCATAAAATCGAACTTCCAATCCAGAAAAGCTGTTTGCCTGGTTCAAAGGACATTGAGATTAGATTTTGATTACCTTCGCCGTAATTTGCAGCAAAAATATTGACCCAACCAAAACATAACATTAATGCATAGATACAAACCAATGGCCAGTCTACATTAGAAAAAAAACTTTTATTATTTCTCATTTTCTGAACTTATTAAATTTCCCTGGAGAATAAAGTTCTCTCGTTCGGTATTTGTAACCTCTCCAGTTAGATATTTCTCAATGAGTAAGGTAGCAATTGGTGCAGCCCAGGTAGATCCCCATCCACCATTTTCTATATAAACCGCTAGTGCTATTTTAGGGTGTTTTTTTGGAGCAAAAGCAATGAATATTGAATGATCCTCACCATGAGGGTTTTCAGCAGTTCCAGTTTTTCCGCAAATTTCAATATTTTTAATTTTGTCTCTTTTGGCTGTTCCATATTGGCTAGTAAAGACTCTTTCCATTCCTTCGATTACTTGCTCGAAGTGCTTACTATTGATACTTGTTAATTTAGGGATTGTATAAATGCTATCGTTAATCGGTATTCCATCTATAGAACGAACAATATGAGGAGTGATGTAATGGCCTCGATTAGCAATGGCGGCGCACATGTTTGCCATTTGAATCGGGGAGACTACTAAAGCATCTTGTCCAATAGCTAGTGATATTACTGTGGGAGCTTTCCATTTGTTTTTGCCATATTGCCGATTGTAGAAATCAATTTTTGGAACTCTACCTTTTTTACCTGAAGATAAATCATTATTTAAAAAATTTCCCAAACCAAAGCTTAAGACATGATTTCTCCAATTTTCGTAACCCTGTTTTGCTGTGGGGTATTTTTCAATAATTCTTCGAAAAGTATAGCAATAGTATGCGTTGCATGATTGGCTAATGGATTCTATTAGATTTAGTGGAGAGTTATGAACGTGACATCCAATTTTTAATTTTTCACTGAATCTCCATCCTTCATTGCACGGAAAGCGAGTATCTTTTTGTATTACACCTTCTTGAAGTCCAATCAGTGCATTTACAAGTTTAAATGTTGATCCAGGAGGGTATTCGGCTAGTAAACTCCTGTCATACAAAGGTTTGTCTGGGTCTTTGTACATTCGATTAAAGTTATTAGACCTCGATTGGCCAATTAAAATATTTGGATCGTAATTAGGACTGCTAGCAAGGGATAATATTTCACCTGTTTTGGGTTCTATAGCAACAATACTACCTTTTTTATTTTTTAGGAGCTTTTCTGCGTATTCTTGTAGTTTAATGTCTAAGCAAATTATTAAGTCTTTTCCGTGAATAGCCATGCTATCCAGTACCCCATCTTTAAAACTTCCTTTAGGTCGATTCCATACATCTCGGACAATAAACTCTACCCCTTTAGATCCGCGCAACTCTTTTTCATATGAATTTTCGACCCCTGTCATCCCAAAATTATCATTTTTCTTGTAAAATGAGTTTTTTTCAAGAACATAATCTGGAACCTGACTCACGTATCCAAGAACATGAGCTGCAGATTTATTAGGATAAGCTCTCATGGTTCTCTCTTGAAGAAAAAATCCCGGGAATTCATATAATTGTTCTTGTAATTTAGCTGCGGAAGATTTAGATAATTTTTTGAGGAATAAAGAAGGTCGATATCTCGAGTATCTGAATGCTTTGTCATGTTGTTTTGTAAAGTATTCAATATCTATCTCGAGTGAGCGACAAAATTTTGAGGTATCCATTTGGATTACTTGTCTTGGGATAATCATCAAGTCATAGGCTCTTTGGTTAGTAACCAAGAGTTCTCCATTTCTATCGTAGATGTATCCCCTTTCTGGGTAGAGAGTTTCAGATTTTATTACATTTTTATTTGCTGATTCAGCATAGGAATCGTCCAAAACCTGAATTTCAAAAAGAAATAAAATCAAAAGTATAGAGGAACCCCCAAAAAGCAAGTAGAAGAATAATCTTCTGTTAGCATGCCTACTTCTACTCATTTTATACTTGAATTTAATTTTAGTGATTCAATACAGAAAATAAGTATTAAGCTAAATAGTCCAGTTGAAACGGTACGAATAAATGTATCGAAAAATTCGTTACACCTAAAGGCCTCCAGATAAAACAAGGCGAAGTGGTGAATCATGATTAGTGTAATAGTGTAAGTGAAAAAACGCCCTAGACGCAAGTATTTTATTCCAATTTCTTCTAGGTCTTCCCCTCCTTTTATTGAGACTAAGGATAATGCTTTAGGACGAGTATATCCCATTAATACTGTAGCTGCAGTGTGAATGCCGTAACTATCAGAAAAGATATCCATCATAAACCCTAGGCTAAATGAAATAAGTAGAACAATTAATTTTGGCATTTTTGGAGGGAGCAGCATTACAAATAAAATATATACATAGGGATTTAGATAACCACTAATTTGTATGTTATTTAGAATAAATATCTGAAGCAATATTAAGCTAAGTAGTCTCGTTATATGTTTTATTACTTTATTCATGCTTTTTTTCTAGTTCTTGACGTTCCAGTTTTAGAGGATTATCAATGATATAAACAAAGTCAAGATTGCTGAAATCTACATGGAGATTCACCTCAATATTATAAAAGTTTTCTGATTCTTTTCTATAAAAACGATTTATGGTTCCAATAGGAATCCCATCCGGGAAAATATTCGAAAAGCTATTTGTCACTAGACTGTCTCCACCCGCAATGGAGACATATTTCTCAATAGAATGAAGTTGAGCAAACTCATAAGATTTTCCATCCCAAAGTAATTCTCCAAAATGGTTTGAATTAGAAAATCGAGTGCTTATTCTTGATTTTTTATTGAGCAAACTCATAACAGTACTAAAGTGAAAGGAAACATCTCTAATAATTCCCACAACTCCTGAAGTCGTAATTACTCCCATCCCATTTTTAATCCCATTAAGACTTCCTTTATTTATAGTCAAATAGTTATTTCTCTTATTAAAGGAGTTTTTGATGACTTTTGCTGAAATATACTTATGAGAATTGCATGGGAGAGATTCAGTATTGATTTCTGATAAAACAGTATTTTTATTTTTTAAAATTAAATTTTCTTGGGAAAGTTGATAATTAATTTTTTTTAAAGAAAAATAATTTTTCGCATTTTGAAAAGATCTAAAAACTTCTCCAGAAAATGTTGATGCTGAACTATAGAATCTAGAGGACTGATATGTATGCGTTTGGATTACCATCTGTATGGCAATCATTTCCATAAGTAAAAAAAGTAGTAAAACGTGGTGCCTAATAAGAAAAGAGAATAAATTGCGCATTGGCGATGGGGTATTCTATGTCATTAAAAAGCTAAACGATTCAATATTTTTTAATGCAATTCCAGTTCCCCGAACAACTGCTCTAAGGGGGTCTTCAGCTACATATACTGGAAGTTCGGTTTTTTTCGAAATTCGCTTGTCTAAGCCTCTTAGCATAGAGCCACCTCCTGCCAAGTAGATTCCAGTATTATAGATATCTGCAGCAAGTTCAGGCGGAGTCATAGCTAAAGCTTGCATTACTGCATCTTCCACTTGAATAATCGATTTATTGAGTGCCTTTGAAATTTCGCCACTGGATACCATAATTTGTTTAGGTTTTCCTGTCATTAGATCTCTACCTTGAACGGGATAGTCATCTGGAGGAGAGTCTAGTTCTTCAATTGCAGACCCTACATTTATTTTAATTTTTTCGGCTGTGCGTTCTCCCACGTACAAATTGTGTTGGGTTCTCATATAGTAAACAATGTCACTAGTGAAAACATCTCCGGCAACTTTAATAGATTTGTCACAGACGATTCCCCCAAGAGCAAGAACTGCAATCTCAGTGGTTCCGCCTCCAATATCAATGATCATATTTCCTTTGGGCTCCAAAACATCTATGCCGATTCCAATAGCAGCTGCCATGGGCTCATGAATTAAATAGACTTCTTTCGCACCAATTTGTTCAGCAGAGTCTTTTACAGCTCTCTCTTCTACTTGGGTAATTCCAGAGGGGATGCAGATCACCATTCTTAGCGATGGGGAGAAGAATCTATTTCTAAGATTGGGAATTGTTCTAACTAATTCTCTAATCATTTGCTCTGAAGCACCAAAATCTGCGATGACACCGTCTTTAAGTGGTCGAATTGTTTTGATGCCTTGGTGAGATTTTCCATGCATTTGTTGTGCTCTTTGTCCTACAGCGATAACCTTTTCAGATTTTCGGTCAACAGCAACAATAGAAGGCTGGTCTACAACAACTTTGTCATTGTGGATAATTAGTGTGTTGGCAGTACCCAAGTCAATAGCAATATCTTGAGTCATGAAGTCTAACAATCCCATTTTTTATTTATTTAGCGTATTAATAATCAATTCAAATCTAGTGTTTAAAATGGCGAGTTCCGGAGAATACCATGGCTATCTTGTATTCATTGCAACAATCAATTGACAGTTTGTCCTTGATAGATCCTCCAGGTTGAATTATGGCTTTAATCCCTGCTTTTCCAGCTAATTCCACACAGTCAGGGAAAGGAAAGAATGCATCTGAAGCCATTACAGCCCCTTCAAGCTCAAAACCAAAGTTTTTTGCTTTGTCTATGGCTTGTTTTAATGCGTCTACTCTAGACGTTTGTCCAACTCCACTAGAGAGTAATTGTTTGTTTTTCGCAAAAACAATTGTATTTGATTTTGTGTTTTTACAAAGTTTAGATGCAAACTCCAAGTCAGCTTTCTGTCTCTCTGTTGCCATAATTTTACAGACATCCCTCATCTCATTTTTAAGATCTGATTTTAAGTCTTTATCTTGCTCTAAGATTCCGTTCAAAATGGTGCGAATAGACTTAGAAGGAAGTGATACATCTTTTTGAATCAGTATGACTCTATTTTTTTTTGTTTTCAGCAGCGTCAAAGCTTCCTCTTCATAGGAAGGAGCTAAAACAACTTCGAAGAACAATTTATGCATTTCTTCTGCCGTTTTAATATCTATTTTACGATTAGTTATTAACACCCCCCCAAAAGCAGAAACTGGGTCTGCGGCTAAGGCATCCTTCCATGCCATACTTAGATTCTCCCTAGAAGCTAAACCACAAGCATTGTTGTGTTTTAGTATAGCAAATGTACTGTCATTAAATTCGGAAATGAGATGAATTGCTGCATCAATATCTAGTAGATTGTTGTATGACAGTTCCTTTCCATTTATTTGCTCAAACATTGAGTCTATATCCCCATAGAAAGTTCCTTCTTGGTGAGGATTTTCGCCATAGCGAAGTGTTTTGGATTTTTGAATACTTTTTTTGAGACTACCTTTACTTTCAGTATTAAAGTAATTAAAAATAGCAGAGTCATAATGCGAGGAAATATCAAAGGCTTTTAATGCAAAGATTCTTCTTTGTTCTATGCTACTTGATCCGTCTTGGGATTTTAATATTTCTAGGGCAGCATTGTAATCTTCCCTAGATGGAACGATTAGCGTATCTTTGAAGTTTTTTGCTGTGGCTCGTATTAAAGAAATTCCGCCAATATCAATTTTCTCAATAATTTCTTGTTCACTTGCTCCAGAATTCACTGTTTCTTCGAAGGGATACAGGTCAACGACGACCATATCTAACTCCGGAATTTTGTAAGATTTGAGTTGCTCTAAGTCAGTTATTTCATTTCGGCGAGCGAGGATACCCCCAAAAATAATGGGATGCAATGTTTTTACTCTACCCCCAAGAATTGAAGGGTAGGATGTCAGACTTTCAACAGGAACAACATTCACTCCCATGCCTTCTATAAGTTTTTGGGTTCCTCCGGTAGAATATATCGTTATATTTAATCGATTTAATTCTTTGATTAGTGGGGCAATTTTATCTTTATGAAAGACTGAAATAAGGGCGTTTTTAATTTTTTTCAAAGCTTAATTTTAAAATTTAGTAAGTATTGTAAATGTAAAAATTAAGGCTTTAAAAACAGATTTTTAGTCCTCAAATTTCAAGGATTATTTACATTAATAAAATTCTATCTTTGTGATAGATACCACTTATGATTTTATTTAATTTAATTCAAGAAAGTTTACGTTTTTCAATTCAAGCATTGTTAGGCAATAAGCTTCGAACTCTTCTTTCACTTTTGGGAGTAACTATTGGTATTTTTGCTATCATTTCTGTGTTTGCTGTGGTAGATTCTTTAGAGCGAAACATTAGAGACAGTGTCTCCTCTTTTGGAGAAGACATTGTTTTTATTCAGAAGTGGCCTTGGTCAATGGGGGAGGATTACCCTTGGTGGAAATATTATCAACGTCCAGTTCCTCAGTTGAAAGAACTTGAAGCATTGGAGGATAGACTAGAGTTTGCAGAAGCCATTTGCTTTGTAGCTTCTTCTGGAGGGAAAACTGCTAAGTTTGAATCAAATGATATTTCAGATGTGTCTATCGCAGCAGTTTCTCATGGGTATCAAAATATATTTGGTTTTGAGCTTTCTTCTGGGAGATATTTTTCATTTTTGGAATCCTCGTCAGGTAAGCCAGTGGCAGTGATTGGATTCAATATTGCCGATGCGCTTTTTGATGGAGAAAATCCCTTAGGAAAACAAATTAAGATTATGGGGCAAAAAGTACTTGTTGTGGGTGTTTTTGAGAAAACAGGTGATAGTATTATTGGAAATAGTGATGATAACAATGTAGTCATCCCTGTTAGATTTGCACATAATTTCATAAGAATTAATAATCAATCGACTGATCCCAAGTTACTTGTTAAGGCTATTGATGGGGTTAGCAATGATCTCCTTAAACAAGATTTAATTCGGGTCATGCGATCCGTTCGTCGACTTCCACCCAATGTAGATAATAATTTTGCTCTCAATGAGATTAGTATTATTTCAAAGGGGATTGATTTACTGTTTGGTGTGATTGATTTAGCAGGTATTATTATCGGTGGGTTTTCTCTTTTGGTTGGAGGTTTTGGGATTGCCAACATCATGTTTGTTTCTGTGAAAGAACGAACAAGCATAATTGGTATCCAAAAAGCAGTCGGCGCCAAGAACTATTTTATTTTATTTCAATTTTTATTTGAGTCTATTTTATTATGTTTTGTTGGGGGTGGATTAGGTTTACTCTTAGTTTATATGGGTACATTGATTGCAACTTATTCCTATGACTTCCAGATAATATTGTCTTTCAAAAATATTATATCGGGGCTACTAGTTTCTGTTTTAATCGGAATTATAGCCGGAATTATTCCAGCTGTTTCTGCCTCTAAATTAGACCCCGTTGAAGCTATTCGATTTGGACAATAAGTTTTTTGATCGCTAGTAATTTGTATTTTAACCAGATAAGTTCTTTAATTTTTGATGAATTATATCGTATATTTTGTTCAATTCATCTGATGTGATGCAATAAGGAGGTAAAATGTAAATTACGTTTCCAAGTGGTCTTATTATAATTCCATCTTCCAAAAATTCTTGATATAGATTTTTTTGTATCCCACTTGCATAACCCGAAGTATCACTTTGTAATTCAATTGCGATAATTGTTCCTGTCTGACGTACTTCTTTGATAATAGATAGACCTGCAATTTGTTTGTTAAAGTCAATGTGGGACTTTTGAATGTTTTTTATAGCTCTTTGACATTTCTTTTTTTCAAGTAATTCTATGCTAGCTATAGCCGCAGCACATCCAATTGGATTTGCTGTGAAGGAGTGTCCATGAAGAAAAGCTCTTTGTAATTCATCTCCTAAAAATGTATTGTAGATAGCAGTTGTGCAAGTCGTAAGTGAAATGGGGAGGGTGCCTCCCGAGAGCCCTTTTGAGAGGCAGATAAAGTCTGGTTCTGTTGGGACTTGATTCATAGCAAAGGTAGTCCCAGTTCTCCCAAAACCAGTCATTACTTCGTCTGCGATGCATAAAATCCCCGCATCTTTACAGAGATTCATTAGTTTGTTAAGTACATTTGGAGAATACATTCTCATTCCAGAGGCTCCTTGAACTAGTGGCTCAAATATAAAAGCGGCTACATCGCCCTTTTGAATTTCTCTCTGAAGACTATTTATGGCTTTTTGTTCATCTTTTGGGAAGGGTATGTGTGTGCTCTTAAAAAGCAATTCTGTAAATGGTGCCGAGAAAATACTTCTCGCTCCAGCGGACATTGCACCGAAGGTTTCTCCATGATAAGCACCGTCAATAGCAATAAATCTAGTTTTGATTTGCCCCTTATTTTTCCAGTATTGGACACTCATTTTTAAGGCAATTTCAACCGCAGAAGATCCGTCCCCTGAAAAAAAGAATTTCGCTTGATTGGAAGGAAGATGCTTAGATAGTTTTTCACATAATTCTACCGCTGGTTCATGCGTGAACCCCGCAAAAAGTACATGTTCTAACTTTTGCATTTGTTGGTGAACTTTTTCAGTAATATATGGATGTGAATGTCCGTGAAGATTTACCCACCAGGAGGATATTGCATCAATATAAGTTTTTCCATTCTCATCAATTAAAAGGCTGCCTTTTCCACTTGAAATAGGCACAGCAGGTGATGCTGTTTTCATTTGTGTGAAAGGATGCCAGATGTATTTTTGATCTTTTTCAGATAAATTCACTTAGGCTTTCCTTTAAACGATTAGCTTCTGATTTAATATTTAGAGAATTAACTTGTTTTAACTCATTTATACGACCGAGGATCCTGATACCAGAAGACATTTCTTTAATAATTTCCTCCGTTTCTTTATTTTCATTTCCATTAAATAGAATCCCTTTGATTGCTATATTTTTTGTTTTTAATATTTTTGTGCTCATTAAAGTATGGTTAATACTTCCCAAATAATGACGAGAAATTAATATGACTTCACATTTTATTTGGTCAATCAAATCAATCATTGTTTCTCTTCGGTTGAGAGGGGCAAGTAAGCCACCCGCACCTTCTATGACTAGGATGTTATCGGTGTTGGGAACTTTTATAGTAGATAGGTCAATTTCTAGTCCGTCTCTTTCTGCAGATGCATGAGGGGATATAGGATGATTTAATCGGTAGGCTTCCTTGTGAAAAACAGATCGATTGTTTTGAATAAGTGATTCGACGGCCATCGAGTCACTTATTTGTAAATCACCAGCTTGAATGGGCTTCCAGTAATCTGCTTCTAGGGCTTCTGTAATTATTGCTGAGCCAACTGTTTTACCTACCTCGGTTCCAATTCCGGTGATAAAGTATCTTTTCATGATAGGAGTTCTTCTATGTTTAAAAGACATTTTTTGATCTCATTTTCGCTGTTAAAGCTATGAATACAGATCCGAAGCCTTTCTCTTCCCTTTGCAACAGTTGGGTGACAAATTGCCCTGACATCATATCCCCTTTTCTGAAGTATTGATTCTGTCTTTCGAGCTTTTTTATTTCCTCCAACCAGAATACATTGAATTGAGCTATTACTTGAGATGTAGTGTTTTTTTAATTTTTTGGAAATAGATTCTTTAAAAAAAGTGATATTTTTTTGCAATTGATGTATTTTTTCTGTTCCACTTTTGAGTTCTTCATAAGAGTTGTCTATAGCCATTAAACTTCCCTCAGAGAGGGCAGTGGTGTAAATAAATGCTCCAGAAAAGTTGATTAAGTATTCCCTCAATTCTTTTGATCCTAGAATGATGGCTCCATGACATCCCATAGATTTCCCGAATGAATGAATACGAGCAAAGATATGGTTTTCGAGCCTTAATTTGCAGGCTAGACCTCTGCCATGTTTTCCAATAACTCCGGTCGCATGTGCTTCATCAAGAATAATTTGTGCTTTGTATTTTTTACAAAGGGTAAGTATTTTTTTTAATTCACATTGGTCCCCATCCATTGAATAAATAGATTCTATTGCCACGAGAATATTTCCACTCGCTTGTTGTAGTTTTTTTTCTAAAGAATTAGTGTTATTGTGCTCGAAAGAGAAAGATCGTGCAGGAGAGAGACGTATTCCATCTCGAATACTCGCATGAATAAATTGGTCGAAGATAATGGTGTCACTCTTATCTGCAATGCATGAAAATAAACCAATATTTGCATTGTATCCTGAATTGAAAATCAAGCCAGCTTCGGCACGATGAAATACTGAAATTTTGGTCTCTATTTTTTCAAATAACAAAGAGTTCCCTCCGATAAGTCTTGATCCTGTTGAACCCTGACTTTTTGGTCTGAAATTTGATTTTTTTTTTGAAAAGCCTAGATAGTCATTTGAGCAAAAGTCAATAAGGCCGTAGGATATTTGCAACTTTCTTAAGTTACCCTCTTTTTTTCGTTTCTTAAGTTTTGCTCGAATTTTATCTGCTATATGTGAACGAGATGGCATTAGGTAAATATAGGAATCTTAGGCGAAAAAAAAGAGGCTTGTTAATAAGCCTCTTTTTAAGTTGGATAATTCAGTTAGTCAGCTAGGATTACAATCGTATTATTTTGCATCTCTACAACTCCTCCATTGATTTGGAAAATTTTATCTTCTCTATCATCTCGAGAAACACAAATACTTCCAGAAGTCAAGCTAGATATTATAGGGGCGTGATGATTCAAAATTTGAAAAGAACCTAAAAAACCAGGCAACATAACAGAACTTACTTCGCCTTCAAATAATTTCACGTCTGGAGTGATAATTTCAATCTTCATAGCTAGTATTTTATGATTTAGCTTCAGCTAAGATTTTATTTCCTTTTTCAATAGCCTCATCTATAGATCCTACCAAGTTAAATGCACTTTCAGGTAAGTGATCGAGCTCTCCGTTGAGAATCATGTTGAACCCTTTAATAGTATCTTCAATGCTAACATAGACACCTGTAAGTCCAGTAAATTGTTCTGCAACATGGAAAGGTTGAGAAAGAAAGCGTTGAATACGTCGGGCACGGTGAACGGCTTGTTTATCTTCTTCGGATAATTCGTCTAATCCAAGAATTGCAATAATATCTTGAAGTTCTTTATATCGTTGTAGAATTTCTTTTACGTTTTGTGCACATTCATAGTGCTCGTCTCCCAGAACCTCAGGATTTAGAATTCGAGAGGTGGAGTCTAATGGATCAACAGCAGGATATATTCCTAATTCAGCAATTTTACGCGAGAGAACAGTTGTTGCATCTAGATGAGCAAAAGTAGTGGCTGGAGCAGGGTCTGTAAGGTCGTCTGCAGGAACATATACTGCCTGAACTGAAGTAATAGATCCATTTTTAGTAGATGCTATACGTTCTTGCATTGCTCCCATTTCAGTAGCTAGAGTAGGTTGGTACCCCACAGCTGAAGGCATTCTTCCTAGCAGAGCAGATACTTCGGAGCCAGCTTGTGTAAATCGGAAAATGTTATCGATAAAGAACAAGATATCGCTTCCAGCTCCGTCTCCATCTCCATCTCGGTAATATTCAGCAAGAGTCAGTCCAGATAATGCAACTCTAGCACGAGACCCTGGAGATTCATTCATTTGGCCAAAAACTAGAGTAGCTTGTGAATTAATCATTTCCTTTGGATCAACTTTCGAGAGGTCCCATCCGCCTTTTTCCATGTCTTCTTCAAATTCTTTTCCGTATTTGATTACCCCAGATTCAATCATTTCACGAAGTAGGTCATTTCCTTCACGCGTTCTTTCCCCAACTCCAGCAAAAACAGAAATTCCATCGTGGCCTTTAGCAATATTATTAATCAATTCCATAATTAGTACAGTTTTACCTACACCAGCTCCACCGAAGAGGCCTATTTTCCCTCCTTTTGAATATGGCTCTACCAAGTCAATTACTTTAATTCCTGTAAATAAAACTTCAGATGAAGTTGATAAATCTTCAAATTTTGGAGCATCACGATGGATTGGATATCCCCCGTCCTTACTAATGTTTCCAATTCCGTCAATGGCATCACCGACAACATTAAAGAGGCGTCCTTTAATTTTTTCTCCGATTGGCATTAGAATTGGAGATCCTAGAGCAACCACTTCATTTCCTCGACTCAATCCGTCGGTAGAGTCCATCGAAATTGCACGAATGGTATCTTCACCAATATGCTGTTGGCATTCTAAAGTTATTTTGACACCATTATCCCTTGTAACTTCAAGAGCATCATAAATGTCTGGTAAACTAGTTTGGCTGTTATCAAATCTAATGTCGACAACAGGTCCAATAATTTGGGCAATTTTCCCGATATTTTTTGACATTATATAGATCTATTTTGGAGTGAGATAAACTATATTGTTTTAAGTGAGCGAATTTACAGATTTTTATTTATTTAATATTGTCAAATGCCTTTTTTATTTTAGTAATTTTGATCTCAGTTTAAAGTTTTATTTACAGCAAGTAAATAAGTGTATCTCAACATACATAGATCTTATTTTTGTGAAAATATATCAAAGCCTCGAAGAGTTTGAAAAAATTGAAAATGCCGTGGTAACGACAGGAACATTTGATGGGGTTCATGTGGGGCATTTAAAAATTATTGATAGACTATGTGAAATTGCAAAAGAGATTAAAGGAGAATCTGTTTTGTTGACTTTTTTTCCCCATCCAAGAATTGTTCTTTTTTCAGATAATGATTTGAAACTTATTAGCACAATCAAAGAGAAGACTGCTCTTCTCGAACAAGCAGGAATAGACCATTTGATTATTCATCCATTTTCCAGAAAGTTTTCCCGGCTCTCTTCTGTTGAATATGTGCGTGATGTGCTCGTCAATATGATTGGAACCAAACGTTTAGTGATTGGTTATAATCACCATTTTGGACGCAACCGAGAAGGAAGTTTTCAACATTTAAAGGAATATGGTCAAGTTTACGGGTTTAATGTGGAAGAAATTTCAGCGCAAGATATTGATCAAGTGTCTGTGAGCTCGACACAAATTAGAAATGCTTTGGCTCATGGAGATATAGGTATAGCAAACGAATATTTGACTTATGATTTTAGTCTCTCTGGTATCGTTGTCAAAGGAGACCATCTAGGTCGTACAATTGGATTTCCTACTGCAAACATCCAGATACTCGAAACACATAAGTTGATTCCATCCAATGGTGTTTATGGCGTGAATGTGAAAATTCGAGAGAGGATTTTTAAAGGAATGCTTAACATAGGTTATCGCCCTACTTTAGCTGGTGACGAAAAGAAGATTGAAGTTCATATTTTTGACTTTAAGGAAGATATTTACGGGGAATCTATTCAAGTAGTTTTTAAGTTTTGGGTTAGAGAAGAAAAGAAATTTGATAGTTTAGATCATCTTAAAGAGCATTTATTGGATGATAAAAATCTTGTTATAAAGCGTCTCTCATGAGGCGTTTTTTTTTATTCATATATTTTGTTGGTCACAAAGCCAGATTTGATTTAATAGCCTCGAAGAGGCTACTAAAATTCTAAAGCAGTTGTGAAATTAAGATTAAAGAGAAAAAAATTAAAATCTTTTCTTAAGAATTTGTTTTTTTTTTAAAAATTTAAAGAATTGGAGCTGAGTAAAAATAGAATTCAGGTATTTCCAAAAGATTTATCTAGTTTGTCCTCCTTACAATTTTTAAATTTAAGCATAAACAAAATAGAAATTATTCCTGAGGAAATAAAACAGTTAAAAATTTAAATTATTTGAATCTTAGGGGAGTTTCTATGTCTAGGAAAAACATCCTACTTACAATAAAATGTATGGAGGTCTAAATTTATTTCTTAGTCAATCATGTAACTGTTAAGATTAACTCATTGAGAATATTTTTTTTAGGCTCAATGCAGCCCTTTTAAAAAGAGGGCCTTTTCGAACTCTTTTGAATTCATTCCGATAACTATCAAAGTAAAATTTCGTATACATCGTTGCGAAGCCAGCGCATTTTTGGTGCGTGAATTTATTTCCTGACGATTTTAGTCTAACATTTGTAGCTCCATTTTTTTTCATTGTGTTGTATGCCAAAATGGAGTTCTCATAAAGTACTTCTTGATCACTTTTACAATAGCATAATTGAATAGGGGCTTTTGGTTTCCAATCAAAAATATTGTTTAAATAAATGTACTTTCGTAAAACAAAATTTGGATCACTGACATAATCTATTAATAAAGATTCCTTAAGCATGTGAATAGGGATTTCAGGAAGAGCTTGATTTATTTTTCTAACATTATTTTTCCCATCAAATAGCTTTGGTATGATAGTGTCATAAGGTGTTTTAAACATACCGAAAAACTCTTTTTCTGTCCAAATATCGTAAGCTATGTTAAGTCCAATTAGAAGGTAGGGCAAATAGTGTGGTTGTTCGTATAAGGAATACATCACTTTGCTTTGTATGCCATAAATATCATAGGGACCAGACATTGGCGAAGAAGCTGTAATATTATAAATATCTGCATAATCTCTCTCCAGAACCATGTGTGTGGACATAGCTGCATGACCTCCCTGGGAATACCCTGTGATGAATAATTTCTCATTTCGTTCTCGATCAATAGTAATGTTGATTTGATCTATTACATTAAGAAAATCAATAGCTGCAACTGCTTCGCTTTCTACATTGCAATATAAATGTTTTTTTTCTCCTTCCCCCAATCCAATATAGTCTGGAGCAATAACAGCATAACCATCTGCTGCGAAAATCATTGAAATAATATTTTCTCCCTTAATTTTATTTGATCTCTTTTTTAAAATTTGAGTTCCATGGTGATAAATTAAAGTAGATAAAGGTTTATGGGATTTTGGTACATAATAAAGCCCAGAGGCTTTGATTGGAGTATTGTCAATCCATTTGGTAAGGTATGTTACCTTATAAACATCCACTCCATGTCGAACTGGGGCAATAAATTTTGGTATTTTGTTTTGTGCCCAGATGCCCTCAATAGTTTCAATATCGAATTCATAGATTTGTTCAATTGATATCACTTGAGATTTAGCGCTCCAAAAAAAAAGAACGAATAAAGTTAACAAGGATTGACTGAAGAATTTCATTTTTCTTTTTTTTCAAATATAGTGAAATCCTTCAAAGAAATATTCTCAATCTTTCTTTATAACACTTGTTAAAATCATGCATTCAATAGTCTGATAACGGATAAAGTAAGTACCTTGAAGTGTATATCCTTTTGTTAAGTGACTACAATCTATCTCAATATCTTTACTAAAATTAATTTTTTTATTTCCTTCAGATTTAAGGATAGATTCTTTTGCGCTCCATAGTTTGCATGCAAATTCTTTTGAAGGATTAAGGTCGAAAGCTTTTTTTTCTTTTTTGGAAAGAAATCGTTCACTAAGTTTCACTATTTTTTCTGTAGGTTTTTCAATATCAATTCCCAGATTAATTTCTCCTAAAGCCATAGCAATATATCCATGACTATGAGATATTGATAAATGAGAAGCATTTTTGATAAATGGTTTTCCAGAGGGTAGATGTTGAAGTCTCACTTTTTTTTTTAAATAATTGTTGAAGTATGAAATGTTCAGCAAGTACTTCAATTTCTCTTTTTTGGCTTTTGAAGGTAAACAATTTTAGTTTTTTTTTCTCCTCAAGAGAATAGATATTCCGCAATTTTTCTAACCCCCAATTTACTTTCCAGACGGAAATATTAGTAGTCGAATTAATTTTTTTGTGATATATCTTCTTCATTTACAATACAAATATATGCATTTAACTAATTCGACGATCGACTATATTTTGTTGTATATTTGCAATTCTAAAAATATATAATATGAGTACAACAACAATGAAATCGATTCAATACAAGGTAAAAGATATGAGCCTTGCCGAATGGGGTAGAAATGAAATACGTCTTGCTGAAGCAGAAATGCCCGGCCTTATGGCTCTTAGGGAAGAGTATTCTTCTCAACAACCCTTAAAGGGTTCTCGTATATCTGGATGTTTGCACATGACGATTCAGACCGCTGTTTTAATTGAAACTCTTACCGCGTTAGGTGCGGAAGTCCAATGGTCTTCATGTAATATATTTTCTACTCAAGATCATGCAGCTGCCGCAATAGCTGCTGCTGGAATTCCTGTTTTTGCATGGAAGGGAATGACTGAAGAAGAGTTTGAATGGTGCATTGAGCAGACTCTCTTCTTTGGAGAAGACAAAAAACCTTTAAATCTAATTCTAGATGATGGAGGAGATCTAACAAATTTGGTTTTTGATCATTTCCCAGAATTAACCGATGAAATTCGCGGATTATCTGAAGAAACTACCACTGGTGTTCACAGATTGTATGAAAGGTTTAAAAATGGAACTTTAGTAATGCCCGCTATTAATGTCAATGATTCGGTGACGAAATCTAAATTTGATAATAAATATGGTTGTAGGGAATCTCTTGTGGATGGTATTAGACGTGCGACCGATACTATGATTGCAGGGAAAGTTGCCGTAGTTGCAGGTTATGGAGATGTGGGTAAGGGTTCTGTTCAGTCCCTTCAGGCTGCTGGAGCTCGAGTTATTGTCACTGAGATTGATCCGATTTGTGCCCTACAAGCCGCGATGGAAGGTTTTGAGGTAAAAAAAATGGACGACGCAGTAAAAGAAGCAGATATTGTTGTAACCTCCACAGGAAATAAAGATATTATTGTTGCAAGACATTTCAAAAACATGAAAGATAAGGCCATTGTTTGTAACATAGGACATTTTGATAATGAAATAGATGTGGCTTGGTTAAATGAAAATCACGGTGGTACTAAAGTAATAATAAAACCTCAAGTCGACCAATATTCCATTGACGGGAAACAAATTATTCTTTTGGCTGAAGGGCGTTTGGTTAATCTTGGATGTGCAACGGGACATCCTTCATTTGTTATGTCCAATTCTTTTGCAAATCAAGTTTTGGCCCAGATAGAGCTTTGGTTAAATTCAGATAAATATCTTAATGAAGTATATACCTTACCCAAGCATTTAGACGAAAAAGTAGCTCGATTACATTTAAATAAATTAGGTGTGGTTTTGGAAGATTTAAGTCAAGATCAGGCAGATTATATAAGTGTCCCAGTTAAAGGTCCTTTTAAACCAGAATATTACCGATATTAATATTAACTATTTGTTAAAAAAGCGTTAAGGGCGCTTTTTGTAACAAATTCATTTTGTATTCTCCTTAATTGTCTAAAAGTATTTTAGTTAAACACTCTTAGTGTCAGGCCATCAAATGTGGTTTGATATCGATATAAAGCTTGTTGAGCAGGCCCCGTAATTACTGACCCATCAAAGATAAAGAACTCAGATTCACAACAGGAACATTTGAGGTTATTTGTTTGTTCATTATCAATGTCAATCTGTTCGCAAGTATTTAAAGGATCATTTGTGCAAGCTCTGTCGTATGCAATATAGTTGTCGAAAAAATCATGAAAAATCAATATACCATTTATTCCTCCTTCAATTTTAGCTGAATTCCCCGGGATGTGAAGGCCGTTATACTCAATGTTATTTGGGTATAAATATAGGTTCACGCTTGCTTGAGGAAATTCATTAATATCTTTGTTACATGCCCCCAAACAAAGAATAGTAATAAGAAAGTGTTGGAGGTTTTTCATATAGTCATTAATTTAATTACGAATTTTTTGGTAAATCTCATTATTTTACATGTGATTTCCAATTTGTTGTTCTGTTTGCTTGAGATTTTTTCAAAAATGAATTAGCCTAATTTCAATCCTTAACAATCCTTAACAATCCTTAACAATTTTTTGGATTTGGTTGGCTTTAATTACTATATTTGGCAGATTGAATTTTTCTTAAAATTAAAATATAAATTTTATGTTTCGAAATTTACTTACTATAATTGCTCTGGTTGGATTCACAAATTACTGCTTTGCCCAGTCTCAGTCCGGGTCTTTAAAAGGAACCATCACAGAGAATGATACAGGTGAAACAGTTCCAATGGCTAACGTAGTCCTAGAATTAAATGGAGTTGTAGTTGCGGGAGCAGTAGCTGATTTTGATGGTAGGTATACGATTAAACCCATCGATCCAGGAAGTTACACTGTTAAAATTTCCTTTATCGGATTTGCAAGTAAAGAAATTTCTGACGTATTAGTCTCATCTAATAAAATTACATACATAAATGCTAAATTAAAAACCTCTTCCTCAGTGATTGGTGAGGTTGAGCTTATTGAATATGTTGTTCCTCTTATCGATCCAGATAAATCAGGTACCACCAAAACAAAAGAGGAGATTACTGCTCTTCCTACAAGAAATGTCTCTTCCGTAGCTGCTCAGACTGCAGGTATTTATCAAGAAGACGAAGGTGGTGACCTAAATGTTCGTGGATCTCGATCTGACGCGACTTTTTATTATATTGATGGAGTAAAAGTACGAGCCTCGAATAAATTACCTCAAGCCTCTATTGAACAAATGACAGTCATTACTGGAGGTCTACCTGCCTCATATGGAGATGCTACTGGAGGTATTATTAGTATTACTACTAGAGGCCCGTCCAATGAGTTCTTTGGAGGTGTTGAAGTTGTTTCATCAAGTTTTTTAGATGATTTTGGATATAATTTAGTAGGATTTAATCTTTCTGGTCCCCTTATGAAGAATGAAGATGGGAATTCTACTTTGGGATTCTTTCTTTCAGGTGAATATGAATCTGCCGATGATTTCGATCCCTCTGGAGCTTCTATGTTCAAAGTTAAAGATGATGTCCTTTCAGAATTAGAAAAAAACCCACTGATTTTCAGTGTACAAAATGGTGTAGTACAAGCTCAAAGAGCCGCAGAAAATGTCACCATGGATGATCTAGAAGAAATATCTGCAAGACAAAATGTAGCTAGAACAAATGCAAGTATTGCAGGGAAGATTGATTTTAAACCCACTTTAAATACTAACATAACCGTTGGAGGGAATTTCACTAATTCGAAATATAATGAGTCTATTTATACATATAGTATGTTTAATCCTTCCAATAATCCTCAGTTTATTGATCAATCTTGGCGTGTTTATGGTCGATTTCAACAAAGCTTCGGAGCCAACGATGATGATCAGTCTGCTTCTTCATTAAAAAATGCGTTCTTTACACTTCAAGCAGATTATTCTAAGGATTCCCAAATTCGTCAAGATGAAGATCACCAGGATAATTTATTCAATTATGGCTATATTGGAAAGTTTTCACCGATCCGAGATACCATATTTAGTACTCCTTTAGAGTGGTTTGATACTGATGAAAATGGGGTGCCAAATTATACTATTGATATCCTAGGATTAGACCAGAACGGAACTCCATCTGTTGGAGATACTATGTTCAATGTACCTACATCATCTGATGGCGTTTCGTCCAACTTTCTTTTAGCCCAAGACCCAATAGCATATTATGATTTTCAAGCCGGAGGCTTAAATCCTAATGTGGAGTCTTACACACAAGCATACTATGATTTTGTTGGTTCAGAGTCGGTCACAACTATTGACCAAATTACTGGAATTGGTGCTGCTGTGAATGGTGATCGTACAGATAACGTTTATTCAATATGGTACAATTCCGGTCGTCAGTATAATGGTTATTCTAAGTCTGATGATTCTCAATTTCGATTCACTGGTTCTGCGTCCGCAGATATTAATGATCACGCTATTCAATTTGGTTTCGAATATGAGCAAAGGGATGATAGGTATTACGGAATTAATCCTGTAGGTTTATGGACGCTTGCGGAACAAAAGGTTAATAATTATATAGGTCAGTTTGAAGGTGCTTATGAGTATCTTTATACAGATGCTGAAAATGGAGCCCTGGTAGGTGTCCAAAATTCATATAACTTTGATGAGATGTCTGCTTTCGCTATTAATTTCAGAGAAAGTTTGGGTATTTCTAATGAAGAATTTGTCGATATTCATACCTATAATCCAGATCAATTAGACATTTCAATGTTTAGTTCAGATGATCTTTTCAATGGGGGAACAAGTTATGGTACTTGGTATGGATTTGATGCTCAAGGTAATTCTATTGATGGAGTTCAGCCTGGAATGAATGAGTTTTTAACTGACACGGACGATAATGGAGATTACAAAAGAGAAATAGGTGCTTTTCAACCTATATATGTTGCCGGTTACATTCAAGATAAATTCGCTTTTGATGATATAATTTTTAATATTGGTGTCCGTGTGGATCGTTATGATGCTAATCAAGAGGTTTTGAAAGACCCTTACTCTATTTACGATGTCCTAACAGCTGGTGAAGTTGGTGACTTTGGTCCTCATCCCTCTAATATAGGAGATGATTATGTTGTTTATGTGGATGATAACACAAATGCTGGATCTATTACAGGGTATCGAAACGGAGATGCTTGGTTTAATGCGGATGGTCTTCCCATTACTGATCCTAATGTATTAAATATTTCTAAAGGGGTTTTACCAATGCTTGCTGATCCTGACGCTCTTTTGAATGGAGATGCTTTAAACAAAGGTTTAACTGCAGATGCATTTGAAGATTATGAACCCCAAGTGACAGTAATGCCTCGTATTTCATTTAATTTTCCTATATCTGATGAGGCAATGTTTTATGCTTATTATGATGTGTTAGCACAACGGCCAAGTAGAAATAGAATGGATCCAACAGATTATTTGTTTTTAGCCTATAAAACAGCTTCTACTCTGAATAATCCAGATCTTAAATCTGTTAAGACAACGAACTATGAAGTTGGTTTTAAGCAAACACTCTCTTCGAGTTCAGCATTAACAATCAATGCTTTTTACAGAGAAATGAGAGATATGATACAGTATACTCGTGTTGCTTATGCATTTCCAAAAGAATATTACACTTGGGGAAATATTGATTTTGGAACTGTGAAAGGTCTTTCTATGGCATTTGAGCTACGACGTACAAAAAATGTAAGTTTTAATGCTAATTATACTATGCAATTTGCTGATGGTTCCGGATCTAACGATGTTACAGGAGTGAATATTGTAGGTTCTGAACAACCAAACTTAAGAGCTACACTTCCCTTAGACTTTGACCAACGTCACAACTTGACTGCTAGTCTTGATTTTAGATACGGTTCAGGCAAACGTTATAATGGTCCTATTGTAAATGGAAAAGAAATATTATCTAATACAGGGATTAACTTTCTTGCTACTGCCGGTTCAGGAACTCCTTATAGTCGTCAGTTAAATGCTACTCAGGCGGCTCAATTCGGGATAAATAATCGGACATACCTCGAGGGTTCTGTAAACGGCTCTCGCTTGCCTTGGTCTTATAGAATGGATATGAGAGTAAATAAAAGTTTTGATATTAGATGGGGAGATGTCCAGGAATTTCAGAAGAAAGGAACTGTAAATGTTTACCTACAAGTACAAAATATTCTTAATACTGCCAATGTTGTCAATGTATACCAATTCACAGGTAATCCAGACGACGATGGTTATTTAACCACAGCAGTGGGTATCGATGATATTGCATCTCAGATAAACCCGAATGCTTTTGCTGATATGTATACCGTTAAGTTAAATGATCCGAACAACTTTACTCGTCCGAGAACAGTTCGTTTAGGAGTAACTCTAGACTTTTAATCTTGGAAGATAAACGTACAATTATGAAAATGATACTAAAAAACAGTTTATACCTTTTCTTCGCTGGGCTTAGTTTGGCTCAAGCAAAAGAAAATGTCAATTATGGTCAAGGTGGAGCTACCGGTCCTACTCAAACTTTGGCATATAATTGTGCTGCGGGTACTGCACAAACTCTATTGGATATTAATAATGTGAAAACTACTATCCTTAATGGTGGAGACATGTGGTGGGATCTTTCCA
Source organism: Flavobacteriales bacterium (assembly GCA_002707145.1). Next base: position 1,429 of record PAMD01000015.1, on the reverse strand, counting down.
ATGGCCGCTACGAGATTCCTAAAGGATCTGCTAAACACTCTATGTTTGCTGGAGCTTTGTGGATTGGAGGACTAGATGAAAATGATCAAATAAAAGTAGCTGGTCAGACTTATCGACAGTCAGGTTCAGACTATTGGCCAGGCCCTTTAGATAATGTTAGATTGACCAGTGAAGGACTTCCTAATTCTAATTATGGAAGCACCGATGCCTCTATTTGTGCCCAATACGATAAACATTACGTTCTGTTAAGAACAGATGTAGAGGCATTTGTAGCATGGAGTAATTCAGAAAATGCCGCAGAAGAATTCCCTGATTATGTAATACCTCAATCGATTTTAAATTATCCTGGAAATAGAATTACGGATGATTTAAGTAATGCATCTACCGAGTATGACCCTTTAGTGGGTACAAATGGTTTTTATGCCGCAGAATATTTAGCTCCTTTTCGAGATGTAGACAACGATGGATATTATAATCCGTCAGCTGGGGATTATCCTGAATACAATTTAGATGGCGAATTCAATTGCAAGGAAGGAGACATGTTATTTGGAGACCAGACCTTGTGGTGGGTTTATAACGACAATGGAAATATTCATACTGAATCTGGTTCTGAGACCTCTTTAGGTCTTGAGATTCAGGCCCAAGCTTTTGCTTTTTCTACAAATGATGAGATTAATAATATGACATTTTATAATTACAAAATGATCAATCGTTCTCATACTTCATTGAATGAAACATACTTTGGTGTCTGGGTTGATCCAGACCTTGGAGATTATCAAGATGATTATGTGGGATGTGATGTAGCCAGAGGATTGGGTTACTGTTATAATGGAGACGAGGATGATGGAACAGCAGTTGGCTATGGTGCGAATCCTCCTGCCATTGGAGTAGATTTTTTTAGAGGACCCCTTGCTGATCCTGAATATGTTATTGCGTCGGATGGTACTGATAGTTTAACTAATATGGGCGAGCAACTTACTATGTCTAAGTTTGTCTATTATAATAATATTAATGCTACTCCTGATGGAAATCCAGATTTAGCTCCAGATTATTATAATTACTTGAGAGGGATTTGGCTTGATGGACAGCCTATGACTTATGGTGAAGACGGAAGAAATACAGACAATACCTTATGTGATTTTATGTTTCCTGGCGATACAGATCCTGCTTTCCCAGGAGAAATATGGACAGAGCAATCTGCAGGAAATGTTCCTGCAGATAGAAGGTTTATTCAGTCTGCTGGTCCTTTTACATTAGAGCCTGGTGCTGTAAATAATATCACGACAGGTGTTGTTTGGGCAAGAGCTAATGAAGGTGGTGCCTTCGCATCAGTTGAATTGATGCGAATTGCCGACGATAAGGCCCAGAAATTATTTGATGTATGTTTTGAAGTATTAGATGGTCCCGATGCACCCAATATGGCCTGCCG
>PAMD01000004.1 GCA_002707145.1 Flavobacteriales bacterium | reverse complement strand
ATAATTGAAGGCATAATTAGTCGCGTAGTGTAGGCTGTAATTACAATTTTTGCAAAACATTTTTATGAAAACTTTAGGAATAGAAACATCATGTGACGAGACGGCAATAGCTGTATATGATTCTGAGCAAGGCATTATTGGCGAATCTGTCTTTAGTCAAATTAAAATGCATGCTGAGTATGGAGGTGTTGTACCAGAACTAGCATCAAGAGATCATTGCGTTAAGATAATATCTGTTTTAAAAGAAGCAATTAAGGATGTTGATTTAAAGTCTATTGATCAAGTTGCATATACCTCAGGTCCAGGATTATTGGGCGCTTTATTGATAGGAGAAAGCTTCGCACAAGGTATTTCAAGCGCTCTTAATATTCCACTTATTCCTATAAATCATTTAGAAGGTCATTTAATGTCTCCTGTCATGGAATTTCCTGAGATAACTACTCCCTATATTAGTCTATTGGTGAGCGGTGGCCACAGCATGATTGTAGATGTCAAAGATAGAGGCGATTATCAGATACTAGGCCAATCTCAAGATGATGCAGTTGGTGAGGCTTTTGATAAGGTTGGTAAATTGCTTGGCTTGCCTTATCCAGGCGGCCCTCATATAGAAAAATTAGCACTAAAAGGAAATCCTAAATCTTATGACTTTCCTAGACCTATGATTCATAGCGATAATCTTGATCTTAGTTTTAGTGGCCTCAAAACATCTGTTTTATATACAGTTAGAGATATAGAAAATATTACAGATCAAATTAAAGCTGATATTGCTGCCTCGTTTCAACAGGCTGTAATAGATGTTTTAACAAAAAAAATAAAAAAATCTGTAGAACTATCTGGAAGATCAAATGTTATTATCGCTGGAGGCGTGGCAGCTAATAAGGCTCTTAGAGCAGCGATTAAAGAATTAGAAAATGTATTGAATATAAGAGTTTACTATCCTTCATTAAAATATTGCGGAGATAATGCTGCAATGATTGCTTTTGTTGGATCTTTGAGATCTTCTGATAAAATCCAAGTTAACGGATCATCAGTTAGAGCTAGGTGGCCACTAAGCGAGCTATCAAAATGAAAGATATCATTTATATAAAAGATTTACGGGTCAAAACTATTATTGGAATTTTTGACTGGGAAAGAAAAGTTAAACAAGAAGTTTCTATTGATATGGAATTCCCCTTTGATTGTAAAAAAGCTGCTGCAACTGACTCCATAGAAAGCACCATCGACTATAAAGCCATTTGTAAGGGAGTAATAAAGTTTGTTGAAGAATCTTCTTTTCAGCTCCAAGAGTCTCTTGCTGAAGGAATAGCTGCTCTTGTAAAAGATAAATACAAGGTCGAATCTATTAAGCTAAGAGTATCTAAACCAGGAGCTCTTAGAGGTGCCAAAGATGTTGGCTTGGTTATTCATAGATAATGAAGTTCTATCTTTCTATAGGAAGTAATATAAATGCAGAAGCAAATATTATTCTTGCCATAGAAAAACTCCAAAAAATATTAGATAACAGCGAATACTCGTCAGTTCATCAGACTAAGGCTGAAGGTTTTGAAGGAGACGATTTTCTAAATTTAGTTGTTGCTGGAGAATCCAGTCTATCCTTTGAGGGGCTAAACAAAAAATTAAAAGAAATTGAAGATGAATCGGGAAGAAATAGGGACGCACCAAAATTCAGTGCAAGAACACTTGATATTGATATTGTTCTTCAAATAGGTGACGAAGAAATACTCTTTGAAAGTGATGAGATTGAAAAATATTCATTTGTCTCAGAGCCCCTTAAGGAATTACTTTAAAATTTAAAGTTGGGCTACTTGGTTTTTATTTAAAGTGCTTTTCAACTATAGACCAAGCCCCATCTGATAGGGGATAAACTTTCATTCCTCTGTCTTCNGCATGCTTACTAGCAGCAGTTCCATCTCTTACTCTTCCTAAAATTCCTTGACAGATAGCTGCAACTTTAAAGATNTTAAATGCCATGTAGAACTCCCAATTAGCCGACATGTCTTTGCCAGTAGCCTCTGAGTACATATCACGATATTCCATTTCATTAGGAACGCCTAGCTCTTTAAGCTTTGCATAATCATAGTAGAGTGGCTCGGTCCTCCAAGTTAAACAATGATAGCTAAAATCTGCTACGGGATGACCTAGGGTAGATAATTCCCAGTCTAAAACTCCGATNACTTCTTGATTCTTCATGATCATATTATCCAAGCGGTAGTCACCATGAACAATTGAAGTTTCGTCNTCATCAGGGATATTATTTGGTAGCCACTCAATCAAGTTATTCATAGCTTCAATNTTGTCAGTTTCAGAGGCTATATACTGTTTTGACCATCTAGATACTTGTCTTGCTACATAATTTCCAGGCTTGCCATAGTCTTCTAGACCAACTTTTTTGTAGTCAACACTGTGGAGAGCTGCGAGTGTTTTATTTTTGTTTTGATAAACTTTGATACGCTGATCTTTGGATAGGGAGGGCAGCATTGGGTCCCAATATATATCTCCATCTAGACAGTCCATTACAAAAAATGCGGTCCCNGCAACATCTTCATCCGTACATAAACCATATGTTTTTGGGACAGGGACATCAGTTTCATATAAAGCAGTAATAACTTTATATTCTCTATCTACTGCATGTGCCGAAGGCAATAACTTGCCTGGTGGCTTTCTTCTTAAAACAAGATTTTTTCCTTCGGTAATAATTTTATATGTAGGATTTGATTGACCACCCTTAAATTGTTCAATCGTTTTAATTGGCCCGGCTCCAGGAACATGAGCATCAATCCAGGGTTGTAGATTAGAAATTTCTATTTTTAAATTTTNAGCAACTTCNTTAGTTCCAGAAAAAATTTGTTCATATTTTTGTGCATCAGTAGTCATTACAGCGACCTCCCTCCATCAACTTTTATANTTTGTCCTGTTATATATTTTGCATCGGCAACAAATTTAACAGCCTGAGCAATATCCTTTTCAGAGCCCATTCTTTTCAAAGGTATATTTGAAACAACTTTCTCTTTATGCTCTGGAGTCCACTCAACATCAGGTGGCTCAAGCATNGCGCCCGGAGCAATTGCATTAACAGTAATCTCAGGAGCTAACTCTCTTGCCAAGCCCTTTGTAATAGATTCTAAGCCCCCTTTAGCAGAGGTGTATATAGAGAAATTTGCAACACCTTTGCTCAAATTAGTATCTGTAATGTTTATTATGGAGCCCTTAGATTCTTTTAACCTGTCTTTAAGTCCCTGGATTAAAAAAAGAGGTCCCTTTAGATTGGATCCTATTAACTTTTCCCAGTCATCATTCGATATATCATCTATTGGTGTCGGGTAAAAGGCTGATGCATTGTTAACAAGAATGTCTATGGTATCAAAAAGCTCCTTACTTTCATTAACAAGTCTAGTAACCTCGGTATCTATATCTAAATTAGCTTGAACTATTTTTGCAGTATTTGAATTTTTGGAATTTATTTGTGTTGCAAGCTTCTCAGCATCTTCTTTTGATGAGTTGTAATGAATAATAATATTCCACCCCAACTCAGAGTAGGTTAGAGCAATCTCTTTACCAATCCTTTTAGCAGCTCCAGTAATTAAAATTGTTTTATTCATTTCGATATTTTTATAATTTGATCATGTAGTTTAATCTTTTCTTCTTCAATATGCTCCTTTGGAACTTGTGATAGTACTGAAAAGTCAGTTTCTTTTATTGTTTCCAATAACCTTAAAATCAAATTTTTAGTTTTTTTAAGATTAGGAAGCAAAATAATGTCCCTAATCAACTCCTCATTTTGTACAAACCTAATGTTTTGAATANCCATTAATATATTTTTGTAGCTTGCATCNCCCTCAANCACAGATAATTTCTCTAAAATCTTTGCTGCATTTTNATAATTATTAGGAACNGGAAGGTTTTGACCTAGAACAAAGTTATTATTTATTTGAAGCTCTGCCCATCTAACAGATGGAGTATTGCTTGAATCGCATTTTGTCTTATCTAGACCTTTGAAATGAAATATATGCATTCCAAACCTAAGGAGAGTTTCAAAAAAAATATTTGGATTGTTTGATGATAAGGCTCTTTCAGTTTCAGCCCATATTCTATNTTCTGAAAGTNTATTAATTTCACCAGATTCAACAATCTTATTAAGGAGCTTTTCTGTATTGGCATTGATTGTGAAGTCCTTGAGATGATCATAAGTNTTAAACCTTGCTAATCTAATNGCNCTTAAAGGGTCCTCTAGGAATGCGTCAGAAACATGNCTAAAAACTTTATCTTGAATATCTTGAATTCCGTTATGTGGATCAATAAGGTTGCCCTCTGAATCTTTAGCAATAGCATTTATCGTAAAGTCTCTTCTTGAAAGATCTTCTTCGAGAGTTACATCTTTACCAAAATAGAAATTGAAACCATGNTATCCATNACCAGACTTTTTTTCAGTTCTAGCTAAAGCATANTCNTCCTTGGTTTCTGGATGTAAAAAGACTGGAAAGTCTTTTCCAATAGGTTTGAAGCCTTGCTGAGTCATTTCTTCTGGAGATGATCCAATTACAACCCAATCTCTATCATTTGACTTTGTTTCAAGGAGGCTGTCTCGAACAGCACCACCAACTTCATATACATTCATATTTTTTCGACTTGAAATAGTTTTTTATCCTCTAATCTTATAGCTGTCAGCTTATTTCCCCAAACACATCCGGTATCTAAACCTATAATGTTATCTAATTTAGTATTTCCATCTAGAGCTGCCCAATGTCCAAAGACTATGTGCTCTTTATTTTTCAAGTTTTCTTTAGTTTGAACGAACCAAGGGATATGACTCTTATCTGCTTTATTTTTTTTTGCTTTTAATTTCAGTGAGCCATCTGAGCCTAAAAATCGCATCCTTGTAAAGTAATTAATTATNGTTCGAGACCTTTTGTGGCCTTTAAGNTTTGNGTTCCATAATTTGGGNGTATCTCCCCACATATTTTCTAATATCTCNAAAGAGTTTTTCTGCATTCCNACTTGTATTTCTTTNGATAGTTTTTTAGCCATTCTTATGTCCCAAATNAANGGTATTCCTGCATGGGATATCCAAAAAGTTTCCTTNGTTTTTTTTATTTTTATTTCTAGTAGCAGAGGNANACNTTTTAACCATGAATGAAACNTCATTTTATTTTTTGACTCTAAAATNTTGNTCAGTGACTTATTCTTTTTTTTATGTTCTATAAGATAAAGCAAGTAAAAGTCATGATTTCCAAGAACAGCTTTAACAGATTTTTTATGCTTCATNCAAAACTCCATCACCTCTAAAGATTGCGTNCCTCTATTCACAAGATCACCTGCAAATATTAACTTGTCTTTATCTGGATTGAACTTTATCTTTTTAGTNAGCTNATCCAGCTCTGAAAAGCATCCCTGAACATCTCCAATAACATAATGAGCCATTATTCTTTGAAAGCTTTAGCAAGTTCNACGTAATNANTTAATGAGAGNTCTTCNGGTCTTAGGTTGAANTCAATATCAAGATTATCCCAATCAAAATTTTGTTTTTTTAGATTATTTTTAATATTNTTTCTTCTCGATGAGAATGATAGATCGATAACTTTATACAAGTNNGTAACTAACTTTGAATCAAATNCCAGATTCTGCTTTGGNGNCATTCTTATAAAACTAGACATGACTTTTGGCTTTATGTCGAAAGACTCCGGCGGCACATCAAATAATATCTCAGTATTAAAAAATGCAGCTATCTTAATCGATAGCTTTCCCCAGTTTTTTGTTTTGATTGTTCCTGTAATTTTTTCTGCAACTTCTTTTTGGACTAGAAAGTGCATATCTTGAATGTATTTTGACCAATGAATAAACCTCAAGATAATTTGAGTAGATATATTATATGGGAGATTTCCCACAACCCTAAAAGTATCAGCCTCAAGAAAATCTAGCGATGTTTTCAATATATCATCATTAATAAATTGAAATTCTGCTGGCCCTTGAAAGTTTTTTGATAGGTAATCAATATTATCTTTATCAACTTCAATGGCTAAAATTTTAATATCTTTTTGATTTAAAGTTTTGGTAAGGGCACCCATCCCTGGCCCAACTTCTAAAAATTTATCTTTTGAGTAAGGACCAATTGCTTGTCCCATTTCAAAAATAATAGCAGGATCGGATAAATAATTTTGCCCAAACTTTCTTCTTATATCTCTTTTACTCATCAAATCATTTTTTTTGCAGCTCTGATGGCTTCTTCAAAAGAAGATACATCAGTCTTTCCAGACCCAGCTATATCTAAAGCAACACCATGATCTACAGAGGTTCTAATGATTGGAACCCCTAATGTTATATTGATTGTATTTCCAAAACTAAGCGCTTTTATTACTGGCAAAACTTGATCATGATACATGCCAAGATATGCATCGGTATCTGCTAATATTTTTTTTGTGAATGCAGTGTCAGCGGATAATGGCATAGAGATATTAATATTATTTTTTCTAAGTTCTTTCACCGCAGGAATAAGAATATTTCTTTCTTCAGTACCTATTTTTCCTCCTTCTCCTGCATGTGGATTCAAGCCAAGTAATTTTATTCTTGGGCTTTTAATTTTGAATTTAGTAATTAATTCATTATGCAAGATCATAGCTTTGTTAATAATAAGCCTCTTGGTGATTAGTTTAGGTACCTTTTTTAAAGGCACATGCGTGGTTGCAATCGCAACCCTAAGTTTTTTAGAACCTAGCAGCATCAACACATCATTACTTAATGTTTTCTTTTGAATATATTCGGTATGACCTGAAAATTTTTCATCGATAGTAATTATATTTTCTTTACTTATTGGGCCTGTTACTAAGCCAATACCTTCTTTTATTGACTGCTCGATACCGTAGTCTAAATTTTTTAGAACATAGGCTGCGTTAGACTTATATAGTTTACCCGGTTTGGTTATTCTGCATTTTGATACTTCTTTAATTTGAATTACTCCAAATTTATTTTGATTAGCAGAGTCTAGGTTGTTTAAGATATCTATCTTTATTTTTTTATTAAGCACTTTGGCTCTGTCTTGAATAAGTTTCTTATCTGCCAAACATACAATAGGGATATGAATCTTTTCCCAGAAGGGCGTGGAACAAATCTGAATAATTAAATCAGGTCCAATACCTGAGGGCTCTCCAGGAGAGTATAGAATTTTTTTCAATCTAGATCTTTAAATTCAACAAAAGCTTCTGCTCTCATTGATCTTAGAGTGTTTTCAAGTTGCTCATCATATTTTCTGGAGTAAAGAACCTGATATGCTTGATCTTCAATTAGTTCTCTTGTCATATCATGGTTTCTTGTATCCATAACTTCTAAAAAATGGAATCCAAATTGAGTTTGGAAGACATCAGATAAAGTTCCTATTTCAGCAGAGATCATTGTTTCTTCAAATTCAGGTGCAAGAACACCTTTTCCAAGCCAATCTAAAACGCCGCCAAGCTTGGCAGAGCCAGGATCCTCAGAGAACTCCTTAGCAAGTGCTGCAAAGCTTTCACCATCAATAACTCTTTGTCTTATGGCATTAAGCTCATTTTCAGTTTCTTCTTCAGTTCTAATTGCTGATGGTATTAACAATATATGCCTCGAATACCATTGATCCTCATACCTCACAAAAGTACCTTTTTTTTCTTCTAATTTAAGTATATGAAAACCAGCACCACTTTTTAAAGGATCACTCACAAAACCCACAGTCTTCTTGTTAACCGCATCAGAAAATAGCTTCGGCATATCTGCTGCTTTTCTTAAGGGCATAAGTCCGCCATTTGCAGCATTACTGCTGATTGAAATTTCTTTAGCAATTTCAGAAAAATCTTCTCCATTATTAATCCTGTCAATCGCAGAGTTAGCCTCATTTAAGGTCTTTACAAGTATTTGCTTAACTAATAACTGAGGTTCTAATTCTAGAAGCGATTCGTCTGTTGCCAAAAATGCCTCAAACTCTTTTGCCGTTATATCAATTTCAGACTGAACTCTTCCTCTTTGAATTCTTTGAATTATCATTTCGTTGCGAATTTGCTCTCTAAGATCTTCATAGCTAGTTCCTTCTTTTTCAAGGCTTGCAATAAAATCTTGAAGCTCCATTTGATTATTGGCTGCAACTCTTCCCATTGTTTGATTGAGTTCAGAATCACTTATTCTGATTCCAGCTCTATCAGCCATCTGTAGTTGTAATTCTTCTATGATTAACCTTTCAGTAACTTGTTCTAAAAGATCTTTATCATCTGGCTTTGGTATGTTTTGTTGATCATATCTCGCTGCCATCTCTTTAAAATCATTATTAATTTGCGATTCCATAATTACACCGTCATCGACAATAACAGCGACTCTGTCCAAAATTTCTATCTCAGAATATAAAGAAGTAGCCAAAAGGGTAAATGCAGGTAAGAATATTTTTTTCATATTAAATTTAGTAATTAAAAAGTGAGTTATTTAGTAGTCTATTTATTTTGTTAGAGGATGAGTTAAAGCCCTTGAGTTCAAATTCAAAATTTACTCTACCTTTATTTTCAATTTCGATAATATTATCCCATGCTTCGTCCAAATATGGATAGTAAATCTCTTTATTACTGTACCTCGAAAGATTTTTATCAGATCCTGTTACTCTAAAAGCAAAGCAACAATTTTCATATTCAAAGCCCACAACGCTTTCAATATTTTTATCAATCTCATTATCTTTCTTAAGTTTTGCTATGAATTTAAATTTAGAGCTTAGATTAATATTTGCATATACCTCAGAATAATCCATAAGATAATTGAAATCGCCTGACATTCTTCTATATCTTTTAGCAACCCCAAAAGAACCTTTATCGAAATTATGGTTCAGCGTAAAACCTCCCAATGGCACTTTTTTATTTTCTTTAATATAACCACCATAAGCCATAATCATTGTTCCTTTTTTTGGCATCCACTTGCCCATCATAACTATTGGACCCTTATCCATAGACATTCCCATTGAGCCTTGATTCATTGACATACTCATTAGGCTATCAGCCATCGACATGCCCATTGACATAGAGTTCATTGATCTAATCCAAACCTTTCTGTCATCAAGAAAATATTTTTTAGATATTGATAACGAAACTTTTTCCATACCCATTTTAATTTTCTTATACTTAAGGCTTAGGGTATAAAATTTTTGATCACCTATTCTGTCCATTCCAGAAAAACGCAGATTAGAAAATAACTCGTTATTCATGGATATCTCATCGCTATCAAAAACAGGATTGCTTGATTGATCTACATAGCTAGAGTAGCCAATCACAATTCTTGGCTCGAGGATATCTTTGCCGCTTGCTGTATCTTTAAAAAAGATTGAGCTCATATCAATCAAAGCATTTGGAACATTTACATCTGTTGTATCAAAAGATGAGTCTTTTAAGCTGTATTTAATACTTTTTATTCCAAAGCTTGAGGCAATATTAATTCCATTAATGTGGCTATAGTTAAGGAATGATAAGTCTGAATAAAATCTAGTTCCCTCCGCAGGATCTTTAATGGTTTTTAAATATCTTCCTGACATGTCTTGAGTACCAAAATAACCATGGATGGTGCTAGCTGTAAATGAAGATACATTGATGAACTCATTGAAAATAAAGCGCCCAACTCTATCTGAGTAATGCAAATCTATTGAAGGTGATTTTTTATACCCATTTGTTAGCATAGGATTTAGGGCTTGGTAGCCTTGGTGTTCTATTCTTAAATAAGCCTTATTAAATTGCCTAGATATTGCAAAATTTTGACTTAAATTTTGTATTCTTTGAGAGCCTATAGATGTTATATCTCCAGGCACATCTCTTAAAAACAAACTATCTGAGGCTTTTGACCAATTTAAATTAAACTTAGTAGATTGAAATCTCAATTCATCTGATATGTTAAATGCCCATCTTGGGGAGTCATCTCCAAAGCCTTCCTTTTCGTATTCATCATCTTTATTGAAATACACAAGGTCAAAGTTTCGTAGATTTTTATTTTTACCGTGAAGCGATCTGAAATTTATCTCTATTCCTTCTCCTCGCTTTGCTATCATCCGAGGCGCAATAGTAATATCTGAAGAGTCGGATATGACCTTGTAGTAAGGAATTGTTACATCGACCCCATCGGATGAAAAAGAGAGCGAGGGCTCTAAAAAGCCAGTCATTCTATCGCTCGAAGTTGCAAAAGGAAGTTTGGGTAACGCAAGGACAGTTCTTCCCATTATTTTAAGCTTAATATCAGAGGCCATGCCTCTTTGAGATTGAGTATCTAGATTTATACTTCCTGCCTCTATAGCCCACCCTTGATTCATATCAGCACATGACGTCACTGATGTGCCCGATAGAGTTATCTTCTCATCCAAATAACCATTTAGATCATCAAAATTAAATATAAGACTCCTCTCATTCATGAAAGCACTGCCATTAGAAAGCGCTAATTCACCATCTTCTTTATTAAAAAAACCATCCTCTGCAATAAAGTAAAAATCTTGTAAGAAAATCTGACCTTTATTGAACTCAATCATTCCATTTTGCCTATCTAAATTTGCAAGACCTGCTCTCAACAAACCTTCTGGAAAATCTAACTCAACATCACCTTTTAATATAAGTTTTTTGTCATCTAGAAATTCAAACTCATCTGAGTTTACCTTGAGGTCTTGACCTTCTTGAACCTCACCAACTAAAGGTGAATAGATTAAGCACTTATTGGTATTAGATTCTGGAGCCGGGCTAAGAATTAATTCTAATTTTTTTTCTCCATACAGAACAAATGGCATAGCAAAAACAAAACAAATATTAAATATAAGCAAGGGTTTCTTCATAGTTTTATTTTATACCTCTTACATTTGAAAGAGTATTTTATAAAAAGTTCTATTCCTTAAGATAATTGATATATTCTTCGAGCTGGTAAAGATGATCTTTACCAAAGAATATCTCATCATTTAGAAAGAAAGTTGGCACACCGAAAGCTCCTCGATTAACTGCATCGCTTGTATTTGCAATTAACTTATCTTTGCATTCTTGAGATGTGACTATTTTTATTATAGCTTCGGCATCAAGGTTATTTTCATTCATAGTGCTTTGAAGGACATCTAAATCAGAAAGATTTTTATCTTCTTCCCACATTGCTTTCAGCATGATTTCAAGATACTCGTCAAACACTCCAAGTTCCTGTGCAGCAAGGGCACCCCTTTGAACCTGAACAGTATTCATAGGAAAGCTTGAGTTAAATTTATATTTGATCAGTTTATGTTGTTTAATAAATCTGGCAATCTCAATCATTTGATAATCATTTTTATTTTTAATATCTGCATAAGCAACAAAAGGGGGCTGATTCCCAGATAACTTCATTATTCCTCCGAGCAGGCAAGGAATATAATTAAACTTAACACCAGTTCTATTTTCAAAACTCGGTATAAGTTGATGACAGAAATACGCATTAGGGCTTGCTATATCAAAAATAAAGTCTACTTTCATTTGTACCTACAATTTTGTAAAGTTATGTAAACAATTAAACACTTATATGAAAGATTATTCAAAATATTCAGCAATAATTATAGGAGCTGGCGATGCAACTGGAGCCGCACTCACTAGAAAATTTGCAAGCCATGGTTACAAAGTATGTCCAGTAAGAAGACCCGGAAGTGAAGAAAAAATAAACGCATTAGCAGATGAAATCAATAGT
>PAMD01000001.1 GCA_002707145.1 Flavobacteriales bacterium | reverse complement strand
ATCCGACCGTTGTTATCAATTACTAAGTCATTCGGGGAGTTAAGCCTCCTGTCATTAAAAAGTCCTGCCACAATTGTACTTTTTCCATTATTCATATTCGTCTTGGTCAGTCTGCGCCCTCCAAAGTCTGCACCTTCACATGACAACAAATTTCCATCAACATCAAAAGCAAGACCGAGCGCCATACCACTTGGAGAACGGAAAACTTTTGTTTCTTCTGTCTGAGGATTGTAATTCCAAATTATTCCAGCTTTCATTCTCTTTGGGTTGGTAATAATAAGGTCTGAAAAGTATAAGGTACCATCAGGGCCCATTGTCGGTCCCTCTAAAAGTACTCCCTCTCCACCTGAAAATACTTCTTTAATTTTTGAATTTGGGTTAATTATATCAGACCCTAAAGTCTTAGTTTGCCCAAACCCAATCATAGGCACAAATAGTAAGATTAGAAATATTTTTTTCATAAGACAAACTTACTAAATAGTTTTCTAAAAAAGTTCGAAACTGGGACCGAGAGGTCCACCAAAAACAAACCCACTCAAATGAGTGGGTTTTTATTTATTCATGAATTAACGTGAAGTAATATTTTTTACTGATATTGCTGTTTCTAAAAGTGTTTTTTCAAAAGGAATAGGTTTCCAGTTGAAAACTTCCATTGTTTTTGAATTATCAGCACTTAGATTCATATCAAGCATAGCCAACATACCTTTGGCCTCTCTATCAAAGATGGACAAAAGTTTTAACATGAAATTTGGTGCTAATTTGGTGCTAGGGCCTTTATATCCATTGTCAATAAGTAATTGGCATATCGATTGAAAACTTCTCCCAATTTTTTCTGTTGCAATAAAACGTTGGTTAGCTGCTTTGGTCTCTGTTAGGGCGGCTACATGTAAATAGGCAACATCACGTACATCGACCATTGGAAAGGATGCATTTGGGACCATTGGAATTTTTCCTCCTAAAAATTTGACCATCATGGACATTGAAGCTCCAGAAAGGTTATTACCAAGTGGAGGTCCAAAAACTCCTCCTGGGTTAATCGTGACTAATTCTAATGATTGATCACCTGATTGATTATTAATAAAGTCCCATGCAGCTTTCTCTGCCAATGTTTTACTTTTGAAATACGTACTTATGTTTTTTGAATTTAAGTCACTCCAGTCATCTGGTGTAATTGTGCCAGTTTTTTTACCTCCCATCATAGCGACCGTGGAGCTGGTTAAAACAACTCGTTTCACACCATTTTTTTTAGCAGCTTTGAGTACTCTAAGGGTTCCATCTACTGCAGGACCAAGCATATCTGACTCATTTTTAGGATTTTCAACAGTAAAAGGAGAAGCCACGTGCATTACATAATTACAATTAGATAGCGCAGAATCCCATCCTTTATCAGAACTAAGATCCAAATGGGTAAAAGAAAGGTTCTCAATAGAAACAGAATTTGAATTAAGGGTCTTAATAACCTCGTCTTCTTTTTTTGTACTTCTTACTGTACCGACTACGGTATATCCTTTTTCTAAAAGAATTTTGGCACAATGCAATGCAATATAACCAGATATACCTGTTAACAATACTTTTTTATTCATATGATTAATTTTTTATTATTACTTTTGATTCAATAGCAAAATTACTATTAATTTAATAGTAATAATTATATTTTAATAATTATGTCATTTTTTAATAAGTTTTTTAGGTGTAGCTGTCCAGTAACTTCTGCATTAGATATTGTTGGAGACAAATGGACCCTTGTTGTTATAAAGTTGATGCTATTAGAGAAAAAAAAAACATTTAAAGAGTTCTGCGAAAGCAATGAATCAATTGCACCAAGTATACTATCTAATAGGTTAAAAACACTTGAAAAAATAGATTTTATTGTCAAGCAAAAATTACCTGATAACCAAAAAACTAATCACTATATTCTTACTGAAAAAGGACTTTCATTAACTCCTGTTATAATAGAGTTGGCCTTGTGGAGCCATCACAATATTAAACCTGTTGAGAATCAAGACATAGCAAATGTTAAGGATAAAAATGAATTGTACCTGGCAATCATTGAAAGATATAAATCAAAAACGGTTACACTATAATAGTATAACCGTTTTATTGTTTTAGTAGCGAGAACGAGATTTGAACTCGTGGCCTCCGGGTTATGAATCCGACGCTCTAACCAACTGAGCTACCTCGCCATATTTTGAGCAAATATAAACGTTTTAAAAATTCTATTTGCAATGGTTAATGAATTTTTATTATTTGCATGTATAGTACTGTATCATACTCAATAATTAAACTTCAAAAAAACTAAATGAATGGTCGTTAAGGGTGATTTTTGTTTATATTGCAAATATAAATGCATCAAATTATCATTATGATCAAAAAGATTAAGTACGAAATCGAATTTCCAATACGTTCATCATTAAGAATACTTTACAACCAAATAAGTACTGCTAGTGGACTTTCTGAATGGTTTGCTGACAATGTAAATTTAAGTGGGAAGACCTACACCTTCTTTTGGGATGACGACAAACAAAATGCTGAATTATTAAGTAAAAAAAATAACCAATGGATAAAGTTTCGTTGGTTAGAGGAACCTTCAAACACGTATTTTGAATTAAAAATTATTGTTGATGAGATTACTCAAGATATTTCTTTGATTGTAACTGATTTTGCAGAAAATCATGAAGATGAAGAAGAAGCAAAATTGCTCTGGGATAAACAGATCGAGAAACTTAGACAGAGTATTGGCTCTTAGTACTTAAAATTATAAAGGATTGAAAACCTTAAACAAACTTGTTTTAAAAGCTTTCTTTACACCCTTTTTAGGTACTTTTTTCACAATGCTATTTATACTTCTAATGCAAAACGTGTGGAAGTACGTAGATGATCTTATTGGTAAAGGACTAGAATTGAAAGTAATTGGTGAGATTATCATCTACATCATCCCCACTTTAGTTCCATTAGCACTACCTTTAGCGATACTTTTATCTTCCTTAATGGCTTTCGGTCAATTAAGTGAAAATAATGAATTGACCGCACTAAAATCAGCAGGTATATCCCTTTTCAAAATTATGAAACCAATGTTCACTTTGGTTTGTATTTTCGCATTTTGTGCATTTCTTTTTTCAAATCATATTATTCCATACTCAAACTTGAAGTTCAAGACATTATTATATGATATAATGAATAAAAAATTAGATTTAAACATTCGTGAAGGAATCTTTTTTAATGATATTGAAGGCTTCAGTATTAAGGTATCTAAGAAAGATTCTGAGAACAATCAACTTAAGGATATTATTATTTATGACCACAGTCATAATGCTGGTAATACCAAAGTCATTCTTGCTGAAAGTGGATCAATGTTTACATCAGAAAATGGTAGATATCTAGTTCTGGAATTATACAACGGTCAAAGTTATGAAGAGATGAATCCAAAAAATTCAAAAAAAAGAAAAAACCTTCCTTTCTCGAGAACTAAATTCAAATCTGAAAAAATTAAATTTGATTTAAGTTCTTTTGCCTTTGAAAGATCTGATGAGGAAAAGTACTCAAATGTCGCTCAATTTATGAACTTAAAAGAATTAGAAAATAACCAAGATTCTTTAAGGTCAAATATTGAAGTTAAATTAAATGATTTCGAGAAAAAAATCTCTAGCTCATATAGCTTCAAAATAGAAAAAGAAATTTCTGAAGTTAGACCTATCTTCTCGATTCAAGACCTCAGTAACAAAAAGAAAAAAAGTGTTTATAAAGCTGCGTCCAATAAAGTCAGAAGTAGTAAATCATATGCATACAACTCCATAAGAGAAATTAAATACAAGAAAAAAAAATTAAAAAAATCTGAAATTGAATGGCATAGAAAATTTAGCCTTCCCTTTGCTTGCTTGATATTATTTTTAATTGGGGCGCCTTTAGGAGCGCTAATTAGAAAAGGTGGTCTAGGACTCCCAGTACTTTTGTCTATAATATTTTTCTTGATATATCACATTATCTCAATCACTGCTGAAAAAAGTGCACTACAAGGTGTTTTTAGCTCTGGTTTTGGAATGTGGATGTCAACAATGGTATTAACTCCTCTTGGAATATTCTTTTGTTTTAATGCTGCTAATGATGAGAAATTTTCGATTCCTAGTGGATTCTGGATTTTCATTAAATTAAAAAATAAATGGCAAAAAAAATCTTAATTCTTTCACACAAACCTCCCTTCCCCAAAGCAGATGGTGGGGCTATAGCTATTGCTCAATTATTGGAGATATTATTACCTAAAAATGAAGTTACTTTTCTATCCATTGAAACAGACAAGCATCCATCATCCTTACAAATTAAAGATCCACATCTAAATTTTCAATCCGTTTATGTTAATACTAAAATAAGTTTGTTGGAAGTTGTCAAAAACCTGTTTAGAAATAAGTCCTATATCTTATCAAGATTTACTTGTAAAGCATATGAATTTGCCTTAAAAACTATTTTGAAGAAAACAAATTTTGATATTGTAGTTTTTGAAAGCCTATTTACAAGTTCTTACCTTCCAATTGTTAAAAAGATATCTTCAGCCACATTAATATATAGATCACACAATATAGAACATCAAATTTGGGGAGAACACAGAAAAAGTAGTACAAATAATCCTTTTATAAATGCATATTTAAAATTACAAGCCATAAGATTAAAAAAAGAGGAAATTGCATTTTGGAATTCTGTTGATAGAATTGCATGTATTTCTTTAAACGATCTAAAGGTGATTTCGACTTACACCAAAGTCAAAATAAACCTACTTGGATTATTTATTAAAAAAATAGATAAAAAAATCAATAATTCTTTTGAACATACTGACTTTTTTCATCTAGGGGCAATGGATTGGAAACCAAATCAAGTAGGTATTCAATGGATTTGTGATAAAGTATGGCCTACGTTTAATAAAATCTACCCCCTTTCAACTTTTCATATTGCAGGAAGAGGAATGCCAAAGTCATTACTAATGAAAAAAAGAGAAAACATAATAAATCATAGTGAAGTACTGAGTGCTGAACATTTTATTTCAAAGCACAAAGTCATGCTTGTCCCTCTATTTTCTGGCTCTGGTATTAGAGTTAAAATCATTGAAGGATTAGCCCATGGAAAATGCATAATAGGCACAAGTATTGCGCTTAAGGGAATTACCTGTACCCACATGAAAAATATTATAATTGCTGATTCTGTTGAAGATTTTATTTGTGCCATGGAATTTTGCATCAAAAATCCTAAAAAAGTAAATCAAATTGAGGTTCAAGCTAAAAAATTTGCTCTAAAAAACTTTTCAAAAGAAATATTTTTAAACCAAGTAGAAAAAATCTTTTAAATGAAATTGTTTGTTCTCACATCTAGAATCCCATATCCATTGGAAAAAGGAGATAAACTAAGGGCTTTCCATCAATTAAAAGGGCTTTCTAAAACTCACAGAATATATCTATGTTCAATCAAGATGCCTTTGACTAATATCCCAAAAGAAACAAAAGATGTCTTATTAGAATTTTGCGAAGAAATTCACTTTATAAAACTTTCCTATACCCAAATATTTTTAAATATTTTTAAGGCTGTTTTTAATAAAGATCCTTTTCAATCAGCACTATTTTACGATATAAATGCTCAGAATAAAATCAATAAATTAATTTTAAATATTAAACCCGATCATATTTATTGTCAATTAACTCGCGTAGCGAAATACATTATAGACCAAAAAATCACAAAGACACTTGATTACATGGATGCATTTTCAAAAGGCATGGAAAGAAGAGCAAATAAATCAAATTTATTACTAAGATGGTTTTATCAATGGGAATCCAAAAAGCAAAAAAAATACGAATCATATTTAATGAATGTATTTAATTATCATACAATTATAACAAAAGAGGATCGTTCATATATTAAACACCCAAAACAACAAAAAATTAATATCATCACAAATGGGGTCAATTTTGATTATTTTAAACCTTTTGACTCTATTAAAAAATATGACTTAGTATTTGTGGGAAATATGGGGTATGCTCCTAATATTGATGCGGTCAAATTTCTATGCAATTACATTTTACCGATAGTAAAATTAAATATACCAGAAGTAAAAGTATTAATTGCTGGAGCAGACCCAAGCCGATCAGTAATAAATTTACAATCTGAAAATGTTACTGTGAGTGGTTGGATCGATGATATAAGAGAGGCTTATGCAATGTCTAAGATCTTTATAGCTCCTATGCGAATGGGGACAGGACTTCAAAATAAATTACTTGAAGCAATGGCAATGAATAAAGCATGTGTTACAACAGACATTGTGAACAAAGCCCTTCTAGCCCCCCAAGATGTTATATGCACTGCAAACAGTTCTAAAGAACTAGCAAAGCTTTGTACTGATCTACTTAAAAACTCAAAATATAGAAATGAACTTGGAGAAAAAGCTAGAATTTTTGTCAAAAATAAATACAGTTGGGAAAAAACAACGTCTCAACTGAACAAATTATTAATGCACTAATTCTTATATTTACAAAAAAAAATGTACGATCAACTTAATACAATAGAAGAGGCATTGGATGACATCAAAAACGGTAAAATTGTTATCGTTGTAGATGATGAGGATAGAGAAAATGAAGGGGACTTTGTTGCCGCTGCAGAGAAAGCGACTCCAGAAATGATTAATTTTATGGCTACGCATGGTAGAGGCTTAATTTGTGCTCCTATTCTTGAAAAAAGAGCCGAGGAGTTAAATCTTGAGATGATGGTTGGCAAGAACACTGACCCAAACCAAACTCAATTTACAGTATCAATTGATTTAATAGGTCAAGGCTGTACTACAGGAATTTCAGCTAAGGATCGTGCAATGACAATTCTCTCATTGATTGATCCAAAAACACAACCAAACGATTTAGGTAGACCAGGGCATATATTTCCACTGAAGGCCAAAAATGGGGGAGTCTTAAGAAGAACTGGGCATACAGAAGCAGCTGTAGATTTAGCCAGATTATCTGGCTTAAAACCAGCTGGTGTTATTGTAGAAATAATGAACGAGGATGGAACCATGGCAAGGCTTCCACAGCTAAAAGAAATAGCAAAAAAACATCAATTAAAACTCATATCTATAGAAGATTTAGTCGCATATAGAATGAAAAAAGAAAGCTTAATCCAAAAACTTGAGACAATAGAACTTCCAACAGAACATGGAAACTTCACTCTTACTGCATATAAACAAACAAATACTGGAAGAGACCACATAGCACTTTACAAAGGATCATGGGAACCAGAAGAAGAAATACTTGTAAGAGTTCATTCATCCTGTATAACTGGAGATATTTTTGGCTCATGCAGATGCGACTGTGGAAAACAGCTTGCTCAGGCAATGAAAAATGTTGAAAGTGAAGGTCGAGGAGTTATTGTCTATATGAACCAAGAGGGACGTGGTATAGGATTCATTAACAAAATGAAAGCTTATAAACTACAACAAGAGGGTTATGATACAGTTCAGGCAAATGAAAAACTAGGTTTCAAAGCTGATGAAAGAGATTACGGTGTAGGTGCTCAAATCCTAAGAGATCTAGGAGTTAGGAAGCTCAAACTAATGACCAATAACCCAAAAAAAAGAGCTGGTCTAATAGGATATGGTTTAGAAATTGTTGAAAACATATCTATTGAAATTGATACCAACCAATACAATGAATTTTATCTGAAGACGAAAAAAGATAAAATGGGACATAATTTAAAATGAATGATGAATAAAAACCATATTCCAATTAATGCCACGTCAATGTAGCTTAAATTTTTGGTATTCAACTTGTTACACATCTACTCTATCCAACATTCACTTATGAACATAATTTTACTATTTTTGATTAAACTTTTAAAAAATGATTTCAAAAAGAATCTTAACTTTAGTAGTACTATTTATAACATTTGGCTCATTATTTTCTCAAAATTTAATCAATGGTACCGTTTATGATAAAAAATCTAAAGAAACTTTAGTAGGTGCAAATGTTATTATTCCTGAAATTGGTAAAGGAACTATGACTGACATTGACGGTTTATTCCAAATTGATTCTTATAAATTACCAATTGAAATAGAGGTTTCATTTATTGGATTTGAAAAAAAAATTATTATCGTTGAATCTTCCTCGCCAATTAAAGTATACTTGAGTGAAGACAAACAGCTTCTTTCAGAGATAATCATTGTAGATTCTCGACTTACAGATAAACAAAAACAATCCCCAATCACTGTTGAAGCAATGGACGTCATTGCGATTAAAGAAACACCTGCAGCTAGTTTTTATGAAGGTTTAGGTGCACTCAAAGGAGTTGATGTAACCTCCGCAAGTATGGGGTTTAAAATAATTAATACTAGAGGCTTCAATTCAACCTCACCTGTTCGATCTCTTCAAATTATAGATGGAGTAGACAATCAATCTCCAGGATTAAACTTTTCTCTGGGTAATTTTCTTGGTTCGTCAGAACTAGATCTTAAAAAAGTTGAAATTGTGGTTGGAGCTAATTCATCTCTTTATGGACCAAATGCATTTAACGGTGTTATTAGTATGGAGACCAAAGATCCTTTTCAGTTTCCGGGGTTTTCTGCTCAAGTTAAAGGTGGTGCCAGAAACTTAAATGAAATTGCCATACGTTGGGCGCAAAGTATAAAAAACAAAAATGGAGAAGATAAATTCGGTTATAAATTAAATTATTATCGAATGACAGCTTCTGACTGGGTAGCAAATAATTACGATCAGGCCTTCGATTCTCCAACAGAACCCTCTAATCCTGGGGGATATGATGCGGTAAATAGATATGGTGACGAAGAATATTCTTCATTCAGTAATTTTGCTCTTGCTCCTGGGTTAGGAAGTTTCCATAGACCAGGTTATAGAGAAGAAGATCTAGTAGATTATGATACTGAAAACACAAAAATGAATGCTGCATTTTTCTTTAAACCAACTGCAAAAACAGAATTAATCTATGCCACTAATTATGGAAATGGAACTACCGTTTATCAAGGAGACAATAGATATAGTTTAAAAGATTTAGAGTTTTTTCAGAATAGAATAGAATTTAGACAAAAAGATAAATTTTTTATACGTTTGTATGAAACACATGAAGATGCAGGAAACTCATACGATGCTGTAGCAACTGCGATTAGTCTTCAGAACATGCAAATGAGTAAGAAAAAATTTAGTGAAGAATATAGTGGTTATTGGACTCAAAGTATTATTCCTCAAATCCTTGAAATTCCAGGCTGGATAGATGTTCTTGATATTCCTTTTTTTGAAACAGATCCAGTTACTGGAGAAACTATTCTAGATGAAAATGGAATTCCTGTTGGAATTCCCAATGCATACCAAAATTGGTATACAGACATGAATGAAATATTAGATAATAATCCTGAAATATTTCAGGAATTTCATGAGGAAACCCAAGATTACATGGACTCATATGTTGGGCAATTCGGAAATAGCTTCTTAGTTCCCGGATCACCTGAATTCCAAGAAGCATTTGATGAAATTACAAGCCAGACAAGATATGATAATCAGGGAAACCTTGTTGGTGGTACAATGTTTTATGACCGTTCAAGGTTGTATCATGCACACGCCGAATACAAATTTGATCTAGGGCTTAATAAATTTGTTGTTGGAGCAAATGCACGAATGTATGCACCTAATTCAAATGGAAGTATATTTGATGATGGGTACATTCAAAGTTATAAGAACATCTATAGCCTAGATGATCAAGGAAACCAAATAGTTAATTACGACACTACTCTTGTTAATGTAAGTACAAATCCTTTCGTACCTGTGTTTGAAGAAATCATTGATAGCTCCTACGTATTTACAATTGACACAATCGTTAATACGATAGACATTACAAATAAAGAATATGGTGTTTACATGGGGTATAATAGAGATTTTCTAAGTAACACTCTTAAGTTGGCAGGATCTATTCGCATGGATAAAAATCAAAACTTTGATTATCTAATCTCACCTGCAGCCTCGATTGTATATACTCCCTCAGAAAAAGACGTTATTAGAGTATCTCTTTCATCAGCAATTAGAAACCCCACACTAACTGACCAGTACTTAAATTATAATGCTGGACAAGGAATTCTACTTGGAAATCTTAATGGCTTTGGGTTCGAGCAGTACTTTGCAAATCTAGATTCCTTAGAACAGTATTTCATTGGTGAATACGTCAATCCCGACGCACTACTTGGTGGTTTATTACAAATTTCACCAATCAGCCCAGAAAAAGTTAAAACAATCGAAATAGGATATAGAACAACTATACTTAACAAACTTTATGTTGACGCAAGTGCATATTTTAGTAGCTATACAGATTTTATTGGATATCAAAGTGGCGCATCATTTAAATTTGGTTCAACTATGGTAAGTGACAGCACAGATATAATTAATGGGTGGGCAACTGCTGTTGGAGATACAATAGATAATTACCGTGATTTGTCATACAGTTCGATACAACCATATCGTCTTGCAGCTAATGCATCTGAAGGAGTAACTACCCAAGGCTTTACAATTGGTTTAAACTACTTTCTTAGTCAAAGTATTACATTAAATGCCAACTACTCTTTCAACAAGCTCAATAAAGCTGGAACTGATGATCCTATCATTCCTGCCTACAATACTCCTGAACACAAATACAATATTGGAATTACCGGAAGAGATCTTAATCTTATGCCAAACTCACGAAATTGGGGCTTTAGTGTTAATTACAAATGGGTAGAAGGTTTTCTTTTTGAGGGATCCCCCCAATTCACAGGTTTAGTTCCTACCTATACTCAACTAGATGCACAAATTAATAAGTCTTTCCCTTCCATATACTCAACTCTAAAATTAGGTGCATCTAACCTCCTGAATAATTTCACTTATCAAGTATACGGAGGTCCAAGAGTGGGAAGAATGGTATACCTTTCTCTTCAAATTGATATTAATTAATTGTTTTACTCAATAATTGATACTTTTCTACAAAATCAAAAAAGTTTAATAATTTGCTTTCCATCACATATTGTTCTAAATTTATCTGGTTTAACAATATTTTATTGGTTCTAAAAAAGAACTTATTTTTTTAATTAATCTTTATTAACTCAAAAAACCCTCAGATGAAGAAGAATTTTTTTAGTGGTGTGATGGCTATTGCTATTACCCTATTTCCAATCATGACAATTGCACAAACAGTGCACAATGTTGTTGTTGGTCCTGGATTCACATATACTCCAGAAACATTATCCATAACGGTTGGAGATATTGTAACTTGGACAAGTCAAGGTGGAACACATGATGTTAACTTTGCTTCAAATTCAATTACAGGAGATTCATTTGGTAATCCATCTGAAGTAACATCACTACCTATTCAAGGAGCTGGAGAAATGGGTTCAATAACATTTGATGTTGCTGGTTCATACTATTATGACTGCTCTGTTGGTCAACATGCCGCAAATGGAATGGTTGGATCTGTTACAGTTACAGTAGAACCTGAACGTTATGTAGATCAAGTATTTGCTGATGTAACAGTAACCTCCAATGTAGTTTATGGTGCAAACATTGGTATCATTACTCAAGCTCCTGCTATGGAAAACT
>PAMD01000003.1 GCA_002707145.1 Flavobacteriales bacterium | reverse complement strand
GCACCAGCTGGAGAATGGACGAAACCTATATTAAGGTAGCTGGTAAAGACAGGTATCTTTATAGAGCTGTTGATAAATTTGGAGACACCGTTGACTTNCTTCTAACCAAAAGAAGAATGAAAGGTTCTGCTCANAANTTCTTCAATAAAGCCATTGCTAATAATCANAATCCAAGGGTTATTAATATTGATAAAAGTGGTTCTAATTTNACNGCTATTAGANCNGTTAACAGAAATAATTTNTGGAATAAAAACATCAAAATTAGGAGGTGTAAATACCTTAATAATTGTGTTGAACAAGACCACAGAAACATCAAGAGAAGAATTGCTATTGACACTGGTTTCAAAGAGTTTGAATCCGCCCAAAGGACACTCGCAGGTATTGAAGAAGTATTATTAGAAAGAATCAAATCGTTGATTCTAACAAGTCCTATTTCAAAACTTTCCTTTTATTAGTAGCATAAATCTAAATTCAAATAGGATTTTTAGATAGAGGTCAAATTAATGCGACAGAACCGATTAAATATACTAAAGCAAGAGTAAAGTAGTTTTATCTTTCACACATATATCTATTACTGTTTCTTGAATCTTGCAAATTTACATGAATATTGATATACGTTTGACAGACATGTATCTATTTATAATGAGGGTTTGACAAAAAATGTAAAAAAAGATTTGATTAATGTAAATCTGTCTTAAAAAATTTCTCTGCCCGAAAAGTGAAAAGCAGATTCAATTGCGGCATTTTCTTTAGAATCTGAACCATGAATTGCGTTAGCTGAAATAGATTCTGCAAACATTTTACGGATGGTTCCTTCCGCTGCCTCTGAGGGGTCAGTTGCACCAATCAATGTTCTAAAATCATCCACTGCATTATCTTTTTCCAAAATAGCTGAAATGATAGACCCTGAAGTCATGTATTCGACTAATTCACGGAAGAAAGGTCTGTCCGCATGAACAGAGTAAAATGCTTCTGCATCAGACTTGGTCAATCTAGTCATTTTCATTGCGACGATTCGAAAACCAGCTGAATTTATTTTTTCTAAAATTGCCCCGATATAACCATTTTGAATAGCATCGGGCTTGAGCATTGTAAAAGTTCTGTTTATTGACATTTTTTATGTTTTTTTTTGAACGCATGAAATTAAGTAAAAACTTTTAATAATCACTAGTTAATTAAAATTGAAGTAACTATCACATTAAATGACTAATTTTATAGCTATGAAAAATAAAAGTTATACTGGTCTTAAAAATTTACTTAAAACTAAGCCAAATATCCTTATAACCACTCATAGAAGTCCAGATGGAGATGCCATGGGCTCATCTCTGGCTTTATATCAAGTGTTATTAGAATTAGGCCATCATGTAAGTTTGATTGTTCCTAACAGCTATCCACTCTTTCTTAAATGGCTTCCCTTCAATGATGAGGTCATTGAATTTGAGGGAAATGAGCAAAAGGCAGAAGAATTAATTCAGGAAGCTAAATTAATATTTTGTCTTGATTTCAATAATTTAAAACGAACAGATATGATGTTCAATTCATTAGAAAAAGTCAATGCAAAATTTGTAATGATTGATCATCATCAAGATCCTAGTTCATTTGCTGACTTTTGCTACTCAATTCCAGGAGCTTCCTCTACCGCTCAATTAATCTTTGAATTTATTGATTATATGGACTGGATGGAATATATCAATACTGACATTGCAAAATGTATTTATACTGGTCTGGTGACAGACACAGGTTCCTTCCGTTTCTCCTCAGTGGATGCAAAAACCCATCATATAGCAGCAAATCTTATCGAAATTGGGCTAAATACATCTCTTGTTCACCACAAACTTTTTGATAACAACAAAGAAAGTAAATTAAAACTACTTGGCTACTGCATAAATGATAAAATGGAAGTACTAAATGAATACAATACAGCAATTATGAGTTTGAGTTCTGAAGAATTAGCTCATTTTAATTTTGAGAAAGGAGATACAGAGGGTTTTGTTAATTACGCATTATCCATTGAAAATATTATTCTCACTGCTTTTTTTGTTCAAGACCAAGACAGAGTGAAAATTTCTTTTCGCAGTCAAAATAATTTTCGTTCAAATTTATTATCTAAGGCACATTTTAACGGAGGTGGCCATGTAAATGCTGCTGGTGGTATTTTTCATGGTACACTAGAGGATGCAATAGCAAAATTTAAAAAAGTATTGCCTAATTATGAAAAAGAAATTATGGCCAATGCTAAAAATTGTTAAAATAAAAATTGAGCAAAATAAATGAAGTATATTCGCTTTCTAATTTTAAAAAATATAAAATGAAAAAATTAATTTTTGTTTGTGGAATTTTATTTGGTATTGGGGCACAATCATGCGCATCCAAAGGAGAACAATCTTCCAAAGAAACTGGAAATGAAAAAGAACTATTAATGCCAGTCACTCTTAGGGACAAAGGAATGTTTGCTCAAATGACCACCAATAAAGGAGTAATTAATTTAGTGTTAGAATTCCAAAGAGCCCCACTAACAGTTGCAAATTTTGTAGGTTTGGCTGAGGGAAGTATTAAGAATGATGAAAAAGATCTAGGTGTCCCTTACTATGACGGTTTAGTTTTTCATCGAGTAATTAAGGATTTCATGATTCAGGGCGGCTGTCCTCAAGGCAATGGTCAGGGGGACCCTGGATATAAATTTGCAGATGAATTCCATCCAGATCTATCCCATTCTGGTCCTGGAATATTATCGATGGCAAACTCTGGTCCTACAACAAACGGATCACAATTTTTCATCACGCACAAAGAAACTCCTTGGCTTGATGGAAAGCATTCTGTTTTCGGACATGCTATTGATTCACTATCTCAAATGGTCATCAATAATATTGAACAAAATGATACTTTAATTTCAGTTGTAATTAAAAGAGAGGGTAAAAAAGCAAAGAATTTTGATGCCCCAAATGTCTTTAATGATGCTCAAGCTGAAGCCGAACTTCTCTCCATTGAAAAAGCTGCACAGGAAAAATTAGATCTAATAGAAATTACCAAAGGATCAATTAAAACTGCTAGTGGCTTGATGTATTTCATGGAAAAAGAAGGAGAAGGACCAAAACCACAAACCTCTCAAACTGTCAAAGTTCATTATACGGGAAGTTTGGTAGATGGAACTGTATTTGACTCTTCACTGGACCGTGGCGATCCTATCGAATTTCCTATAGGTTTAGGAAAAGTTATTCCTGGATGGGATGAAGGGATCGCTCTTCTTTCTGTAGGAGGCAAAGCAAAGTTTATTATTCCTTCCCAATTAGCATACGGAGCTCGAGGAGCTGGAGGAGTAATTCCCCCTAATGCCACATTAATTTTTGACGTAGAACTGATGGAAATAATTAAGTAAGATGAAAGAAGGATTATATGCAGAAATGCTAACTAATAAAGGAAAAATTGTATTGAATTTGGAATTTGAAAAGTGTCCTATGACGGTCGCTAACTTTGTTGGACTTGCAGAAGGAAAGATTCCCAACAAAGAAAAAAAAATCGAAGCTCCCTATTATGATGGATTAAAATTTCATCGTGTTATAGATAATTTCATGGTCCAAGGGGGGTGTCCAAAAGGTTCTGGAATTGGTGGTCCTGGATACAATTTTCCTGATGAATTTCATCCTGATCTTAAACATAATAGCGGGGGAATATTGTCAATGGCAAATGCCGGACCAGGAACAAATGGATCTCAATTTTTTATAACTCATATTGCCACAGATTGGTTGGATAATAAACATACTGTATTTGGACATGTCATTGATGGGATGGATATTGTAAATTCTATTCAACAAGATGATATACTAGAAAAGATTACCCTAAATAGAGTTGGGAAGTTGGCAAATAAATTTGATGCTCCTACAATATTCGCTAATGAATTGAAAAACTATGAAAATAATCAACAAGAAAAACATATAAAAGAGGCAAAGAAAGTCTTAGATCAAATTAAAGAAAAATACCCAAATGCTCGTACAACAGAATCTGGACTAGTTATTGCAAATAAAATCAAGGGAGAAGGTAAAAATGCCTTAATTGGGAAAGTCGTTTCTGTACATTATACCGGCCGTTTAATGGATGGAACTGTATTTGATTCGTCTGTTGATCGAGGAGAGCCAATAGACTTCACTCTAGGAGAAGGAATGGTCATAAAAGGTTGGGATGAAGGGATAGCTCAACTCAGAGTGGGCGGAAAAGCTACTTTTTTTATCCCGCATCACTTGGCCTATGGAGAAAATGGTCATCCGCCTGTGATCCCAGCCAAAGCTACATTAGAATTTGATGTAGAATTAATTGACGTAAAATAATCATCCCTTATTTTAAAAACCCCGCCCTTCGGCGGGGTTTTTGATTACAATCAATTTACATATATTTACCCTTTCAAAGAAAAAATAACACCATGAATAAGTATTTACTTTTATTAGCGCTTGCTATATTTTTTAATATTAACTCGTCAGAGGCTCAGAAGAGAAAAAATAGCTCTGAAGAATCTAATTTGATTGCCGGTCCAATGCTCTCTTATATAGATAATTATCATGCTCAGATGTGGTTGCTTGTTTCTGAGCATGTAAAACAAGTCACGATAAAACTACAGAACTTTGATGAGGATCGAAATAAAACTTTGATATATGACATAACTGACCCAAAAAGTTATAATAATTCAAGCTGGTACGACTTTTATGTATCAACCTACAACAATGGTCCTGAAATTCCTTTAGTATTGACCTTGGAGGAACTTGTACCAGATACTGAATACCACATAGAAATATATTTAGACTCAGTTCTAGTAGAGGAAGATATGGATATATACACTCCAAGAAATTATTTGGCAGACACTTACTTTCTATTGGGTCATGACCTCAATATTTCCTTAGATTCAGACAAGGGAGATGGAATACTAGACGTGATGTACGAAATAGAATCTGACTTTATGGTATGGATGGGAAACAATGTTCATTTTAATAAAAAAGAGGTCAATTCTTTCAAAGGGATGCTAGAGAAGTACGAATATATTCGAAAACGAGAAAAGGTAAACCGATTCATGAAACGAATGCCTAACATTGCCACCTGGAATGCCAAAGATTTCGGGTTAAATACATCAGATACCAGATTTGCTCTAAAAGATTCTTCTTTAATGGCCTTCAATTTATATTGGCCAAATGCTCCCAAAAAAACATATAATTATTCATTTCGAGAATACGGAGTTTATAAAAAGTATGATTACGAGGATATAGAAATATTTATGCTAGATAACCGAATGTTTAGAACTGATCCTGAGCACGAAGAGCCACATTTTTTTGGTGACAATCAAATGAATCGATTTATCAACGAAATTATGGGGTCAAATGCCGCATTTAAATTTATTATTTTAGGAAATAGTGTTCTTTCTCCCGGAGAAGACTATGAACCTTTTGACGCTTATACTCATGAGCAAGAAGAATTGATGAGAAGGCTTCACTTGTCCAGAATCAATGGTGTTGTTTTCATTACTGGAGACACTAATGAAACCGAACTTATTAAAGAAGAGAGAGACTATGCATACCCTTTGTATGAGTTAAAATTCCCAGGCCTAAGTCCCAAAGGAAACCTAAAAGGAAATTTTGCTCGAGTTAAGGTTGAAGGACAAAATAGAAAAAGAATATGTACCCTTCAAGTTTTCGATGAAGAAGGTAGTATTGTATTCAAAAAGAAAATTCATCAATCGGAAGTATCCTATTGAAAAATATAAAACAAAAAAAGCCTCAATGTAAATTGAGGCTTTTTTTGTTTTGTTATATTTAAAGTCTAAACTTGATTAATATGAAAAAATTTATCGCCTTAATCTTACTTCTGAGTTTTTTTGTAATCGTTAAATACATTACAGATAAAGTGAGTAATTCTTATAAGATAGAACATGCAAAGCAATTAAAATCTAAAAAAAAGAAATTTAAAATTGCTGGGATGGGAATAGGCAATAACGAAGATCCACAGAACATGATAAATTGGTATTCATCGAGACTAGTGAATCCAGAAACAAAAAAAATACCCAAAAATATTCGTTCTAGAGAAATTGCTTTTTCTCAAAGTATTCCAAGTAATAGTTCACTGATTGAGTCTTGGATTCAGAGAGGCCCTTTTAATGTAGGAGGTCGAACTAGAGCTATGGCATTAGACACTAGAGATGAAAATATAATTATTGCTGGAGGGGTTTCTGGGGGCTTATGGCGTTCAGAAAACCTTGGAGAATCTTGGCAAAAACTTACCGATTCAGAAATGCTTCATAATGTGACAAGTCTAAAACAAGATACGCGAGAAAATCACAATAATACATGGTATTATGGAACTGGAGAGGCATACGGAAATTCGGCTTCTGGAAATGATGCTTATTTTTTTGGAAATGGAATATACAAGACAACCGACAATGGATTAACCTGGAATTCATTAATAAGTACTGCCAGTAATAGTCCTGAGGAATTTGATAATATCTGGGACTTAATATGGGATATTGAAATTGACCATACAGTAGAAAGCATAGATATTATATATGCTGCCAGTTATGGCGGAATTCATAGAAGTATAAATGGTGGGGAAACTTGGTCCTTAGAATTAGGATCTGTGTCTAACAGTGCATATTTCACTGAATTAGAAGTTAGTCAAAATGGAATAATCTATGCTACACTCAGTAGTGATGGAGAAGATAAGGGCATATGGAGAAGTGAAGATGGTCAAAACTGGAATAATATCACCCCAAATAACTGGCCCTCCACATACGACCGAATTAGAATGGCTATAAATCCTCAAAATGAAAATGAATTATACTTTATAGCTGTTACTCCTGGTGAAGGTCAGTCTTCTATCACATTTAGTGATGAAATTGAACATTGTAGTCTTTGGAAATACACTTTTTCCGAATATAACACTACGAACCAAATGGGAGTATGGGAGAATAAATCTGAATTTATTCCTTCTGGAATGGAAATGAAATTTGATAACTTTTATGCCCAAGGATCCTATAATTTGACTATAGCAGTGAGTCCAATAAATGAAGAGCACATATTTATTGGAGGAACAAACTTATATGTATCTACAGATGGCTTTACTAGTTCTCAAAATACTAATCAAATTGGCGGATATGAAAAGGGTACCGAGTTTCCCGACTTTCAAATTTATGAGAACCACCACCCTGATCAACATGAAATTGCTTTTATGAGTTCTTCACCCACGATATTGATAAGTGCCAACGACGGTGGAATATTTATCACAGATAATTATCTTCAGGAAACTGTATCTTGGAACTCTATTAATAATGGTTATTATACCACTCAGTTGTATAATGTAAGCTTCAATGAAAAAAAAGTTAGCAATAGTTTGCTAGGTGGTTTTCAAGATAATGGAAATTTCTATACAAACTCTCTAGACCCCAACAACCCATGGGTTATGCCTCTCAATGGAGATGGAGCTTTTGCATATATTACTGAGGAAGAGGATATCTATTATATGTCTATTCAAAGAGGAAAGGTATATAAACTAACCATTGATGATAATGGAAATAGATTAAATCACAGAAGAATAGATCCTATAGGTGCAGATGAATCTCTTTTTATTCATCCTTTTGTAGTTGATCCCGTAACTGAAAATATAATGTATTATCCCAATAAATCGATTATCTGGAGGCAATCAAATTTAAATGATATAGAACTCACTAATGAATGGGATTCTATTTCTACTGGTTGGTCTCAGGAAATTGACTTAGACTTATCGAATCGAGAGATTAGTTCTATCAGTATTACAAAAACAAATCCAGAAAATAGACTTTATGTAGGTACAGACAAACAACAACTGTATAGAATTGATGAGGCGGATAGTAATAATCCCATAGTCACGAATATTACTTGTTTGTACCAACCTGGAATGGGTATGTCTTCTGGAGATTTCTTCCACGCATCCGCCCATATTAATCACATAGCAATTCACCCTGAAAATGGAGACATAGCTATAGCTGTATTTTCAAATTATGAGGTATACAGCCTATACTTTACAAGTAATGGAGGTGAAACTTGGCAACGAGCTGGAGGAAATCTGGAGGAGCAAGCAAATGGTCAAGGAAGTGGCCCTTCATGTAGGTGGGCTTCTATTATGCCGTTTGGAGAAGAAACCTTGTATTTTGTTGCAACAAGCACCGGCTTATATGCTACATATCAAATTCAGGGAAACGAAACGCTATGGGCTAAAATGGGCAAAAATAGTATTGGAAACGTCGTGTGCGAACAAGTAAAAACTAGAGCAGCAGATAGTCTAATTGTTGTGGCTACTCACGGAAATGGAATATATTCTTCAAAAATTGAAACATTAGATGAGGTACTAGAAAATCTAGATTTCAGCAAAAAAAGTTTGTTTGATATTTATCCAAATCCGGCTAGTAATTTACTCACAATTACTTGCAACGAGCAGAAAATGTATCAATTATATACTTTTCAAGGAGAATTAATAGACAATAAATTACTCCTTCAACCAGAAACTAAAATAGATATCTCAAGTTTACCAAAAGGAATCTATATTATTAAGGTGGGAGACGAATCAAAAAAGTGGATAAAAAACTAGGCTAAATCGAATTCTGAGGTAAAATGAAATTTAACATCTGGAAATTTTTGTTGGGCCATCTGAATGGTAAAAGCAGAATCAGCCATAAAAACATCTCTACCAAATTTATCTAAGGCCATAGAACGATACTTGACTTTTTTGAACTTTTGAAACTGTTCTTTATTATTGCAAGAAATCCAGCATGCTTTGTGAATATTATGGTTTTCATACGAACATGAGGCACCATACTCATGCTTTAGTCTGTATTGAATCACCTCAAATTGAAGCGCTCCAACAGTACCAATCAATTTTCGACCGTTTGTCTTCATGATAAAAAGTTGAGCGACTCCTTCGTCCATTAACTGTTCTACGCCTTTTGCAAGCTGCTTAGACTTCATCGGGTCAGCATTGTTTATAAAACGAAACATTTCAGGAGAGAAACTTGGAATTCCTTTATATTTAATTTGCTCACCTTCAGTCAGAGTATCTCCAATCTTAAAATTCCCTGTATCGTGAAGTCCAACTATATCACCGGGATATGCCTCATCGATAATAGATTTTTTCTCGGCCATAAAGGCAGTTGGACTAGAAAATTTTATATTTCTACCTAAACGAATGTGTTTATAATTGGTATTCCTTCGAAACATACCCGACACAATTTTAACAAATGCAAGTCGATCTCTGTGTTTTGGATCCATATTAGCATGAATCTTAAAAATAAAACCTGTAAACTTTTCTTCATATGGATCTACCAAACGCTCTTCAGATTCTTTAGGAAGAGGAGAAGGCGCAATATCTAAAAAGCAGTTTAACAACTCTTGAA
Source organism: Flavobacteriales bacterium (assembly GCA_002707145.1). The sequence continues at coordinate 101,321 of PAMD01000003.1, read as the reverse complement.
CTCCGAAGGTATTGATTGCGGAACCAAAAAAAACTGGAGAGATGTTTCCATTTAAATATACTTCATTATCAAATTCAGGGTAAACTGATTCTACTAATTCTACTTCCTCGCGAAGTATGGAGGCATCATTATGACCAATTTGATTGTCTAAATCATCTGTGTTTATATCTGAAATAGAAACTGTTTCTGAGACGCGTTCAGATGAATTTGGCGAATAAAGCACTAAATTATTTTCATAGAGATTATATACTCCTTTTAAGTTTGACCCCATACCTATGGGCCAAGTTAATGGACGAACCTTAATCAATAATTTACTTTCTATTTCATCAAGTAAATCAAAAGCATCTTTCCCAATACGATCTAGTTTATTAATAAAAATGATAATGGGTGTCTTTCGCATACGACAGACTTTCACAAGTTTCTCTGTCTGGGGCTCCACACCTTTTGCGACATCTAATACAACAATAACAGAATCGGCAGCTGTAAGTGTTCGAAAAGTATCCTCAGCAAAATCTTGGTGACCGGGCGTATCTAGAATATTAATCTTCTTACCCAAATATTCAAATCCCATCACTGAAGTAGCTACAGAAATTCCTCTCTGTCGCTCAATCTCCATAAAATCCGACGTGGCTGTCTTTTTAATCTTATTTGACTTAACGGCGCCAGCAATATTGATTGCGCCACCAAAGAGAAGCAATTTTTCAGTTAGGGTAGTTTTACCTGCATCCGGATGAGAAATAATAGCAAAAGTGCGTCGACGATTTATTTCATCTTCAAATTTCATTAGATAATTTTAATCAATGTTTCTAAAAAAAGAATTTCATCACCCTTTTTTAACTTTAATCTTTTTCGTAGATCAATCTCTCCGTTATAAAGCACTTTTCCCTGAATAATAAGTTGATTAGCTTGACCACCACTTTCCACAAGGCATAGAATTTTTAGAAGTTTATTGAGTTCTATATATTCCTCTTTCAAAGTAAAATCTAGTTTATTCATCTATATTTAAATTGACCCTGCAAATATATTTAATTTGATAGGATAGATTGTTTTTTGTATTTATTTTCGATAAAAAATTATCTTTGCTAAAATCTAAATTTTTTTTAATGAAAAAAATATTATTCTTAATACTTAGTAGCATTACTTTCACTCATGTTTCCGCTCAAGACCATGTCATTTCAGGAAAAATAAAGGGAATGATGGACGGGGAAGTCTTAATGGGTTATTATTATGGAAATAAACAATATGTAAAAGATACAGTAGAAGCTAAAAATGAATCATTTGAATTCATTTCTGCAAACAAATTTGATAAAGGAATGTATTTTATTTTACTTCCAGACCAACAATATTTTCAAATAGTGATTGATAAAACAATGAGTTTTAGTCTCGAATCAAACATTAAAAATTTGATTGCCGAAATGAAAATTAAAGGTTCAAGCGAAAATGAAAAATTTTACCAATATCAAAAATATACACTAAAAAAGGGAATCGAGGCAAGCAAAATCAAAGAAGAACTTGATAATACCGAAGAAAACTCAGTTAAAAAAAACAATGCACAAGAGAAGTTAATAAATGTCAATAAACAGGTGCAGGATTTTAAAGAGGATTTTATTGAAAAAAATTCAGATACTTTTTTTACAAAATTACTAAAAGCAATGGATCCAATTATAATTCCAGAATCTCCTTTGGGAGAAAATGGCAAGATAGATGACCGATTTGCTTTTAATTATTTCAAAAAACATTATTGGGATCACTTTGATTTAACAGATGACCGAATGATTAGAACGCCAATTTTTCACGAAAAAATGGAGAAATATCTTAATGAATATACCCTTCAGGCTCCAGATTCTATCAATAAATCATTGGATGATCTTATTGAAAAAGTAAGGGCCAGCAGCGAATTATTTAAATATGTAATCAATTGGGCAACACACCATTACGAATCTTCCAAAATTATGGGTCAAGATGCGGTTTTTGTCCACCTTGTGTTTACTTACTTTATCACTCAACAGACTCCCTGGATAGATCAAGTGAAATTGACCAATATTATAGACAAAGCCATGCGAATAAGCCCAAATCTTATTGGTACTGTGGCACCCTTTTTAGAAATCCCAGATGAAAGAGGTCAAAATCAAAGTCTACATGAAATAGATGCACCATTCACTGCCTTATTCTTTTATGACCCAGACTGTGGACATTGTAAAACAGAAACACCCAAAGTGAAAGAAATCATTGAAAATTATGCTAATAATGGCGTGAAAATGTATGCTGTTTGTACAGAATTTGATAAAGAAATGTGGCAGGAATTTATTATTGATCAAGCATTAGAATCTTGGATAAATGTAATTGATATCGAAAATAAATCTAATTTCAGAGGGAAATATAATATCATGGGAACACCAAGACTTTATTTGTTAGACGCAAATAAAAAGATTATCGCGAAGCAGATAGATTCTATTGCGCTAAATGAAATTCTTGAGAATGAATTTAAAAAGTTAAACCTCCGAGATTAGATTATACATATGAAGAAACTTTTTTCTTTCACGATGTACAATCATTCTGGAAGTATTCCACCTGAAACAGTCGGATTTAATTGATTGATATCTCTATCAAATAGATATAAACCACCCTTATCATCTCCGATCAGTTTTAATTTGTCTAAAATGGTTCTCGCCATAGCTTCCTCCTCAATTTGCTCTGCAACGTACCACTGCATGAAATTGTGCGTAGTATAGTCTTTGTTTTCTAAACAAGTATGAACTAAATTATTAATTAAACCAGAGACCTTAACCTCATGATTCAAAAAATCTTGAAATACATGAGTTAAACAATCAAAAATCTTCAGAGGCTCTTTGATCGCCGGAATGTGAGCATGCCCTCCCCTTTCATTAATATATTTTACCAATTTCATCATATGAAGTCTTTCCTCATCTGATTGACTATAAAAAAATTTTGCGACACCTTGAAAACCTTTTGTATCAGCCCACGAGGCCATTGCAAGGTATAAATGAGAGGACGCTCCCTCTGCCAAAACTTGTTTATTCAGCGATTCTTGAATTTTCTGATTGATCATATTTAGTAATTTTAAACAAAATTACGCTTTTTACAAATAAAACATAAGCAAAAAAAATGTTTTGGAGTAATTTAGATTAGGTCTAACTCTTAGTTAGAAAAAATGATTCATCTAAAATACTCAGAATTATTTTAGCAGATTTTCTAATCTCGAGTTCGGATATAATAAGAGGGGGACTTAATCTTACAGCTGTTTTTGTATGCAAAAAGAAAAAAGTAATAATACCCATTTCCATACTTCTTTTCACCAAATGAACAGCTGATTCGGCCTCAAAAAAGTGGATACCTAACATAAGTCCTCTTCCTGAAATATATTTAATCCTAGAATGAACAAGCAATGTCCTAAATAGAGCCTCTTTTGCGGGGATTTCGTCTAAAATAGATGATTCACAAAGTATATTAAGTGTAGCTAATGATGCTGCGCATGAAATTGGGTGTCCTCCGAATGTGGTAATATGACCGAGAATTGGGTTTTCTCTTAAAGAATGCATATTTTCAGTAGAGGTGGTAAATGACCCTATAGACATACCTCCTCCCATTCCTTTCGCCATGCACAAGATGTCAGGAACTACCTGGAAAGTATCTATTCCAAACAAATGACCCGTTCGACCAAAACAAGTTTGAATCTCATCGAAAATTAAAAAGGTACCCGTTTTATTGCACCGCAACCTAATCGCCTCTAAAAACCCTTCCTCAGGAGTAATAAATCCTGAAGCTCCCTGAACAGGTTCAATAATAACCGCCGCGGTTCTTGAAGTAATTTTATTAAGACTCCCAATATCATTAAATCGAATTTGATTGCAATCAGGAAGAAGAGGTCTAAATTTTAGTTTAGATCCTTGATAGCCGATAATACTTAGCGTACCATGAGTACTACCGTGGTAAGAATCTTTACACGAAATCATCTCTGATCTTCCTGTTATCCTCTTAGCCAGCTTCATAGAAGCTTCAATGGCTTCTGTGCCTGAATTAACAAAATATGTACAATTTAAAGAGGGTGGTAAAAGTGAAGCAATTTTTTTCGCTAAATTCAATTGTGGATCCTGAATAAATTCTCCATATACCATAACATGAAGATACTTATTCGCTTGTTCTTTGATAGCATTAACAACAGCAGGATGAGAATGGCCAAGTATACATGCAGAAACACCAGCTACTAAATCTAGATATCTCTTACCAGATTTATCAGTAATATACATTCCTTTCGCAGTATCAACATGAATACCTAATGGAAAAGGAGTCGTTTGACCCTGAAAGTGTGTAAAGGATTTCTTTTCGTCCATGACAAAAATTAAACAAGATAAGATTTGAGTATTCTAGAACAAACCGTGCAGTTCAGCATTAACCTTGTCAACAATAAAACCTAAATCTTCTTGGTTCTTACTAAAGTCTAAATCATCTGTTTCGATTATCAATAATTTACCTTTGTCATATCCAGAAATCCATGCTTCATAACGCTCATTCAAACGTGTTAAATAGTCAATTCGAATACTGGATTCATATTCTCTTCCACGAGATTGAATTTGCTCAACAAGAGTAGGTACAGAAGCTCTTAAGTAAATTAATAAATCAGGAGGGCTTACAAAAGAAGCCATCAAATCAAAAAGTGTTTTATAATTATCAAAATCTCTGGTAGTCATTAAACCCATCGCATGAAGATTGGGAGCAAAAATATGGGCATCCTCATATATAGTTCTGTCCTGAATTATATTGATCCCACTTTCTTGAATTTGTTTTAACTGAGCAAAACGACTATTTAAGAAGTATACCTGAAGATTGAAGGCCCATCTCTGCATATCAGTATAGAAATCATCCAAATAAGGATTGTCGTCTACCGATTCAAAATGAGGTTCCCATGAGAAGTTTTTTGCCAATAATTCAGTTAGAGTAGTTTTACCTACACCTATGTTTCCGGCGACCGCAATATGCATTTTGTTTATTTTAAATTAAGAATTAAAAATACAATTTTTTTGCGCCCCTGACACAAAAATTAGCTATTCATCTTTAAAAGTTCTTCTAAATAGATTCTATCGTCAGATAAGCGAGGAACTTTATTTTGCCCTCCAAGCTTTCCCTTTTGTTTCATCCAATTATAAAACAATCTTTTTTTTGCAATATGTAATATCGGCTTTTGAAGAATCAAACTCTTGAATCGTTTGGCTTCATAGTCTGAATTTAAGTTCATTAATGACGAATCAAAAACATCTACAAAAAAATTTAGATCCTTTGGGGGAACAATAAATTCAATTAACCACTCGTGATGTGCTTTCATTTTCGTACTAGCATGCTTAGAAGAAGCCGTATAGTCTATGAATTCTGATTTTGTCTGATCGCATGCAATTTGAAGGGCTTGATCTGCATTATGAACCATTAATTCTTCTCCAAAAGAATTTAAAAAATGTTTTGTTCTTCCTGTCACAATAATTCTAAATGGAGATAGACAAGTAAAACGAATCGTATCACCAATTAAATATCGCCATAAGCCAGAATTAGTAGAAATCACCATAGCGTAATCTTCACCCATATTAACCTGTTCCAAGGAAAGTGATATAGGGTTTATATCTGAGAGACCTTTCAAAGGCAAAAATTCATAATAAATGCCATAATTTAGCATCAATAACATTCCACGATCACCTGGAATATCTTGAACACCAAAAAAACCTTCAGAAGCATTATAAGTCTCTAGATAATTAATTCCTTTTGGGAAAATTTTTTCAAAATATTTGCGGTAAGGAGAAAATTGAACTCCTCCATGCATATATAATTCAAAATTTGGCCACACTTGGTGTAAATTTGATTTCCCTGTTTTTTCTAAAACTTTGTTAGCAAAAATCATGGCCCAAGATGGAACTCCTGAAAGCGAGCTTACATCCTCATAAATAGCTTGATCGACCATTAAATCAATTTTTTTTTCCCATTCGCTCATCAAAGAAATTTCTTTAGAAGGAGATTGCTGCAACCTAACCCAAAAAGGTAAATTATCTACAATGATTGCAGAAAGATCCCCCTCATAAATCTGATTAGAGAATCTTGACATTTCGTGAGAACCACCTAACAAAACGCTTTTACCCTGAAAAATATTCTTCACTGGGAAATGATTACAATAAATAGACAATAGATCCTTCCCACCTTTATAATGACATTTTTTTATAGATTCATCGCTGATAGGAATATATTTACTCTTGCTATTCTCAGTTCCAGAGGATTTTGCAAACCATTTAATGCGACTGGGCCAGAGAACATTTTGTTCACCAGTTCTCATTCTGTTTATGTAAGGATCTAAATCATCATAATTAGACAAAGGAATATTTTTTACAAAATCACTCTTAGATTGAATATATTTAAAATTATATTTAATTCCATAGGCTGTATTTTTTGCCTTTTGGATTAATTTCTTTAGGAGATTATCTTGAATCTTATGAGGAAACTCAATAAATAAATTAATCTGATTAATTCGCTTCTTAATAATCTTACTTGCTATCGAATTATATATTTTCATTCAATACAAAACTTATAATTTATGTATATTTCATGACTTATCGAAATTACAAAAAATCCAAAAGACATTCTGATGAAAGGACCAATTCTTAAAATGAAAACAACAATGAACACTCCTATAAATTACCATTTGCCAATAGGAAATAAAATGTTGCATATGAATTCATGGATTGGAAAACATATTAGATTTAGTTTTGAGAATGAAATTATATGTCTTGATTGTGGAAAACAAACTAAAAAATCATTCAATCAAGGGTTTTGTTATCGCTGCTTTCAGAGTAGCCCTATGTCCGCAGAATGTATTATTAAACCAGAATTATGTAGAGCTCATTTGGGTGAAGGTAGAGATATATCATGGGAAATAAAACATCACCTTAAAGATCACTTCGTTTATTTATCAGTTTCTAGCGGAGTTAAAGTAGGAATAACTAGAGATACACAAGTTCCTACAAGATGGATAGACCAAGGGGCTATTTACGCCGTACCAATTGCAAAAACACCAAACAGATACCTTTGTGGGATGATTGAGATTGCTCTCAAAAAACATGTATCGGACAGAACTGCTTGGCAAAGAATGTTAAAAAATGATATTATTCATGAAGACCTTTCAGAAAAACGAGCAGAACTCATAAAATTAATTCCCGGTGAATACAAAGATTATATTTTAGAAAATGAGGAAATTCTTTATTTTAGTTATCCAGTGAATGAATATCCCAAAAAAGTCAAAAGTATGAGTTTTGACAAAACACCCTTAATTGAGGGACGATTAGTTGGAATTAAAGGACAGTATTTGATATTTGAAGAAGGAAAAGTACTTAACATGAGAAAACACCAGGCATATGTTTTAAAGTTCTCTGCAGACACTTCATATACTCCTCAACAGAAAAATATGGAGCTTGATTTTTGAAATAATTCCTTAGACTTTAGAATTTCATTTGAAGTTTTAGGTTTAGTAAGCGTGAAGTCAAATAGTTGGGAACGGCATATTGGTTTTGAACTACATCACTCACCCATAAGTAAGAAACTGTATTTCGAATTCCCAGCAAGTTGAATACTTCAGCACTTAACCAGACAGAATCAAAATTTTTAAAATACTTCCATTTAGATCCTTGATCTCCCTGCTTAATAACTTTAGTAAAGCCAATATCAACTCTTCTATATGCGGGAATTCTAATGATTTGCTCAAAGCGTTCTGAATTAATAGCACCTACAGGTAGCCCAGTGCTATAATGAAGCTTTAAATTCATTTTATAAGAAGGACTTTTGGGTAAATAATCCTGAAAAAATAGTGAAAAGCTTAATCTTTGATCAGTAGGTCTAGGAATAAAACCATAACCGTCTCCAGCAATATCTTCCTGACTTTTCATCAAAGAAAAGCTAGCCCAAGACTCCACTCCAGGTACAAACTCTCCATTCACACGAATATCTAATCCTGTAGTGAACCCATTAGCAGATTGTTCCGGCAGATATCGAATTCGTAAATTATCAATCTCGTAAGGAATAATATCTTTTAAAGATTTATAGTAAAGTGCAGTCACAAATTTAAAAGGTCGTCCCCAGGAAGAGAAATTATAATCAGCTGTTGCAACAAAATGCACTGATTTCTGAGATTTAAGGTTAGTAAATAAATTTCCTTCTTTATCTCTTAGTTCTCTGTAAAAAGGAGACTGATTGTATGAACCAATGGAGAATTTGATAAGCACATCCTTTTTCCAAGCTGGGAAAAAGCTTAATCCAACTCTAGGCGAAATAAAAAACTCATTGTTCATAGACCAGTAATGAGTTCTAAGACCAATATTGTATTTAAATTTGATTTGGGCTAAGTTGATCTTGCCATTCTGCTGGATATAAGAAGTTAAACGGTGAGAAGTTAAACTATTGTTTGCTTCTACAAATTCAAAAATTTCAAGAATTGTATCCAATCCCTGAGGCATAGAAAATCCTGAGGAATCAATGAGCTGCCATTCTTTTAATTGATCGTTTATTTCTTCACTTTGATATTTAGCACCCCATTCTAAAATAGAATGAGTGCGAGCCCACTTGGATCTATATTGAAGATTAAACACTTGTGCAAAGAGGTCATTTCTAGCATGTCTAAAAAATCCTCCGATACCCCTATTGGCTACAATTTCCCCAAAATTATCTGAACTTAAACTATTGTCTAATTGACCCAAAAAGTATTGTGCTTCAACATCAAAATACTCTTCTTCACGAGTCTGAAAAAGCGAGCTAGCTAAACTCATTTTAAGGCTATCATGATGTTGATAGTCAATTCTTACTGCTCCCATTCCGTTTTGATAAGCATCTTTCTCTTGGCCATCAAAATAAATATTTAATCTCAGAGGTTGGTCAATAGTTCCAAAATCACTCTGTCTGGATTGAGGAATCGACTGATAAGTATTAGATGAATAATGAGCGAGGATACTCAAAGTGAGTTGAGAATTGATATGGTAAGTATTTAATGACTGAAAATCATTAAAGTTTGGGCGATAGCTGGACTCGGTATCTAAACTGTTTAATAAAAATTGATTTGTTTTCTGTCTAAAGCTAGTCACATGAGACAAGCGTTTGGAACGACTAATTCCTTCTACTGTAGCACTTAATCCTAGGAAGCTTAATGTAAGGTGATTTTTCCAGGATTTGGGATCTTTGTATTTAATATTAAGAACTGAGGATAGTTTGTCTCCATAGCGAGATGCAAACCCACCTGCAGAAAAAGAAATATCCTGAACCATATCAGAATTAATAAAACTTAAACCCTCTTGTTCTCCACTTCGAACCAAAAAAGGTCTATAGATTTCAAAACCGTTTACATAGACTAGGTTTTCGTCAAAATTTCCTCCACGTACAGAATATTGAGAACTCATTTCATTTTTAGTACTGACACCTGAAAGGGTACTAATCAATCCTTCCACTCCTCCTAAAGGTCCAGTAACGATATTTAAATTTTTTGCATCAATCGTAGTAATGTTTTGATTTCTTAAGGCCTCATCTACTAATTCAACCTCAGGCATTACATTGACTTGTGGCTCAAAAATTAAATTAAATTCCAAAGAATCAGCTTGCCCAATATTCAACTTATGAATTTGATTTTTGAAGCCTAAATGAGAATAAACAACCAAAACTTCTTTCTGTCGAGGTATTATTATATGATAATTCCCATTAAAATCACTAATTGTTCCTTTATTCTTATGTTCTATACTCAAGCCCTCAATAGCATGTCCTTTTTGATCTGTAACGACTCCAAATATACTAGTCTCTTGGGCATCTAAAAGCTGAATAAAAAGGCAAGACATAAAAAAGAAAAAAATATTTTTAGAAATGTCCATAGGTGCGAATATAGATATATTTTTAGCGGACAAATTGAAGTTCAAGACGTTTTTCATTATTAACATAATCCTTCACAATGATTTCTAGCATATGAGAGCCAGAAGAAATATGTCCATCAAAATAATGTACGAGCATTTTATTTTTTGGATCATGAGCTAATAAAATCCATTCTCCGTCTACAAAGGCATTATAAGAAGCCAAACCACTTAATTCATCTTCCACTTCAAAACTTATCATAGAGGCATTAGTCAAATTATGAGAAAAAGACTTTTTCTTGAGCTTGGGAGGGATTGTGTCAATCAAAGCGGTATAATCTCCAAACCTCTTGGTATTTGCAGTCAAAAAGCCATCTTTCCAATCTGAAGAAAAACAGAAAAATTGGCCCATATTTTCCAAACGGCAAATAACTGCCTTATCTTTATATTCGATATCTATATTGACTTTTAAAGAAATTTCATAAGAAAAGTGTATGGGGGTTTCATCTCTATGAATATGATGAATATCACAAATAAATTCGTTTGAAGATGGCTCAGAAGAATAAGAAAAATACAAATCATTATATAAACTGTATTCAGGAATGCGAAGGTTGAAATTATCCATAAGAAAAGCATTCTCTTTGCTATAAGAAAAAAAACTGCCTTTTTTTGGAATATAGACTTCAATCAAACTAGTATCACTGGTGAAATTGAATTCCAGTGTAGAACAGTTTCCTGATACATCTCTTACCTTATAAAGGGCTTGATGAGATGAACTTTCATCAAATAATAGGAGTCCTTCATCTTTCAAATTTTTATAAATACTCAACTTATTGTTTGAATCAAGAAAGGATTTTTGAGGTCTTAAACCAGAATTTTTCTTAGCATGATAGTCCATTAAAGAATTAATATAACGTGTTTCAGAAAATGAAAAATGATCCATATCATGTCTATAAACTAAGAACGAATCAATAAATAATTCCAAACTATAAATACCATTTTTATTAGGGGCATTATCCAAACAATCATAAACCTCTAAACCGAAACCTATTGGGCCATTTACAGTAATATTTTGATTTTGGCTCAACATTTGAAATGAATTTTCTAAATTATTTCCAACGGAAACTATTAGCGTGTCGTTTTTACCATTAATGTTTGATGTACTGTCTATAGGATAGACAAATAAATTTTTAATAACTGGAGCTGAAGTATCTTTTACTTTGAACCCAAATAGTAATGGATTTATAACTTCTTGAGTCTTCGTATCTCTAATTTCAAAATGAAGATGAGGTGCCGAAGAACTCCCTGTATTTCCACTCCAGCCAATTGTATCACCTTTATTAAAAAAAAAACGTCCACTATCAGGAAATAAATCCATCGGATAACTTTTATTAATATATTGATTATTTAAGAGATAATCATCGATGGAATCATGAAAGTTTCGCAAATGGGCGTAAACAGAAACATAGCCATTTGAATGAGTAAGATACAAGGCCTTGCCATAACCTCCTGGCTTTACCTTGACGCGAGATACATATCCATCTCCAATGGCAATTATAGCATGGCCCTCTTTTCCTTTTGTTTTAATATCGATACCTGAATGAAAATGATTGGTGCGAAGTTCACCAAAAGTTCCGGCCAATACAAGAGGGATTTGCAAGGGGGATCTAAATTCATTATTAATTAATTCTGGCTGAGCTACTAGTGAAACAAACGAAAAATAAAAAGCACAAAAAAAAATAATTTTATTGTAAGTATCCATTTTATGTAATTGTTGATATGTTGCAAATTTAAATTTTTAGATCGGCTAATAAAACTTTTTTTAAATAACGACAAAAGAAGATTTTTAGTTTATTTAAAAATCGAATAATAAATCATTATTCCATATATTTGTTAATATATTTTAATTAAAAAGTAATGAATCATTTGGTCCAAAAACTTGAGGAAATTCGTTTAAAAACCAGAAAATTATGTTCAGAGTTTGACAAGATGAGAGCAAGAAATGTTTTTCTTGAAAGTGAAAAGTTAATATTAGAAGAAAATTTATCACAAAAAAAAAATCAAATCAAAGATTTAAAATCCGAAAAAGAACTAATTATCAATGCTAAATCATTATCTGAATTAGGCTTAAATGGAAAAGAATGTAGGCATAAAATAAACGAGCTCGTCCGTGGAATTGACAAATGTATCGCTCATTTAAATCAATGATGAATATGGACAAACTCAAAATTAAGATATCAATTGCAGGAAGAATTTATCCACTTTCCATTAACCGCGATGAAGAAGAAGGAATAAGAAGCGCCTCTGTAGAAATTGAAAAAATTGTTAAACAATTTGAATCTAACTATGCTGTTAAAGACAAACAAGACTTGCTAGCAATGTGTGCACTTCAATTGTCATCAAAAGTAGAAAACATTAAAGGAGAGAATTTGATTGATTCCAAAGCAATTAATTCAGTTATAGATTCCGTTCACTCCGATATTACAAATTTAATTGAACGTTCCTTAAAATAAAAACTATATGATTAGTTGCCTGTATTAATTCAATAAGTTGTTAAACTCAACATATATTATAATTGGATTAGACTCGTCTTTTTAAAAGCAAGCCTCAACCTTCGGGTCCTAATGGTGTCAGTGGAAGTTTGATAATCGATGGTCGGTTCATAAGTGAACTCTAGGAGTTTAATTAACAGAATTAATACAGGCTTCTTTATCTATAAAAACTCCTGAAATGAATACAGAAATAACATTTGTAATAATAGGTTTTAGCTCGCTAATATTGGGTTATATAATCTCTTCTACCCTTTTGCGAAAATCTATAGAAAGTAAATCTAAATCATTAATTAATGATGCGATAAAAGAGTCTGATAGACTTAAAAAAGAAAAGATTCTTCAGGCAAAAGAGAAATTTATTGAACTAAAAAGTGAGCATGAAAAAGTAATAACATCTAGAAATAGTAAAATTCTAGACTTAGAAAAAAAAGCTAATGAAAACAGAGAAAAACTTAATGAACGGATAGAAGAAACCAAAAGAAAGTCAAAAGAGCTTGACGTACTTCGTGAAAATGTGAGTATCCAGCTAGAAGCTGTTGAGAGAAAGAAAAGTGATTTAGAAAAATCTCATTCAAGACAAGTTAATGCCTTGGAAACCATCTCTGGAATGAGTGCGGAGGATGCGAAAGAACAATTAATTGATGTCTTAAAAGCAGAAGCAAAAACAGAAGCAATGTCTCTGATTCAGAATACAATTGAAGAGGCAAAACTTACAGCTAACAATGAGGCTAAAAAAATAGTTATACAGACAATCCAAAGAGTAGCTACAGAGCACACAGTAGAAAATGCCGTATCAATCTTTAATATTGAAAGTGATGATATAAAAGGAAGAATAATTGGGCGAGAAGGTAGAAACATACGTACTCTAGAATCAGCCACGGGAGTAGAAATAGTTGTCGATGACACCCCGGAAGCAATCATACTATCATGCTTCGATCCTATTCGAAGAGAAATAGCTCGATTAGCACTTCACAAACTTGTGACTGATGGACGTATTCATCCAGCTAGAATAGAAGAAGTCGTAGCAAAAACAAAAAAACAATTAGAAAACGAAATTATAGAAACAGGAAAGCGAACCTGCATTGATCTAGGGATTCATGGACTACACCCAGAATTGCTTAGAATGGTTGGGAGAATGAGATACAGGTCATCATACGGACAAAACCTACTTCAACATAGTAGAGAGACTGCAAATTTATGTGCAACTATGGCTTCTGAACTCGGACTTAATCCAAAAGCAGCCAAAAGAGCTGGATTACTTCATGATATAGGAAAAGTTCCAGACGATGAACCAGAAATTCCACATGCAATTATTGGAATGAAACTAGCAGAAAAATATGGAGAAAAACCTGATATCTGTAATGCTATTGGAGCTCATCATGATGAAATTGAAATGAATAATTTATATTCTCCCATAATTCAAGTATGTGATGCAATTTCAGGAGCCAGACCAGGCGCCAGAAGAGAAATTGTGGAATCATACATCAAAAGAATTAAAGAACTTGAGAATATAGCTTTAGAACTTCCTGGTGTACTTAAATCTTATGCTATTCAAGCAGGTAGAGAATTAAGAGTAATTGTTGAAAGCGAGAAAATAACTGATGACAAAGCTTCCGCTATGTCATTTGAAATTTCTCAAAAGATACAAAACGAAATGACTTATCCGGGACAAGTGAAGGTTACCGTTATAAGAGAAACTAGAGCTGTGAATTACGCGAAATAAAAAATCAGATAACATTAAGGCATGCTGAAAGTCACAATTCATTGATTGTTAATTTCCTGACAATAACTTAAAAATAAGGTCATTGCTGTTTTCTTATCCTCATCAAATTCATATGAAATGTCTTTATTAAGATAACTATTCAAATGAGGCTCGGAGAAGCTCTCCTTATGCTGCAAGTCAACAACATCTTGCATATTAGAAAAACCGAGTGCCAAGGCTTTACAAAATTGTGCCTCAAATATAGGGTCTAATGGAATACGACTTACCCAACATGCAAAAACAAAGGGTAAACCAGTAAAATTGAGCCATTCTTCAGATAAGTCATAGGAATACGGGAATTTGTCTTTATAATCAAAAGCTCTATCTCCTATTACTAATCCTGCAACATTACCAGAAATAAGACTAATATAACCCTCAGAGGTACTTTCAAAGTCAACTTTTTTATTCCAAAATTTGTCAAATAAAATTTTGGTTAACATAACTGAAGTTCGAGATTGATAATCTAAGGCAATGGTTTTAATCTCTAACAAAGGACAATAACTATATAACATAACAGTATTAACCTTACCTTTTGCGCCGATACAAAAATCCCCAATAATCCTTGGGTCATCTAATTGTAAGATTTCTGTAACGGGAATAAGTCCAACATCTACATTACCGGACTTCAGAAGGTCTGCACATAAAGAAGGGTATTCTAGTCGCAAATTTAATTGATTCATCAAATCTTTATCTTTTCTGATACCGTATAAAAAAGGAAGGGTATTTAGATAAGATATAGCTACAACATTTAACTTCTCTTTCATTTAAAAAAAATCTGATATGCGGAATAAAATAATAATACAGTACTTAAACCAAGTTTTAAAATTGATCCAGAAATAAAACCGAAAAAAGATCCTAAGCCAACTCTAATAGCTCTAGAAGTATCTTTTCTATCCTCTATAAAAGCACCAGCAAATGCCCCTATAAAAGGGCCTAATAGTATTCCTAAGGGAGGGAAAATAAATCCAATAAAAAGACCCAAAAATGTCCCTGTAGTGGCAACTTTACCTCCTCCATACTTTTTCACCCCAATAGCTTGTAGGGAATAATCCATTACAAAAATAGCTACAACAATGACACCAAGAGTTAAAAGAATATTAATTGAAAATTGATGCTGAGTAAAAAAATGAATAATCAAAATACCAATATAAGAAGCAGCAGGACCAGGAATTCCTGGAACTATACTCCCAATAAGGCCTAAAAAAAGTAGAATAAAAGCAAAAATTAAAATAAGTATGTTCATAAAACTCAATTAATAGATTTAAATACTGAGGTGCAAATTTAACTAAATTACAAAATATCAATCTCCATATAACGTGCTCCTAGCAGTGGATTATCACAATATGGTAGAATATCAATAAATCCTAATTTCTCGTACAATAAATTAGCTGAATTAAGTCTAGGAATTGTATCTAACCTCATTTTTTTAAATGACAAGGAGCGAGTCAAAACAAATAATTCTTCACAAATTTTTTTCGCAATTCCGAGTCCTCTATAGGGTTCATAAACAAATAAACGTTTCATTTCACATATTTCATCATTTAACCTTCTTGCCCCCACTCCTCCGACTATTTCACCTGCTACCTCTGCAATAATAAATACGCCCTGAGGAGATCCATAAATATGATTAAAATCCTTAAATTCATTTTCTATATTCTGAAAACTTAAATCAAGATTCAACCATTGAAGATAATCATGAGCTATAGATTTAGCTATTTCAAAATCGGAGGAATTTTTGCAAAATTTTAATACGATTGATTGTTTCATCTTAAATACAAAAATGATCGAGTATCTTATATAGGTAGTGTCAAACTAAATCAATATTATTTTCAATGTAAAGCTAAGGTTTTATTACATTAGCAATTAATTTTTAAGTCTAAATTATGAAGTTGAATGAACTTACTGCTATATCTCCAGTGGACGGAAGATATAGAGGGTCTACAAAAGACCTAGCTTTTTATTTTTCTGAGTACGCACTTATAAAATATCGTGTTCTTGTCGAAATTGAATATTTCATTTCGTTGTGCGATACTCCTCTTCCTCAACTAAAAAATATCGATCCACAAATGTTTACTTCATTAAGAGAAATTTACAAAAAATTTTCAGAACAAGACGCCCTTGCTGTAAAAGACATTGAGAAGGTAACCAACCACGATGTTAAAGCGGTAGAGTATTTTATTAAAGATAAATTTGACCTTTTAGGTTTAGAAAAGCACAAAGAATTTATTCATTTCGGACTTACTTCTCAGGATATCAATAATACTGCAGTACCTCTTTCACTTAAAGAGGCTGTTACAAAAAAATATCTCCCAGAGCTAAATTTAATAATTGCAAAACTTGAAGATTTGGCTTCAGAATGGAAAAAAGTACCTTTATTGGCACGCACACATGGCCAACCTGCCTCGCCTACTAGAATGGGTAAAGAGATTGAAGTATTTATTGTTCGTCTTAAAAAACAACGTAAACAATTGTTCCAGGTTCCATTCTCAGCAAAATTTGGTGGTGCTACTGGAAATTTCAATGCACATGTGGTGGCTTTTCCAAATGTTGATTGGAAAAAATTTGGAAATTATTTCGTAAACGAAATTTTAGGATTAGACAGATCCGATCCTACCACACAAATTGAACATTACGACAATTTGGCTGCGCTTTTTGATGCAATGAAGCGTATCAATAATATTCTTATGGACCTAAACCGAGATATTTGGACCTATATATCTTTGGATTATTTCAAACAAAAAATTAAAGATGGAGAAGTAGGGTCTTCTGCAATGCCTCACAAAGTGAATCCAATTGACTTCGAAAATTCAGAGGGAAATATTGGAATTGCCAATGCTATATTTGCTCATCTTTCCGCAAAGCTACCTATATCTAGATTGCAAAGAGATCTCACTGATTCAACGGTCTTAAGAAATATAGGTGTTCCTTTAGGTCATACTATTATTGCGTTTAAGTCCTTATTGAGAGGTTTAAATAAATTAATTTTAAGAAAAGAAAATATTTTAGGAGATCTAGAAAAAAATTGGGCAGTTATCGCAGAAGCAATTCAAACTATCCTCAGACGAGAGGGTTACCCTTATCCATACGAGGCCCTCAAAGGTCTCACTAGGACTAATTCAGTAATTTCCAAAGAAAGTATCACTGAATTTATTGAAACTTTAGATATCAATGAAGATTTAAAAAGCGAATTAAAAAGTATTAGCCCACAAAACTATACTGGAATATAACTCTGGGATTAAATTACAACTTCGCAATAGAGGTTTTATTAATTTTAAATTTAGATGAGCCCCCTTCGGCCTGAACTAAAAGTGTTTCATCCTGAACCTCCAAAACTTTTGCATGAATTCCACCCAAAGTTAAAACTTTATCACCTTTAGCGATTTCTGATCGAAATTTTGATTCATCTTTTTGTTTCTTGACTTGAGGACGAATCATGAAAAAATACATGATAATCATACTCACAGAGATTAAAATCAGGAAATCCATATTGAATCCTGAGCCTGGTAATTGCAATAATACGGTTAACATATTTATTCTTGTTTAGTTTTTACTTCTCCTTTGACTGTTAATATTTGTTGCCTTGGCACCATATTAGTAGTTAATGTTACCTTTTTATTTTGTTTTCCTTTTTTCCCTTTACTATTAAAAGTTACATCAATAAACCCTTTTTCTCCTGGAGCAATAGGAACTTTTGGCCATTCTGGAACTGTACAACCGCAAGATCCTTTAGCACTTGATATAATTAATGGCTGAGAACCAGAATTAACAAATTCAAAAGAATAAGAAACGACCTCTTCCGCTTCAATTATGCCAAAGTCCCAAACTTTACTTTTAAAATCCATCTGAACATCGGAGGGGTAATCTACCTGGTCAATACTTAATTTGGTAGATTTAACTTTTTTAGAAGGGTTAATTTTTGAACTTGCATCTGGATTGCAGGACAAAATAATCAAGCCAATTGTAGAAATATATAGAACTTTTTTCATGCTTTTTTAAAGTTTAAATTAAAGATAATTCTGGGAGTTATTCTATCAATCCTCTACCTAACTTTATAAGTATCCCCTCTTTTTTGAATTTAATAGCTAATTTGTCAATAATTCCATTTATGAAACCTCGGCTCTTTTGACTAGAATAATCTTTCGATAATTCTATATATTCATTTATAGTAACTTTGACGGGAATTGTTTCAAAATTCAATAACTCACAAATAGCCATTTGAAGCAATAGTTGATCCATGTCTGAAATCCTATCTTCGTCCCAATTACTCGAGGTTTCCGCAATCATAGACTTATAATTAGAACTATTAATAAGTGTCTTATTTAATAGATCAAAGCTATATTTTCGGTCATCCTTGTCTTTAAATAAAGAAAGGATTCTAGCAAATGAGTCACTTTGTTCGGAGAAAGACTTTATTGTTTTTAAAACCGATAGATTGGCTATGGAGAAATCATCCAACCAATAAATACTCTTCTCCTCTAGAAAAGCGTGTAAATCTTCATTAGGAGCAATGAATTCTATAAACATATCACAAATAAACTTTCGATCAAGAGAGAAGGTATTATTTTCACTAGACATGTATTGTACATATAATTGGGAGTTTTGAATTTTACGAAATAGTTTATTTTTAATTTCGGGTCTTTCCTTCCAATAAATTTGGTGCTGTTTAGACTTTTCAATCAAAGAATGATTACTTGATAAAAGGGTCAATATTTTGTTATTAGCAAATTTAGATTGAGGATTGATATCCTCATGAGATGGAAGTAGTTTGGTTTTTCCTTTTTGAATTTTATCCTCTGCAGCAGACTTTAGATCAACTAAAATTTGTAGTAAATGAAGATAAAGCGAATAAGATTGATCGATACTCTTTTGAAGTTCTCTTTCAGACATTAAAATATCCTTAGTATGGGAATGAAAAAAAGCATACAATATTTGCAAAACTTTAATACGAATATGTCTTCTGTTGAGCATAAATAAAAGTTCAATAAACTACTAATAAAGATTAAAAAAACCTAGATAGTCCTGTAAGCTAATTTAATTTTGATTGGTTTGCTAGCTTTACTCGAGATTCTGCAATTTGAAGTGCAGCTTCATGACTAGTAATACCCTCTATTTCAGATTTTTTGAGTATTTCAAGGGTAGTATCGTATATGTTTTTTGTTTTGGCAAGAGCTTCTTCTTTATTATATCCATTAAGTTCAGAATATACATTGATTAAACCTCCAGCATTAATCAGGAAGTCAGGAGCATAAATAATTCGTTTATCCATTAACATCTGTCCATGTCTTATTTCGTCAGATAACTGGTTGTTAGCAGCTCCTGCAACAATAGAACATTTCAATCTATTTAGAGATGAATCATTAATAGATGCTCCAAGAGCACACGGAGCATAAATATCCATTTGCAAGTCATAAAACTCATCACCTTCAATAATTTCTGATCCATAAGTACTTGCAACCATTTCCAAGCGACTTTGACTTATATCGTTAATATACAACTTAGCACCTTCTTCTGTAAGATATTTCACTAGATTGATTCCAACATTTCCAATACCTTCAACACCAATTTTCTTTCCTTTTAGGCAATCGGAACCCCACTTATACATTGCTGAAGCCTTAATTCCCATATAAACTCCATAAGCAGTTACAGGTGAAGGATCGCCAGAGCCACCCATTGATTGAGGAATACCCGTCACGTGACTAGTTTCTTTACGAACCATCTCCATATCATGAGTGGTCATTCCTACATCCTCAGCAGTAATATAATTTCCATTTAAAGTTTCAACGAACTTCCCAAAACGGCGCATCAAATCATTAGTCTTATCAGTTTTAGAATCACCAATAATTACCGCTTTCCCTCCACCTAGATTCAAACCAGAAATAGATGCTTTTAAGGTCATACCTCTTGAAAGTCGTAAAACATCATTTAATGCCTCTAATTCACTATTGTAATTCCACATTCTTGTACCCCCCAAAGCTGGACCTAAAGAAGTACTATGAATAGCAATAATAGCTTTCAATCCCGTCTTTTGATCTTGGCAAAAAACAACTTGTTCATGCCCCATTACTTCCATTTCTCGGATAATTGGATTTTTAGAAGTGCTAATGTTATCAATATCAGTTATTTTAATCATATCTCTATATTGTGTCAAACTTCAAAAAAAATGTAAGGAGATTCCTTAAATTAACTAATTTTAAAGTTTTAAATTATTACTCTAAAGAGGGTGCGAAATTAAGCTTTTTTTAGGGAACTAAAAAACTGTATTGTTCTTATGAAATCTCTTATCCACTTAAATAAATATTTCTGGAAATATAGGTTCAAGTTAATTCTTGGAGTCATTTTTATTATCGCTTCAAATATTTTTGGACTTTTTCCTCCAATCTATATTGGCCAAGTTTTTAATATTATTGGAGATGCACTAAACGAAAATCCTCTTGATGAAAACAAAAAACAGATTATTAAACAACAATTAAGTTATTATGCTCTACTAGTCTTTTCCTTTGCAGTAGTAAAGGGTTTATTTATGTTCTTTATGCGCCAAACAATTATTGTTATATCACGAAGAATAGAATTCGATTTAAAAAATGAAATCTATAATCAATACCAAAAATTGAGTATTGCCTTTTACAAAAAAAACAAAACAGGGGACTTAATGAATCGAATTACTGAAGATGTAAGCCGCGTTCGAATGTATCTAGGACCTGCCATTTTATATAGTTCAAACTTAGTCATTAGCATTGCACTCATTGTTCCAAAAATGATTAGTACAAGTCCTAAATTAACATTGTATGCATTGAGCCCTCTTCCTCTACTGGTGGTAGCAATTTACATAGTAAGCAGCATCATGAATGAAAGAAGCGAGATCGTTCAGAAGCAACTTTCGAAGCTATCGAGTATAAGTCAGGAAACTTTTTCGGGCATTCGCGTAATTAAATCTTATATACAAGAGAGTTTTTCACAAATGCAATTCATGAATGCGGCCGAAAATTATAAGGAAAAAAGCTTAAATTTAGTAAAAGTAAATGCTCTATTTTTCCCACTCATGATTTTACTCATTGGCTTAAGTACCTTGTTTACAATTTATATTGGAGGTTTAGAGGCTATTGCTGGAAATATTCAAGTTGGTGATATAGCAACCTTTGTTATATATGTAAACATGCTTACTTGGCCAGTAGCATCACTTGGATGGGTCACTTCAATCGTCCAAAGAGCTGCTGCATCGCAAACAAGAATCAATGAATTTCTAAATGAAGATCCTGAAATCAAAAACCCTACCCTTGAAAATTTTGAAATTCGGGGAGACATGGAATTTAAAGAGGTTTCTTTTTCTTATCCTGAAACCAAAATAAAAGCGCTCAACAAGGTTTCTTTTTCCCTTAAAAAGGGTAAGACCATTGGATTAATTGGCAAAATTGGTTCTGGAAAAAGCACATTAGCAGAACTTATTTGTCGAATTAATGATCCAGATTCAGGTGAAATTTACATAGGAGGAAAAAACATCAAAAATGTCAATTTAAACTGCCTAAGAAAAGCAATAGGATATGTGCCTCAGGAAGCTTTTTTATTTTCTGATAGTATTTACAACAATATTGCATTTGGAAACAAACAAAGTGATGAGCAAGATATTATAAATGCGGCTAAAGAAGCTGATATTTATAACAATATTCAAAATTTCAAACAAGGCTTCCAGACAGTTATTGGAGAAAGAGGAATTACTCTTTCGGGAGGCCAAAAACAAAGAATATCTATTGCACGAGCATTGATTCGAAGACCCAATTTCATGTTGTTTGACGATTGTCTTTCTGCTGTTGACACAAAAACAGAAGAACTTATCCTTCAAAATATTAAGTCAAAAAGTAACAAAAAATCCTGTATAATTATTTCACATCGTGCATCATCAATTAAACACGCAGATTCAATTTTGGTCCTAGACGAGGGTGAAATTGTCGAGCGTGGTTCACACAATGATTTGATGACGTTAAAGGGGGAGTATTTCCGAATATACCAAAAACAACTAGTTGAATCAAATTTGTAGCCAGATTTTTTTTGTTTGAATTTACTTTCATTTTATAATATTTTTCTTGAGATTTGGTGAAAAGAAATAATATTTAATTATGAATCAACAAGATAATAAACCACAAGAAATATTTTCTAAGATACTTAGAGCTGGAAGAAGAACCTACTTTTTTGATGTTAGAGCAACAAGAGCAGAAGACTATTATCTTACTATTACAGAGAGTAAGAAACATACCAATGATAACGGTTCATCACATTACAAAAAACACAAAATATATCTTTATAAGGAGGACTTCATGGGATTCAAGGAAGTTTTTGAAGAGGTAACCAATTATATTCTTGAAGAAAAAGGATTAGAGGTTATTTCAGATTATGAAAAACGAAAATCGGAAGAAAATAAAAGTATTGATTCTAATGAGAATAAGACCAATCAAAATAATTCAAATCCATCAGACTTTATGAATGTTGAATTTGACGATATCTAAACCCGAAATTGAATTTTTCTAATAATTCTCTCTCAATTCATTTTTTAAAAAAATTAATGCTTCATCAATCAACCATTCTTTATTTTCTTTTGAAGCTAGAATAATGAGTGAGCCAAGCTCCATTGCATCTGATTTTGGATCCACCATAGGAACTTGTTCGTTTATCACATTTATAAGTTGATTTTTTGCTTGATTGATAAGAAGCCAAACCTCATTCGACACATAAACTTGTTGAGACATATTATGGTCGTATTCGCTTCTAATAGTTTGCATCAGGCCCGCATGAAGACTCATTGATTTCATGTTTTTTTGCTGAACTCTTAGAAGTAAATTCGTAGGCTGCATGCGCTCTAAAAAAAGAGCTAATCTTTCATAAGCTTGCATTCTTAGAGGAATGACTTCCTTTGCAACAGACTTTTTGTACTCAAAAACCCTTCTAGTATGGTCGTGTTTTAACACTCTATTTAACATATAAAAAGCCACTATCATAATTAAAACTGAAGGCAAAATAAAATTTACATATTCTAAAAAGACATTCATAAACTACTTTTTTTTTGCTAAAATAAGAAATTGAGAATTAAAAATATGCGCTCAATAATTTGAAAAAACTAATTAAATATAGTTTTTAGTTTTTTAAAAATTGAATTTATTTTAGTCTAAAAAAGTCTGGGCCTGAGAGTAAATAAATTTCTTTATCTATATTTGTTTTAAATTATTTAAAGAACATTAATACTACTCTAAATGAATATATTATCGAATCGAATTCTTAGTTTAGAAGAATCTCAAACTATTGCTATGGCTAGAAAAAGTAGGGAATTGATTGACGCTGGAATCGATGTCATTTCTTTAAGTCTAGGTGAACCTGATTTCAATACTCCTGAATTCATTAAGAAGGCAGCAAAACAAGCCATAGATGATAATTTTTCTCACTACACACCGGTACAAGGTCTGGTAAGTTTTCGAGAAGCCATTTCAAAAAAGTTTTATCGCGATAACAAACTAAATTATAAAATCGATGAAATAGTTGCCTCCACCGGTGCGAAACAATCTTTAGCACAATTAATGCTTGCACTAGTTAATCCTGGCGATGAAGTAATAGTACCAGCTCCATATTGGGTAAGTTACTTCCAAATGGTGAAAATGGCAGAAGGAATCCCAGTAGTCATACAAGCTACTGTAGATAGTGATTTTAAAGTAAGTGCTACAGAAGTAGAAAATGTGATTAGTGAAAAAACAAAGGCTTTTCTTTTCAGTACTCCCTGCAATCCCACCGGATCTGTTTACAACCGAGATGAATTAAGAGCACTTGTGAAAGTGTTTGAAAAATATCCAAAAATTATTGTTATTTCAGATGAAATCTATGAGCATATTAATTTTTCTGAGGAACATGTAAGTATCGGCCAATTTGACTCTATTAAAGACCAAGTAGTAACTGTAAATGGTGTTTCTAAAGGATTTGCAATGACTGGCTGGAGGGTAGGATATTTAGGAGCACCAAAATGGCTAGCAGCTGCCTGTACAAAAATGCAGGGACAAACAACTTCTGCCACTTGTTCTATTGCCCAAAAAGCAAGTGAAGCTGCAATCAATATAGACCCAATATGTACATCTGAAATGAGAGCTGCCTTTCTCAGAAGAAGAGATTTAATGATTTCTAGACTGAGAGAAATCAAAGGAATTAAACTAAGTATACCTCAAGGGGCTTTTTATATTTTCCCAGACATTTCTTATTATTTTGGGAAATCGTTTAAGGAAAAGAAAATTCGAAATGCAAGTGACTTTTGTATGTATTTATTAAATGAAGCTAATGTAGCAACTGTAACAGGCGATGCTTTTGGATCTCCTGGTTGTATGAGGATTTCATATGCAGCAGCAGATGAAAAGTTAGTAGAGGCAGTGAAAAGGATAAAGTTAGCACTGGAACATCTCACTTAAGCCATTAAATAAATTTATAATAAATCATATGAAAAAAGTAGGATCTCCCCATATGAATCGAATGACTGACATTTTAAAAGGGTTTGAAAACAAGCGTGTACTCATTGTGGGTGATGTTATGGTTGATACATATATGTGGGGAGAAATTAATAGAATGTCTCCAGAATCTCCTGTACCAGTAGTAGATATTATTAATAGGGAAAATAGGCTTGGTGGCGCTGCGAACGTTGCACTAAATATAATTTCATTAGGGGCAGAACCGATTCTTTTTTCAGTCATTGGCAAAGATAAAAATGGAGATGAACTTCTAAAGTTATTAGACAACCAAAACATTGACAAGAAAGGGATACTTGTTGTTGATAAGCGAATAACTACTGTAAAAACAAGAGTAATTAGTGAAGGAAATCATATATTAAGAATTGATGAGGAGCAAATTGATGACCTAAAAAATCCGAAAATATTTGATCTCGCAGAAAAATTAATTGAAAAACAAAATATTGATGTAATCATCTTTGAAGATTACAATAAAGGTTTCCTAACGGAAAAGCTGATTAATAAAATACTAGATTTAGCAAAATCAAATCATATCCCTACAATTGTAGACCCAAAAAAAAAGAATTTTTTCAGTTACAAAGGAGTAGATGTATTTAAACCAAATCTAAAAGAAATCAATGAAGGTTTGTCCACAAATATTGATATAGATTCTCATGAAGAACTTTTCTCCAAAGTGACAATCTTATTAGAGAAAATTCAAGCAAAAAATATATTACTTACCCTTTCTGAAGGCGGAATTTACCTACAAAATAAAGAACAAGCTTTTTCAGAACCTGCCCACCCTAGAAAGATTCGAGATGTTTCAGGAGCAGGTGATTCAGTCGTTGCTGTTTCTGCACTAGCTCTTGCCTCTGGCCTTAATGTAGAACAAATGATGAAAATTGCTAACTTAGCCGGAGGTCTTGTATGTGAAAAAGTAGGTGTGGTTCCTATCTCTAGGAAAGATTTAATGAAAACAAGTCTATAATCTCATAGGCATTATGTCAATAAATTCCTTTCGTGAAAAGATCAATTTAGCACTCTATGAAAGCAAAGAGAGTGTTCTCAATTTATTTACGTTTGGGAGCTTCGCAACTTCTTTCTTTGTTTTGTGTTTATTTGTGTACCAATTTGGATTTTCTCCAGAAGATAATACAAGAGCTTGGATTTTTTTAGCAGTTAAAGGAAGTTTTGTTTTCTACATATTAAAATACATAACGAATATTATATACTGCTACGAACCAATTCTATTCATAAAAGAAAGCTGGTTAGAATTTCTACTCTTATGCATGATTGTCATCAACAGCTTTTGGAGTTTCTTGATGAACCAATCTCTTTTGGACTTAATTGGCTCAAAGCTTAACTTGTTACACCTAGATAGCTTTTACTCAGTATTCATTCAATCCTATTTCTTTATATTAGTAGGAATTGAACTTGGAAAAGCGAGCCCTAAAATTATAGGAATTCGATTGACTCCCCCCCAGTTAATGATTAGTTCATTCATTTTACTGATTCTGATTGGAACAGGTCTATTAATGATGCCTGAAATGACTTACAGAACAAATCCAATATCATGGTTTGATGCTTTCTTCACCTCAATAAGTGCCACCTGCGTAACTGGATTAATTATTCATGACACAGCAACTTTCTTTACTCAAAAAGGCCATATTATACTGATGCTATTAATTCAATTAGGTGGGTTAAATATTATTTCTTTTGCAACACTATTTACCGTATTTTCAAGAAAAGGTTTAGGAATCAAACACCAGTCTATAATTCATGAAAACTCGAGTGCAGACTCTTTATTTAGCAGCAAAGGCCTCGTTCGTAAGATTTTCTTTTTAAGTCTTTTCATTGAGATTATTGGTGGAATCCTACTCTACTTTAACTGGAATCAAAGTCCAGGTTCTGAGCAGTTGAAAGACCCATTATTTTATTCTATCTTTCATTCTATATCGGCTTTTAATAATGCAGGTTTCTCTTTATTTACTGAGGGAATGAATTCGCCTGCACTTCAGTCTTCA
The DNA here is from genome assembly GCA_002707145.1 of Flavobacteriales bacterium. The sequence continues at coordinate 74,645 of PAMD01000003.1, read as the reverse complement.
TTCAATATTCACATAATAATTGCTGTACTTGTATTCTTTGGAGGAATTGGATTTCCAGTCATTTCTGAAATATTTAATCGAAAAAGAATTCTAAAAAGTTTAAAGTCAGTAAGAAAAAGTCTGAAATTGAGTACCAGAATTTCTTTTTACACTTCTTTATTCCTTGTAGCCTTTGGCGCTTGTATGTTTTATTTCCTTGAACAAGGAAATAGTTTGAATGGCATGAGTATGAAAGGACAATTAGTTACATCTCTTTTTCAATCTATAAGTGCAAGAACTGCGGGTTTTAATACCGTAGACTTCTCTTCTATTGGTATTCCTATGCTTATCATCTTTATTTTTCTGATGTTTATTGGAGCATCTCCAGGATCCACGGGAGGGGGAATAAAAACCTCTACTTTTACACTAATTATTTATTCTGCAATCAATACAATTCGGGGCAATAAAAAAATTGAAATTGGAGAGAGATCAATTTCTTCCGACCTCCTACAAAAAGCATTCTCTATATTTTTATTCTCTATGATATCTGTATTTATTTCTATTTTTATATTAAGCATTAGTGATGGGAATTTAGGAATTATGGCCATCATCTTTGAAACAGTATCAGCATTTTCCACCGTTGGACTAACAACTGGAATCACTCCAGAATTATCATTCGTTGGAAAAATAGTGATTATGATTTGTATGTTTGTAGGACGAATTGGAACGCTTACATTAGCATTTGCAATTAGTACTAAGGTGAAAACCAATAACTATCAATATCCAAAAGCACATATAACCATAGGTTAATTTCACAGACCAAAGCTATTTTATAAATGCATTGACTTAAGACTAATTGATTATATTAGTGTCGTTATATTTATTTCATTTTATGTCAGATACACTACTCAAACAGAAAGCGAATTTTGGAACTGCCCCAGTCTTTATGACTGCAATTTCCACCATTTTGGGAGCCATCTTGTATTTAAGATTTGGATATGCGGTAGCACATACTGGATTTATTGGTGCTATTTCGATCATTATTATTGGTCATTTAGTAACGATTCCCACTGCCTTAGCTGTCGCTGAGATTGCAACTAACAGGAAAGTACAGGGAGGCGGAGCTTACTATATTATCTCTAGGTCTTTTGGATTAAATATCGGTGCTGCTATAGGTATAGCTTTGTTTTTATCTCAAGCAATTAGTGTTGCATTCTATGTTATTGCTTTTGCAGAGGCATTTATGCCCTTTTCAAAATATCTTCTTGAAGTTTACCCCATACTAGAGCCCTACAGTTTCTTGATGCTTAACAAAAAACTTATAGGGATATTCATGATGTTACTATTGAGTACTTTAATGCTGACAAAAGGAGCTAATATTGGAATGAACCTTCTCTATTACGTGGTCGTTATTCTATTTGCCTCACTGATTATGTTTTTCATGGGAAAACCAATTGAGGGGCACAACATCGAAGATGTCAATTTTATTTCTTCTGTAGGAAATCCAGATTCTTTCTTTTATGTTTTTACAATTATTTTCCCAGCATTTACAGGAATAGCTGCTGGACTAGGGTTATCTGGTGATTTGAAAGATCCAAAAAAATCAATTCCAAAAGGAACCTTACTCGCCACTGCAGTGGGAATTATTGTTTATGTCGCAGTTGCTCTAAAACTAGTTCTGTCAGCTTCACTAGAGGACTTAGCGGCAGATCAGTTAATTATGAGTCGAATTGCAATATGGGGGCCTATAATCCCGATAGGTCTGGGCTGTGCTGCCATATCCTCTGCCTTAGGCTCGGTTATGGTCGCCCCAAGAACACTACAAGCTCTGGGAGTAGACGAAATATTTCCTACCCTAACATTAAACAGCTGGTTATCCAAAAATAAGAAAAACACAATTGAGCCCATCAATGCCTCCATTATTTCTTGTGTTATTGCCTTCTTCTTCGTGGTAATTGGGGATATCAACTTGGTTGCTGAAGTAATTGCTATGTTCTTTATGGTTACGTATAGTGCAATTTGCTTAATTTCTTTACTTGAGCATTTTTCAGCCGACCCCTCTTACCGTCCAACGTTTCGATCTCGTTGGTATATTTCTCTTTTAGGCGCTGTACTTTCTTTCTGGTTAATGTTTAAAATGAACCCAACCTATGCTATTATTTCAGTAGTCTTTATGGTATTAATATATATATATATAAGTAAATACAACACCTCACAAGGTGGAATTATTAAATTATTTAAAGGAGTCTTATTTCAACTTAGTCGACAACTTCAAATTTTTGTTCGTAAAAGAGAGTACGACAGTGCAGATGACCATTGGAGACCATTTGCTATATGCGTTACAGATGTAACTCTAGAAAAAAGAGATACCTTCGATTTAATGCGATGGATTTCTCATAAATATGGTTTCGGAACACACATGCATTTTATTGAGGGCTACCTTGACAAAGAATCTCATCACACTTCACAAAAAACACTCTCAAAACTTCATCATTTGGCAGAAGGGTCAAAATCTAAGGTATATTTAGATACTATTATAAGCCCTTCTTATACCTCAGCCATAGCTCAAGTAATCCAGTTGGCAAGTATCTCTGGAAAGGGGCATAACCTTGTTGTACTTGAATTTGAAAGAGGTAAAAAGGAAAAACTCGAACAAATCATTAAAAATCACTACCTTTTAAAAGCTACTGATCTCGATGTATGTATTCTTAGTAGTACCTTCAGATCTTTTGGATACAACAAAGAAATTCATATTTGGATTTCGGCGGACGACTACCAAGATTCAAATTTGGAAATCCTTTTAGGCTACATACTTCTTGGACACAAAGACTGGGAAAATGCAACTATCAAGATATTCTCCATATTTTTAGAAGGAACTCTAGAAACAGAGAAGAAAAGATTGCTTGACCTTATCCGTGTCGGTAGGTTGCCTATTTCTCCTTCCAATGTTAGTTTAATTGAAAAAGATTCGGAACACGATTTTAAATCAATCATCAACGATAAATCATCAGTCGCCGACTTCACTTTGATTGGATTTGATGAGCAAATACTTCAAAAAAAAGGAACTTCTTATTTTGAGGGATATGAAAAGCTAGGAAATATACTTTTTGTTAACTCAATGAACAAAAAAGAAATTAAGTAAGTATTTTTGTGAAAAATAAAAAACACTTGAAACATAAAGTTAGACCCTACAAAGATTCTTCTAAATCTAAAAAAGATCAAATTGCAGAAATGTTCAACAATATTTCAAGTAATTATGATTTTCTAAATCATTTTTTATCACTCGGAATTGACATTTACTGGAGAAAAAAATTAGTCAAACTTGTTGAAAATCAAAAACCTGAACTAATTCTAGATGTAGCAACAGGGACAGGAGATTTAGCTATTGCGCTTTTAAAAGTTAAACCAAAAAAAATTACTGGAATCGATATCTCAATTGGTATGCTTGATGTGGGGAAAAGAAAAATGAAAACAAAAGGATATGATAATCTAATTCAACTTCAAGAAGCAGACTCTGAAAACCTGCCTTTTGAAGACCATTCTTTTGATGCGGTATGTGTTAGTTTTGGAGTAAGAAATTTTGAACATCTCGAAATTGGATTATCTGAAATGAATAGAGTATTAAAACCAGGAGGAAAATTATATATATTAGAATTTTCTTCACCCTCAGTATTTCCTTTTAAGCAAATTTATAATTTCTATTTCAAATCCATTTTACCATCCCTAGGGAAAATAATTTCTAATGACAATTCTGCTTATTCCTACTTACCTGCGTCAGTAGATTCATTTCCCTATGGGAAAAAACTCAATATCATCATTGAAAAATGTGGATATTCTAAAGCAGTAAACCATCCCTTATCTTTGGGTATCGCTAGTATTTATACCGCTGAAAAATGAAAAAATATTTACTCATTTCCCTAGGTTTATTCTCATTTTCTTTCGTAATAGCTCAAGAACAAAAGATAATTTCATTGAGTAATTACGATTATAAGAAATATCATTTTGGAATGGCTCTGGACTTTGGCTATTTCAATTTAATCAACGAATATAAGCCAGGGTTTGGCGGTAATCCTGATATACTAAGTATAGAAACCCAGAATGACCTGGGCCTTGGTGTGTCTTTCATCCTGCCTGACATCCGATTAAATAAGAATTTTAACTTTAGGCATATATTAACTGTTAAAACCATACAACGAAGCATAAAATATAGATTTCGACCCGATTTTGATGGACCATCTGAGGTAAATAAAAATGTAGAATCTTGGTTTGTAGAATCTAGTTTTCATATTAAATTTAGAGCAGATCGAATTAATAATCATCGAGTTTATGTTTTCTTTGGCCCCAATGTAGGAGTCGATATGGCGTCAGAAAAAGATGTTATCGATGAAACTATTTTCAAGCTTAATAAAACAAATATAGCACTTGAAGTCGGTGTAGGTTGGGACTTTTACTTCGAATTTTTTAAGTTCGCTCCGCAAATAAAATATTCCTACGGATTAAAAAACCTAATAGTGGAAGATGGAACACTTTTCACAAATTCACTAGAATCTTTTTATTCCCGAGGAATTCAAATTTCTCTGACTTTCGAGTAGATGAAAAAAGAAATCACCATAAGTGTATCCCCAAAAGGATCAACCCAAGAAAAAAACATCAAATTTGTTGCTGCCAAACATCTAAATATAGATATTCAATTGATCAGTGATATTCATATTCTGAAGCGTTCAATTGACGCCCGTTCTCGGAAAATTAATATTCATCTAAAACTCTCCATATTTACAGGTGGGGAAAAATCCATTCCAAAAAATTACCAAAGAGAGTACACAGATGTTTCAAATGGTACACCTATAGTTATAGTTGGATCTGGGCCCGCAGGGCTTTTTGCTGCTCTTCGCTTGATAGAGTTAGGACTAAAGCCAATTATTCTAGAAAGAGGTAATGATGTGATTGAAAGAAGAAAAGATTTAGGTGCCATTCATAAACACAATGTAAACCCAGACTCCAATTATTGTTTCGGAGAAGGTGGCGCCGGGACCTACTCAGATGGTAAACTATATACACGATCAAAAAAACGAGGAAGCGTTCAAAGAATTCTGGAAATATTGGTGGGGCATGGAGCTGTGCAGGATATTATGATTGACGCATATCCTCACATTGGAACCAATAAACTTCCTAAGATAATTGCAAAAATGCGACAAAATATTTTAAATGCTGGTGGAGAAGTTCATTTCAATTGTCGTATAGAAGATTTGGTACTTAAGGGGAAAAAAATTTTGGGAGTTATTGATCATATTGGAAATAAAATTTCTGGCCATTCCGTTATTTTAGCCACTGGCCATTCTGCACGAGACATTTTTCATTTACTTGACCGTCATAACCTAGAAATTGAAGCAAAATCATATGCGCTAGGTGTTCGAATTGAACACCCTCAACCCATAATAGATCAAGCTCAATATAATTGTGATAGAAGGAGTAAGTACTTGCCAGCGGCGGCCTACAAATTTGTTCAACAGGTAAATGGAAAAGGAGTTTTTTCATTCTGTATGTGTCCTGGAGGACAAATAGTTCCTTCCGCTACAAAGCCTGGAGAAGTTGTCGTTAATGGAATGTCGGCGTCTACAAGAAGCTCAAGATATGCCAACTCTGGAATGGTTGTTGCTATTGAACCTAATGAACTAATAGAGTATAGAAAATATAAAAATCTTGCAGGGCTAAGATTCCAAGAGAGTATGGAAAAAATGGCATGGTTGGCTGGAGGTCAAAGCCAATCAGCTCCTGCACAAAGAATGGTTGATTTTGTAAATGGAAAACTTTCACCCACACTGAACGACTGTTCTTACATTCCTGGAGTGAATTCGGCTCCATTACACGAGTTATTACCTGAAATGATTGGATCTAGGCTACAGAAAGGCTTTAGGGCTTTTGGCCGTAAAATGAACGGTTATTTTACAAATGAAGCAAATATCTTGGGAGTAGAATCCAGAACCTCGTCTCCTATAAAAATTCCCAGAGATGATACGCTTCTTTCTCACCCTCAAGTTTACAATCTTTATCCGTGTGGGGAAGGCGCTGGATATGCAGGAGGAATAGTCTCTGCTGCTATTGATGGCGAAAGATGCGCCGAAGCAATAAAAAATGTGTTATAAAAGCAAGTAATTTAGTAAATTAGTTAGGATAATCACTTACTTAAATATACCTTCTGACCATTTACAATATAAATTCCTTTAGGTCGAAAATCTCCAGGTTTATATTCTCTACCCAAAATATCTATTACGGATTTTGTAGTTAATATATTTTTATTTTCTAACTCTTCCAAACTTACAGATTGTCTGATATCAAATACAATTGTTCCAGGGGAAATTCCGGTTGTAAATGTAGATTCTAAATTATAGTTTTCATCATAAATTTGAATATTACCATAGGTAATATAATCTGTTGAACTGGCATAAAACTTTTGATTTGTTTCATCTTCAGCAAGCTCATAAAAATTATCAAACGATCCAATTTCTGAGGAATTATCTTCTTGTTGAACTAATTCAGGATCCCACTGAAAAAGTTTAACGTCTTGTGAAATTTGATATATAATTTTACCTGATCTAATACATGAGGTCCCACATCCGGTAGGTGCAGCAGAAATATTTTTAGTAAAAACTACTCCGGACGCTAGATCGATCTGAGAAATAGATGATCCAGTCCAATCTTTATTGTTAACAGTGTATAAATAATTCTCATAAAGCATAATATTGTCCGGATTCTTTCCATCAACACCTAAATCAATTTCTGATATATATTCAAATGTATTTGCATTAATAACCCCAACAAGACCTTCTTGATTATTCCATTCAAATCCATTATTTATTCCAACATAAACTAAGTCATCTATAACAATTAAACTTTCTGTTGATACCTTGGGGCCATCTACGGTATCTAATTCTGACACGAAAGATAAATCAGATTTGTTATAAACCTGTATATAAGAATTAAAAAGAGTGAATTCACCTCTAGAAACAAACAAATAGTCATCATGAACAGCTAGCTTACGAACTCCTTCCAAAGCAACTTCAGCTAATAACTCATAAGAATCAAGATGATACTTTAAAATTTTATTGTCAGCTGCTACATAAAAAAAAGTACTATCAATTATTAAATCTGAAGCAAATCGAGAACTATCTATTTCAACAACTGTAGTATAATTTTCAGTAAGGGGATCATATGAACCTACAGAAACAGGCGCCTCATAACCATATACTCCCTCATTTAAAATTAATACCTGATTTACATAATTTTGGGCTGACAAAAAAGAAAATGAAAAAAAAATAGAAATGATAAAAAGATGTTTCATGGGATTAAATTTTTTCATAAGTTGGAATAGAAGTTATGAATGAATAAGCGTAAAAAAACGAATAACTAAACAATAAAGTACTTAATAGCGTCATTCCAAAAAAGGGTATTGCGAGAGAAAAACACTCTACAAATCCAGAAATATCTTTGGAATAAGAGGCACTCATTATCCATACTTGAAAGTTTGTTGTGAGAAAAAATAAGCAGGAAGAAAAAATTGAGGCAATGTTGATTTTATTAAAATTACGAGCCAATATTGCCGCAAAAAGTAGTGTGCCATATATTACAAATATACCACTATGAAAACCCAAGAAAAAGTCAGAAATAAACATGGCAAAGACAGGAATCATGTATGCAAAAAAATGATTTTTAAATTTAATTCCAGTAAAAATGGATACTGCTAAAACAGGGCTAAAATTAGGCGGGTGAGGAATAAGCCTAAATAAGACAAGCAGAAAAATGATGATTAAAACCAGAATCTTATTATTAATTTTACTTGAAATCATATTAAATTTTTACCAAAACTAAATTAATAAATCAATAAACTAAAATAAGTATTATTATTTTTTGAGTTTAATCTGTCCTTTGATAGTAGACAATACTATTCCAGTAGCCACAGAAACATTTAAGGAGTCTGTAGTAGGAGAAAAAGAAGGAATCGTTATGTTTTGATGAACCACAGCAGATAAAATGTCAGAAACACCATGAGATTCATTCCCCATAACAAGCACTAATGGCTCTTTAAAGTCACATTCATAGATAGAAGTACCCGATAAATCACATGCCATAATAGTATGACTTTTAAAATTCGAAAGCATTTCTATTAAATTTCCATAATGAAGTTGGACTCTTTGAAAAGATCCCATTGCAGATTGAATCACTTTGGGATTATATTGATCAACAGTCTTAAGAGAACACAAAATATGACAGACTCCGAACCAGTCAGCATTACGAATAATGGTTCCTAAATTTCCTGGATCATTTACCCCATCAAGAGCCAAAACAAATGGATTAGAAACTATTAAAGAAAAGTCTTGAACAGTGTCTTTTTTTAAAACCATTAAAACTTCATTTGGTGATTTTAAAGAAGAAATTTGAGCTAAATCTTTTTCATTAACCAAAACTAATCGTTTATCATTAACAAGAATTGGATTTGATCTAAGCCAACTTTCAGTTGCATAGAGTTCATGCCAATCGGCTCCTGTGAATAAAATCTCAGCAACTAACTTAGGCCCTTCGACAATATAAAATTTCGAACTTTTTCGGACTTTCTTTCGTTGAAGTCCTCTTAATAATTTAATCTTATTTTTGCTTAACATTTCTCAAAGGTCAAAAAAAAATAAAGGACTTGGACAATCTTTTAGTAAAATATAAACTTGCAAAGTGTATTTGTTTGAATTTTAAACAAAAAATTCATCTTTTAATCGTCAGTCTTGCATGCATTCTATTTTTTTCTCAATGCAATATCAGCAAGCATCTCAATGATGGCCAGTATCTTCTAACTAAAAATATTATTATTGAAAATGGTAAGAAAATTAGGAAACATCAAGTCCACGAATTAGTGAAACAAAAAACAAACAAAAAAATATGGGGGTTTCTCCCATTATACCTACAGGTATATAACTTAGCCTCAGATAATAAGAAGAACCATTACTTAAAAAGAATTGGAGAAGCTCCCGTAATATTTAATTCTATTTTAGCAGAAAAATCCATTTCACAAATCAAAATACACTACAAAAATAAGGGGTATTTTGATGCTAAAGTAGTCTTGAATAAAAAGATAAAAAAAAACAAAATTAAATCCGAATATAATATTGAGACTGGAGAATATTATACAGTAAATATTTTTGAGTTAGACAAAAAAAACAATCTACCAATCGCTACCAGAATTCTTGAAACTTTAGAAAACACTACGATTAAAACTGGTCAATCTTACAATCTTTCTCAACTCGAAATTGAGAGAGAACGAATTTCAGTTCTCCTTCAAAATGAGGGATACTTTAAATTCAACAAAGAATACCTTTATTTTATAGCAGATACAAGTCAACAAAAGAAGGTCGTAGATTTGTATTTGGCCGTAAAGCCACCCCCTAAAATTGATACCAATATTGATCACGTGAAAAATCATAAAAAAGGTCGAATTCAAAATATCTTTGTCCATTTAGAAAACTTATCTTCTAATGCGAGTCAAGACACTACTTTTCTTCAAGGAATCTATTTTATATCAAACAACACAGGGATTAATTATAACCGTTTAGTGGAAAAAATATTTATATCTTCAGGACAATTGTTCAATAAAAAAATTGTGGACAAAAGTTATCAGGCATTATCAGAATTGTCACATTTTAAAAAAATATTTTTTGAATTTATTAGTATTGACTCTTTAAAAGAGGAAGAAAAATTGGAAGGGCACCTTTATTTGACTGCAGGAAAAAAACTTGCTTACAGTTTAGAAGCCGAACTGTCAACTAATCCGGAATTAAACGAGGGAATTTCGGGTGCTGCTGCAATCAACCACTACGATTTATTTAAGGGCGGAGAAAATCTCGGACTTAAATTTGTCAAATCTAAAACCTTAAATAATGTAAATGAAAATGGCTTCGTTCTTAACTTAAGCTTACCTAGTCTAGTTAGCCCATTAGATTTAAGTTCTCTTAGAAATAAAAACACCCAAACAAAAACAACATTCTCCATATCATATAAAAAACAAGAACGTTCGGAATTTACAAGAAATACTTTAAAATCAGGCTATACTTATCAGTGGAAGAGAAGGAAAAAATTTCAACACAATTTATCATTAATCAATCTGAGTTATGTCAATTTTGAGCAAGGATCATTAAGCTTAAGTACTATTTCAGAGTACCTAATTTCTAAAGATTATTCTGATCATCTTATCCCTTCCAGCTCCTACACACTTACTTTCAATAACCAAAATATTAATAAACTTAAAAACCATAGTTTCTTCAGATTTCACTTAGAAACTTCAGGAAATCTACTAAATACTTTTGTAAGACCGCTGAATCTAGAAAGATTAGTAGATGAGGATGGATATGAAATTTTTCAAAACAATGGAGCGCCTATTTACACCGTAAATTTATTAAATAATCAAACAATTTTTTCACAGTATATTAAGACTAGTTTTGACTACAGATATTACTTTGAAATAAGTTCTGAACAAAGTATTGCGGTTCGATCTATGGCAGGTTTAATTTATGCATATGGAAATACAAACCAAGCCCCATTTCATAAAAAATTCATCGCAGGCGGTTCTAATGATCTTCGAGGCTGGGCTGCTTTCAAAAGACCCACCGGTGGACTAGAACCCTCGGATTCTTTGTACACCGGTGGAGTAAAACTTCTGTCCAGTTTTGAATTTAGATTCAAACTAGTAAACAAACTAAATGCTGCACTTTTTATTGATGCTGGAAATATTTGGGAATTAAAACAAAACAATAATAATTTCGAGGAAGCTAATTTTAAATGGAATTCATTTTTAAATCAAATAGCTGTTGATGTAGGTTTTGGTTTTAGATATGATTTTAAATATTTTCTAATAAGAACTGATTTTGGATTCCCCCTCAGAGAAACATCAGTAAAAGAAAATTGGAGATGGAATCAACTTAACTTCAAGAATTCACAATTTAACATTGGGCTGGGTTATCCTTTTTAATTAAAATCTTTAACTCTGATTAATATTTGTTTAGATTTGTAAAATGATGTTCGTAAATATAACTTAAAAAAATGATGGAATTCAAACCCGGTATTGCATACGGCAACGAAGTACAAAAAATCTTTAAGCTTGCTAAAAAAAATAAGTTCGCACTACCTGCCGTAAACGTTAGTTCCACTTCCAGTGTGAATGCAGTGATAGAAACTGCAGCTGATTTGAACTCACCTGTAATTGTTCAATTTTCAAAGGGGGGAGGTCATTTTTTTGCCGGAAAAAATCTCAATAATGAAAATGAAAAAGGTGCCATTAATGGATGTATTTCAGGAGCACTTCACGTTCACCAAATTGCCAAATTGTATGGAGCAACTGTAATACTTCACACAGATCACTGTCAAAAATCATGGTTAACTTGGATGGATGGTTTGCTAGATGCTAGTGAAAAAAATTTCAAACTACACGGAAGACCACTTTTTTCCTCACATATGATTGATCTTTCTGCCGAACCAATTAAGGAAAATATTGAAACTTGCAAAAAATATCTTGCTCGAATGAGTAAGATTGGAATCACCTTAGAAATCGAATTGGGTGTCACTGGTGGTGAAGAAGACGGGATTGACAACAGCGAAATAGATAATTCTGAACTATATACTCAACCTGACGAGGTTGCCTATGCCTACGAAGAATTGATGAAGATTTCAAATAAATTCACCATTGCTGCAGCCTTTGGGAATGTTCATGGAGTATATAAGCCTGGAAATGTAATTCTCACTCCGATTATCCTGAAAAACTCCCAAGAGTTTATTCGATCAAAATTTAATATTTCTGAAGAAAATCCTGTAGATTTTGTCTTTCATGGGGGGTCGGGCTCAAGTATTGAACAAATTAGAGAAGGAATTTCTTATGGAGTAATCAAAATGAATCTGGATACAGACCTTCAATTTGCGTTTACCGAAGGGGTAAGAGATTATATATTAGATAATAAAGACTATTTGTTACAGCAAATTGGCAATCCTCATGGAGAAGAAATACCCAACAAAAAATACTATGACCCCAGGAAATACCTTCGCGCCGGTGAGCTCTCCTTCAAAAAGCGTCTTATTCGCTCTTTTGAGGACTTAAATAATGTAAATACTTTATCGTAAATCCCATGTTTTGGTTTAAAAGAAAGGATAAAAAAGTAGTCACTGAAACCAAAGACAAAAAGGAAATCCCAGAAGGTCTTTGGTACAAATGCCCAAAATGTAAGGTGGTTGTTTCTTCTGACGAACATCAGTATAATTTGTGGGTCTGTCAAAACTGTTCACATCATCAAAGAATAAATTCTAAAGAATACTTTGGACTCTTATTTGACAACGGAATATTTAAGGAATTAGATGCAGAAATGATTTCCGCTGATCCACTAAAATTTGAGGATACAAAAGAATATAAATACAGACTTAGTACCGCAATGAAAAAAACTGGTCTAAAAGATGCTCTAACATCTGGGGTAGGTGAACTTTGTGGTAAGAAAATAACTATTGCTTGTATGAATTTTAATTTTATCGGAGGATCCATGGGATCTGTGGTAGGTGAAAAAATTGCGCGAGCCATTAAACACTCTATAGACCACAAAATTCCATTTATGATGATTTCAAAATCTGGCGGTGCTAGAATGATGGAAGCAGCATTTTCTTTAATGCAAATGGCTAAGACCTCTGCTAGACTATCCCAATTGTCGAAAGAAAAAATACCATATATCTCTTTACTGACAGATCCTACCACAGGAGGAATTACAGCTTCTTTTGCTATGCTTGGAGACATTAACATTGCAGAACCTGGTGCATTGATTGGCTTTGCAGGGCCTCGAGTGGTTAAAGAAACCATAGGAAAAGATCTTCCTGAAGATTTTCAAACTTCAGAATTTGTAATGGAACATGGCTTTTTGGATTTTATTGTAGAACGTAGGAAATTAAAAGAAAAAGTGAATCAATTCCTTAAAATGACATATTATGCAGACGAAGAATTAAAATCAGATTAATTCCTTACATTTGCAATCCAATAATTAATACATAACTAACATTAAATAAAATTTAGGCATGTACCTTAGCAAAGAAAAAAAACAAGAGTTTTTTAAAACTCACGGTAAAAACAAAAAAGACACAGGTTCTCCTGAAGCTCAAATTGCTCTTTTCACCTTTCGAATTGCCCACCTAACTAGCCATCTTAAAAAAAATAAGAAAGATTACGGAACGCAAAGATCCCTAGTTGCCTTGGTCGGAAAGAGAAGAAAACTTCTCAACTATCTCATTAAAGTTGATGTACTGCGATATAGAAAAATCGTGAAAGAGCTTGGATTAAGAAAATAGTCCTGACAATAATTCAAAAGGCGTGCATAGCACAGCCTTTTGTTGGTTTTATAAGATTGCTTTTGACAATCAGAATTTTAAAAAAAAAATTAACCCATTCTTATAAGCCCATAGGTTCAATCCTTAAAGTAAACCCAATCTGTTTGTTAAAAGTTAAATAAATATTTTATTATGATCCCACAAGGACTTAAACAAACCATCAACTTAGGAGATGGAAGAACAATTGAAATCGAAACAGGCCGACTTGCTAAACAAGCACATGGTTCTGTAGTTGTCCGTATGGGAGATACCATGTTGTTGGCTACAGTTGTTTCTAATAAAGATGCAAAGGAAGGAGTTAATTTCTTGCCTTTAACCGTAGATTATAGAGAGAAATTTGCTGCAGACGGCCGATATCCTGGTGGGTTCTTAAAAAGAGAAGCAAGACCCTCTGACCAAGAAATTTTAGTCATGCGACTTGTAGACCGGGTTTTACGTCCACTATTTCCCTCAGACTACCATTCAGAAACACAATTGATGATTCAATTGATGTCTTATGACAAAAACTGCATGCCGGATGCCCTTGCAGGTCTTGCCGCTTCTGCATGCCTTAGCCTTTCAGATATACCTTTTGAAGGACCTATTTCGGAAGTACGTGTAGTACGAATAGATGGAAAATTTATTGTAAATCCGAATCCGGAACAGCTTGAATCTGCAGACATGGACTTAATGGTTGGTGCCTCAATAGACAGTGTTGCAATGGTAGAGGGTGAAATGGATGAAATTTCTGAAGCAGAAATGATTGAAGGAATTAAATTTGCCCACGAAGCAATTAAAGTACAATGTGCAGCACAAATTGCACTTGCATCCGCTTTCAAAGTTGGAAATAAAAGAGAATATTCTCATGAGGAAACTGATGATTTTAACCTATTAGATAAAGTAAGAAAAGCATGTTATGATCAGGCCTATTCGGTTGCAAAAAGTGGGAATCCAGATAAAAAAGCTCGAAAAGAAGCTTTTGGAGAAATTAGAAATACTTTCCTAGAATCTTTAGAAGAAGAATTTCGTACTGAAAAATCATTTTTACTGGGTAAATATCTTCAAAAAGTAGAAAAAGAGGCTATTCGTAACGTTGTGCTTAATGAAGGAATTCGGTTAGATGGAAGATCCACTAAAGACATTCGTCCAATCTGGAGTGAAATCGACTATTTACCATCAGTTCATGGTTCAGCCTTATTCACTCGAGGAGAAACTCAATCTTTATCAACAGTGACTTTGGGAACCGCTCTAGATGTTAATCGAATCGACAATGTGACATTCCAAGGCTCCGAAAAGTTTTATCTTCACTATAACTTCCCGCCCTACTCTACTGGTGAAGCGAGACCAATTAGAGGAGTCAGTAGGAGAGAAATTGGACATGGAAACTTAGCCCAACGAGCATTAAAAAGAATGATTCCTGCAGAAACTCCTTATACAATCCGTATCGTCTCTGAAATTTTAGAATCCAATGGTTCTTCCTCAATGGCAACGGTTTGTGCGGGAACATTGGCCTTAATGGATGCCGGTATTCAAATGAAACGTCCGGTATCTGGTATTGCTATGGGATTAATTTCAGATGAAGAAACAGGTAGATTTGCTGTTCTTTCTGATATATTAGGAGATGAAGATCATTTAGGAGACATGGACTTTAAAGTAACAGGAACAGAAAATGGAATCACTGCTTGTCAAATGGATATCAAAGTAAAAGGATTATCTTACGATATTTTAACTCAAGCATTAGAGCAATCTAAAGGAGGAAGAATGCATATCCTTGGAGAAATTCTTAAAACAATCGACTCGCCAAGATTAGAACTAAAACCTCATGCTCCGAGAATTGAGATTCTAAAAGTGGCAAAAGATTGCATAGGTGGAATTATCGGACCGGGTGGCAAAATTATCCAAAAACTACAATTAGACACTGATACAACCATCACCATAGAAGAGGTAGATGGATTCGGTAAAGTTGAAATTCTTGGAACAAATAAAAATGGAATGGATGCGGCTATTGCCAAGATAAACGAAATAGCCTTTATGCCAACAGTTGGTGAAGAATATGACGGGCGAGTCAAAAACATCCAAGCATATGGTGCTTTTGTTGAAATTGCGGCCGGTAAAGACGGATTATTACATATATCTGAAATAGACTGGAAAAGAATCAATAATGTGGAAGATGTCTTAAAAGTAGACGATCCAGTTCGAGTAAAAATTATAGATGTTGATGTCAAAACAGGTAAAATGAAGTTTTCTAGAAAAGTTTTATTACCTAAACCTGAAACAAAAAATGAATAATCTTCTAATTAATTAAAAAAATCCTCTTCCTATCCGAAGAGGATTTTTTATTTTCAAATCATGGAAATAAAAACTAAAATTATTGGAATATCAGGCGCAAGTGCATCTGGAAAGACTTCGGCTTCTAAAAAAGTAATAAATTCTTTAAATCAAGAGAATACATTACTCATCAGTCAAGATTGTTACTACAAAAATTACAACCATTTATCATTTGAACAAAGAAATCATCAAAATTTTGACCACCCAGATTCCCTGGATCTAAGATTACTAGAAACTCATATAAAATCACTGCAAACAGGAATAGCAGTTGACCAACCTATATATGATTTCAGTAGCCATCTTAGACAAAACAAAACCAATAAAATTTTCCCAAAAAAAATAATTATCATAGAGGGTACTTTAATATTTAGTCAGAATTTTCTGAGACAATTATTCGATATGACTATTTATGTTGATCTAAATCAAAAAGAATGTCTCGAAAGGAGAATCATCAGAGACTTTCATGAAAGAGGACGTTCCAAGGAAAGTATCCTAGATCAATATCAGAAAACAGTAAAACCCATGTTTGAAAAATTCGTACTCCCCGGAAAGTTATATGCAGATTTAATTATTCCAGGAATAGATAACGATAAAGAGATCACAAAAATCATTGAATACCTACAAGAAATTTAAATTTTACTTCAGAATGTAACCTTTAAAACATTTTTAACGTATATAATGAAACAATAAAATATAGAACCATGCGCCAATTAAAAATCACCAAACAGGTCACAAACAGAGAAACTGCCTCTCTTGACAAATATCTTCAGGAAATTGGTAAAGTAGATTTGATTACTGCAGAAGAAGAAGTAGAATTAGCTCAAAGAATTCGAGAGGGAGACCAGATTGCTTTGGAAAAGCTAACCAAATCAAATCTTCGTTTTGTAGTGTCTGTGGCAAAACAATATCAAAATCAAGGATTATCTCTTCCCGACCTCATCAATGAAGGGAATTTAGGGCTTATTAAAGCCGCCCAAAGATTTGACGAAACTCGTGGATTTAAATTTATCTCATATGCTGTATGGTGGATTAGACAATCTATACTTCAGGCACTAGCAGAGCAGTCAAGAATCGTCCGCTTGCCCTTAAATAAAATTGGTTCTATTAATAAAATAAACAAGGCTTACGCTTCCATTGAACAAGCCGAGGAAAGAGCACCATCTGCTTCAGAGATCGCCACTTTCCTTGACATGAGTGAGTCTGATGTCAAAGAATCTCAAAGAAACTCAGGTAGACATGTATCCATGGATGCTCCCCTAGTAGAAGGGGAAGACTCTAACCTTTACGACGTGTTGCGCTCTGGAGAGAGTCCAAATCCGGATAGAGAACTTTTGAATGCCTCTTTGAGCATAGAAATAGAACGTGCATTAGAAACTTTGACGCCTAGAGAGGCTGATGTAATTCGTCTTTATTTTGGACTAGAAAGTAAACAAGCACTAACTCTTGAAGAAATCGGAGAAAGATTTGATCTCACCAGAGAACGAGTACGACAAATTAAAGAGAAAGCTATTCGACGACTAAAGCATGTCTCTCGAAGCAAAATTCTAAAAACATATCTAGGATAAGAAGGCTAATGCCTTCTTTTTTTTGATCTAAAAAATTAAAATATGTCTCATTTAATCGCCCCATCTGTTCTTGCTGCTGATTTTTCAAATATTCAGCGTGACTTCGAAATGATAAACTCCTCAAAAGCGGATTGGTTTCATATAGATGTAATGGATGGCGTTTTTGTTCCTAATATTTCCTTTGGAATGCCAGTAATCATGGCCATGAAAAAGCATGCACAAAAACCTCTAGACATTCACTTGATGATCTCAAATCCAGATAAATACATTTCAAAATTTAAACAAATAGGCGCTGACATCCTCTCAGTTCACTATGAGGTATGCCCCCATTTACACCGAACCCTACAAACGATTAAGGCTGAAGGTATGAAAGCAGGTGTTGCTATAAATCCCCACACTCCGGTTTCAATGTTATCAAACATCATTCAAGACATTGATCTAGTTTGTCTCATGTCTGTAAATCCTGGATTTGGAGGCCAGTCTTTTATTCATCATACCTATGAGAAGACTCGACAATTAAAAAAACTGATATTAGATAATAAAGCCAATACACTCATAGAAATAGATGGAGGTGTTAATAATAAAAATGCAAAGTCATTAATTCAAGCTGGAGCAGACGTTCTTGTTTCGGGAAGTTTCATATTCAAATCAAAAAATCCTCTTGATACAATTTCTGAACTAAAATTAATTTAAAATCACAAGAATACGAAAAAACTTTTAGCTTCTTTAATCATATTTATAAACTGTCCAATAATCTCTCAGAATATAATTTGTTTGGACATTAAAGAGAACCTAAATAAAGATCAAATTGCATTTTCTGAATTCTCAAAATATGTTCTAGTTTTAGATTGTTTCAGTATTTATGCAGAGGCCTCTATCTCAGACGAAAAAGTACTGAAGCAGCTGCAATATGCGCAGAAATTTTAAACAATAATGAAGATGGTCAAGTAGATGATCAAGAAATTAAATCTAGATTATTTAGTAAAAGGCTTTGAGTCAGTTTTATCAAGACTTCAAGCCATGTGTTTATTTATTATTTTCTCTAATTCTTGTGATTAATTTGAGTTATCATACCTTGATTTTCTTAATGAATACCTTAGTGTTTCACTCATTTAATAAATTACCATTGGAATCTATAGTATCTATTGTTTTGTTTTTTGAATTTTAAGTGTTTGGATATTGAAAATAATCACAAGCAAATAAATAGGTACAAGTATATACTATACTTGTACCTATTTATTTTTGTTAGAGTTGAATTAGTATCTTCGTATTAATGAAAAAAAGGACAAAAAAGCGCATAATTGTATCTGTAACAAATGATCTTTTCACAGATCAAAGAGTGAAAAAAGTATGCGATAGCTTAATCGAACTTGACTATGACATTCTTTTAGTAGGACGACTGCTTAATGAAAGTGAGGAATTAAAAAGAGACTATAAATGCATAAGAATGCGCCTATTTTTTAATAGAGGGGCTCTTTTTTATGCAGAATATAACTTTAGGCTTTTATTGCTTTTACTTGTCTCTCGGGTAGATATATTTCATGCAAATGACCTAGATACTCTTTTAGCAAACTATATAGCCTCTAAAATAAGAAACAAACCTATTGTATACGATTCTCACGAATACTTTACTGAAGTTCCCGAAATTCAAAACAAAGCCATTGTCAAATCAATATGGACAAAAATTGAGAAAACTATTTTCCCTCAGTTAAAATACATATTAACCGTCAATTATTCTATTGCAAAACTGTATAAGAAAAAGTACAGAAAAAATTTGTTTGTAATGAGAAATATTCCTAATCCAACCTCTATTCAGCGAATAAAAAGCAAATCTGAACTAAAAATACCTAAAGATAAACATCTGATTATTACTCAGGGAGCTGGAATAAATATAGATAGAGGAATAGAGGAAGCCGTGGAGGCTATGAAATACCTAGAAAATGTTTGCTTCTTGATTGTGGGAAATGGGGATGTCGTTCCACAGCTTAAAAAAAGAGTTAAAGAACTAAACTTGGAGAACTGTGTCTTGTTTAAGGATAAAATGCCTTATGCACAAATGATGCAATATACACATCATGCCCAATTAGGACTTACACTAGATAAAAATAGCAACATTAATTACAATTTCAGTTTACCCAATAAACTGTTTGATTATATACATTCTAATACACCTATACTTGCAAGCAAATTACCTGAAATAGAAAAGATCATTTCGAGCTATGGAATAGGTCTTTTTATAGACAACTACGAACCAACACATATTGCAGATAAAATTAAATTTATCCTTGAAAATAAAAACCTTAATAAACAATGGAAGAAAAATCTTAAACATGCCGCAGCAGAGTTAGTTTGGAATAATGAAGCAAAAAGTCTAAAAGAAATATACTCAATGATAAATCCTTAGTGTGTGTTTAATTTTTCTACAGGAAAAATAGAGCCTTCTGAACATCGAATGATCTGAGAAGGAAAATCCCGAATGAGAGAATAGTCGTGTGTAGCCATAAAAATAGCCTTACCTTGGTTTTGAATTTCCTTTAATACGCGCATAATTTCTCTTGAGGTCTCTGGATCTAAATTTCCAGTGGGTTCATCTGCTAAAATCAATTGGGGTTCATTTAGTAGAGATCGCGCAATTGCAACTCTTTGTTGTTCGCCACCTGATAATTCATGAGGCATTTTATAATCTTTATTAGCCATTCCGACCTGCTCAAGAACTTCTAAAATCCTAGTTTTTATTTTATCTTTATCAGACCAACCAGTAGCTACAAGAACAAAACTCAAATTATCTTTTACGGATCGATCTGTCAGCAATTGAAAGTCTTGAAAAACAATTCCAATCTCGCGTCTTAAATAAGGAATATCTTTTTCTTTAAGTTTAGATAAATCATATCCAGCAACTTCACCTATCCCTTGTTGAAGAGGAAGGTCGCCGTAGAGAGTTTTCAATAAACTACTTTTCCCACTTCCTGTTTTACCAATCAGATAAATAAACTCTCCATGAACTAAGTCTATATTAACCTTTTGAAGAACCAAATGATCTTTCTGATAAACTTTAGCTTCTTTTAAGCAAATGATTGACGTTGACATAATTATAAATTAAACGTTAAATTTAATAACCTAATATAGTTATACAATTTAGGTTTGATTACTTCCCACAAGTAATTTTTTTCAAAATATTAATCATATTACATTAAATTAACAAAAAAGCTCGTAGGAATCTATACTATTTACCATTGTAACATTAAGATATTTATTTTATGGACTGTGAAAAATAAAATATTTTGGGAACACCTCATTATTAGTATTTGACACAATAAAAAATAGCTTACTAAAATAAAAAAATAATTTGCTTTCAAGAATCTAATACGATAAAACACCTGCACTTAAATACAAAGATTATTTTGAACTCTAAAAATTGAAAAAACTAATTTGAAAAGCAAGATATCTAATCCAATTTTTTCTTTGAATTAATAAAAATGATAAAAAACTTCATTCTTGGACTAGATATATAATGTCCCCTGATATAAATAATCTACTTCTTGAAATACATCAATAATTTACTCTATTGTAACGGAATAATATTGGCATAAAAATATAAGCTTGAAATGATTACTTTTACTAAAAATCTAATGCTATGCATATAATTATATCTCCTGCAAAAACTTTGGACATGAAACAAAGGGAAATAAAACTCAAAAGTACTCTTTGCCCTTTTTTGAAAAAATCTCAATCTCTAGTCAATAGCTTAAGTCAATTAAAATCAAAGGATATTCAAGCCTTGATGGAAGTAAGCCCAAAAATTGGAAAGCTCAATGCAAATAGATTTAATGAGTGGCATACTCCTTTTACCTCTAGTAATGCAAAGGCTGCTATATATGCATTTAAAGGAGATGTGTACTCCGAAATCAATGCAGAATCCTTATCTGATGATCAAATAGAATTTACTCAAAGAAATCTGAGTATTCTTTCTGGCTTATATGGACTCTTACGCCCCTTAGATCTTATGCAAGCTTATCGGTTAGAAATGGGAACAAAGATCTCAAACAATTTGGGGAAAAATCTATATTAATTTTGGGGAGACCAATTGACAAATGAGCTAAATCGTAGAGAACAAGTCTGGCTTATCAACTTGGCTTCAAATGAATATTTTAAATCTATCAGAGTAGCTAAATTAAACGCAAAAGTTATCCAACCTATTTTTAAAGATAAAAAAAATGGAGTTTCAAAAGTTATAGCTATATATGCAAAAAAAGCTCGAGGAATGATGTGTCGATTTGCTATTGAAAATAACATTCAAAATCCAGAAGAGTTAAAGAGTTTTAACTATGGAGGATATTCGTTTATCGAGTCAATATCATCTGACAATGAATGGATATTTACAAGATGAGTATCATTGGTAAAAAACTAAATCTCGAAGTATTAAGAAGTACAGAAATTGGTTTATTTCTGGATACAACCAATAGAGAACATGATGGAATTTTACTTCCAAAAAGATATGTCCCTAATGGAATTGAAGTAGGTGATTTTATGGATGTATTTATTTATAAAGATTCTGAAGACAGAATCATTGCTACTCGTATTGAGCCCTATATTAATATTGGTGAATTTGCCTACTTATCTGTTAATAAAGTAGAAAGTTTTGGGGCCTTTTTAGACTGGGGGCTTCCAAAAGATTTATTTGTACCTATCTCGCAACAAAATTCCCTTATGGCAGAGAAAGGAATCTATTTGGTCTATGCATATATTGACGAACAAACTGATAGGATTACTGCTACTGCAAAAGTGCATAGATATTTACAAAACAAAGCAGAGGGAATAGAAATAGGACAAAAAGTAGATTTATTAATCTGTGACGAAACGGAATTAGGAGTTCGAGTTATCGTAAATAATACCTTCTGGGGATTAATATTTCACAATGAAATTTTTCAACATCTTAGAGAAGGTCAAAAAACGAATGGCTATGTGAAAGAGATTAGAAACAGTGACCAAAAAATTGATATTTCTCTTAAAAAAATAGGAATGGAAGAAGTAAAAGATGCACGCTCACAGATTATAGAAGCACTTCATGATACGAATGGTTTTTTACCCCTACATGATAAGTCTGCTCCAAAGGAAATTTACGAAGAACTGGAAATGAGTAAAAAAGTATTTAAAAAAGCCATCGGAAATCTCTACAAAGACAAAATGATAGATATCAAGAAAGATGGAATTCATTTGTTAGGTTAATGCTAATAATAAGTATCAATTTGACTGCTTAGAAGATTTAGAATTTTTATTAAATCTTGGTTTCCCTTTAAATTTAGAATTAAATCTTTTTTTGCCGTTTTTCTTATTAGTGTTTTTTCGTTTTCTGTGTGGTTCATAAACTGGTCCTACTCCAATTTTATTTGGCATTGGAATCTTATCAACCACCTTGTCCATTAGGGTCTCAATATTATAAAATAATATCTGATCTCTGTCATTAATTAAAGTGATAGCATGTCCCTCGGATTCGTTCCTACCAGTCCTTCCAATTCTATGTATATAGTCCTCAGCATCAGAAGGAATATCATAATTTATCACCAGTGAAATTCCTTTTATATCTATCCCTCTAGAAACAATGTCAGTTGCAACTAGGGTTTTGAATTTCTTTCCCTTAAACTCCCTCATGACATGTTCACGTTCTTTTTGCTCTAAATCGGAGGACATTGCTTTGGAGTCTATACCTTGTTTTTTCAACTCTCGCTGAATAACAGAAATATTTTTTTTGGTAGAAGAAAAAACAATGACTGACTCAAAGTCCATAGACTTCAATATATGAGCAACAAGAACAGGTTTCTGATTATCGAAAGTAAGGTAAGCTTCTTGCCTAATTGTATCTGCAGGTTTTGAGATTGCTACATTCACACGCTCAGGATTGCGAAGAATATTTTGTGCTAGATTAACAATTTTAGGAGGCATAGTAGCCGAAAATAATAAAGTCTGCCTATCCAAAGGAAGCTTGTCAACAATACGCATAATATCTTGATTGAATCCCATATCTAACATGCGGTCTGCCTCATCTAAAATGAGATATTCAATTCCCGATAAATCGATATTTGCAATAGATAAAAAAGACAAGAGCCTTCCCGGAGTGGCAATAATTACCTCTGTTTCTTTTTTTAGTGCTTCTGATTGAGCAGTCCAACTCTTTCCGTCACCCCCTCCGTAAACTGCCTGAGAACTGACTTGTGCAAAATAGGAGAATCCGTCAAATTGCTGGTCAATCTGTTGAGCTAATTCCCTTGTTGGCGCAATGATAATAGCGCGTATTTTTTTTTTTTTGACCTTGTGAAGCTCATTTAGTATAGGCAAAAGAAATGCTGCAGTTTTACCAGTTCCTGTTTGGGCACAAGCAATAATATCACGACCTTTCATGATCACTGGAATGGCTAATTCTTGAACTGGTGTTGGTTTTTCAAAATACATTGCATCCAAGCCTTCTTGGATGTCTTGATGAAAATTTAATTCCTTAAATGTCATAAATTAATTTAATTTTATAGAGTAATTTCTGATATAATGGTTCTGCTTTGCGAATATAGATTATTTCCCACTTTTAAAGGCAGTAACAGCCAAACGAACTGAACCGTGCTTTAAAAGATATGACTTAGCACTATTTAGGTCTAACTTTGTTTCCATAGCGACCATTTTCGTTCCTCTTTCTAATAGTTTATCATTAGTCAACTGCATATCAACCATTTTATTACCTTTTATCTTGCCAAGCTTAATCATTAATGAAGTAGAAATCATATTTAAAATCATTTTCTGGGCGCTGCCAGATTTCATTCTTGTGCTTCCGGTGACATATTCAGGCCCCACATCAACCTCAACAGGAAAATCTGAATAACGACTTAGTTCGGAATCTAGATTGCAAGTAATACAAGCAGTCATAATTGATGCAGACTGGCATAATTCTAGTGCTGAAATTACATAGGGAGTTGTTCCCGATGCTGCAATCCCAATTACAGAGTCCAACGCAGTAATCCCACGGGCTTTTAAATCAGACCAACCCAACTTTTTATCGTCTTCGGCAAATTCAACTGCTTTTCTTATCGCCCTATCACCACCAGCAATAATTCCTACGATCAAATCATGTGAAACGCCAAAAGTCGGTGGACACTCTGAAGCATCTAAGACACCTAGTCGCCCGCTAGTTCCTGCACCTATATAAAATAAGCGTCCCCCTTTTTTCATTTTTGGAAGAATAGCTTCAACAAGTTTTTCAACTTGATGAAGTGATATTCTGACTGCATGCGCCACTTTTTGATCCTCTTGGTTAATTTGATCTAACAAAACAGAAAAAGGCTGAGACTCAAGATTTTGATAAAGGCTTTCTTTCTCGGTTGTCTTCATGGTTTTGTCTAAGTTAAATACTTTGAAGTTTGTTTTTTCTAAAATTCAAATAAATATACTAATACAGTTGGGTTGAAACTTATAATTATTAAAATTTAGAACAAGTCTGGAAAATCTTTAGGATTTGATTCATGCATTACTTCGTATACCTTTTCAACAATATCATCGCTGCTAGGCTTAGAAAAATAATCACCATCTGTACCATATGCTGGTCTATGAGGTTGCGCTGAAATAGCAATTGGAGAACTATCTAAGTGTATATAGGCATTTTGTTCATCTAGTACTTTTTGCATCATATAAGCGGTAGCACCTCCAGGAACATCTTCATCAATAAAAGCTAGCCTATTAGTTTTCTTGACACTCTCTAAAATGATATGATTTACATCAAATGGGAGCAATGATTGAACATCAATAACTTCTGCTGAAATACCTAGCCTTGATAATTCTTGAGCTGCTTCCATAACTAAACGCCAAGTTGAACCGTAAGTAACGAGTGTAATATCTATTCCATCAAGGGTCACTTCGGGAATACCAACAGGAGTTCTAATATTAGAAAGGTTTGAAGGGATAAGTTCTTTAAGTCGATAACTATTAAGACATTCTATGATTAAAGCAGGATCATCAGAATCTAACATGGTATTATAAAATCCTGCAGCCTTTGTCATATTTCTTGGTACTAAAACATTGATTCCTCTTAGGGCATTAACTATCATTCCCATAGGAGAGCCAGAATGCCAAATTCCTTCAAGTCGATGACCTCGAGTACGAATAATGAGTGGTGCTTTCTGTCCTCCTTTGGTTCGATAATGAAGCGTAGCCAAATCATCACTCATAATTTGAATTGCATAAAGTAAATAATCTAAGTACTGAATTTCTGCAATCGGTCTAAGACCTCTCATAGCCAATCCTATACCTTGGCCTAAAATAGTAGCCTCGCGAATTCCGGTATCAGTCACTCTGTTTTCCCCATATTTATCTTGAAGCCCTTCTAATCCCTGATTAACATCGCCTATTTTACCTGAATCTTCTCCAAAAATTAAAGTCTCTGGTCTAGAACCTAGAATAAGATCAAAATTATCTCGAAGAATTATACGAGCATCTACCTCTAAACTTTCATGATATTCGGGTTTTACCTCTTTAACGCGAATGGAAGCTAGAGAGGATTCACTGGTTAAATGACTACTAAATCTTACTAAATTTTTTTTCTTTTCTGAGGTCAACCACGCAATTAAATTTTGTTTAGCTATGGAATCTTCATCTCGAACCAAACGAAGCGCTCTTCTTCCAGCATTAAAGATATCTTTTCGGATAGGGTCGGAAATATTACTAATTTGTTCTGTTATTTTTTCAATAAAAACCTTGTGATCACTTTTAATAGACATGGCATTTAGGAGCTCAATCATAGTAGATTTTTCTTCATTCAGTGGGAGAACAAATGCTTTCCAAGCTTCTTCTCTAGCTAACCTGACAGTTTTCTTAGCCTGTTTAGATATAGTCTCAATTTCCTCTTGAGTTGAAATCTTTGATTGAATCATCCAATCCCCCATTTTTTTAATTGGATCAAAGTCATTCTCCCATTCCAAGCGATCCTTAGATTTATATCTCTCATGAGATCCTGAAGTCGAATGACCTTGAGGCTGTGTCACTTCCATAACATGGATTAAACAAGGGATATGTTCTTTGCGAGCAAATTTTTCAGCTTTCTTATATGCTTCAATCAAAGAAGGATAATCCCAACCTTTGACAGTAAAAATTTCAAAACCATCGCCTTTTTGATCTCTCTGAAAACCTTTTAATATTTCCGAAATATTCTCTTTTGTAGTATGGTATTTTGCAGGGACAGAAATCCCATACCCGTCATCCCAAACAGAAATAACCATTGGGACTTGAAGAACACCAGCTGCATTGATAGCTTCAAAAAAGGGGCCTTCTGAAGTACTTGCATTTCCAATGGTACCAAAGGCAATTTCATTTCCTTGGTGTGAAAAAGAAGTCCATGAGGCTAAGTTTTTATTATTTCTATATACTTGAGAAGCCTGTGCAAGTCCAAGAAGACGAGGCATTTGTCCTGAGGTACAAGAAATATCTGCTGAAGAATTTTTCATCTCCATAAGATTCATCCAATTACCATCTTTGTCTAGTGTCCGAGTAGCATAATGACCACCCATCTGACGACCTGCTGAAGCAGGTTCAGCATTTAAATCAGTATTACCGTACAAAGCCGCAAACATTTGTTGAATAGTCATCTGACCAATGGCCATCATAAACGTTTGGTCTCGGTAATAGCCAGATCTAAAATCACCATTTTTGAAGACCTTGGACATCGCAATCTGTGCCAATTCTTTTCCATCACCAAAAATTCCAAACTTAGCCTTTCCTGTCAAAACTTCTTTCCTACCGAGAATACTAGCCTCTCGACTTTCACATGCCAACAGATAATCGGATAGGATTTCTTGTCGGAAATCTTGAAAAGAAATTTCATTATTTTCGAATGATGCCATAAAATAAAAACCTTCAATAAATTGTATTTGTAAATCTAAGAAAAAACAACGAAGGATTAACTCAAAATTTGACTTAGGTTTTTATTGTTTCTGACTGCTTATTACTTGACAAATAAAGAGACTCAACTTTATCTCTCGCCCAAGGAGTTTTTCGTAAAAACTTCAAACTGGACTTGAAAGTGGGTTTATTTAAAAAACAATTAATCCCCAAGCGATCTCCCAATTCATTCCAACCATATAGTTCGTATAAATACTCTAGTATTTCAACTAACTTAATCCCATGCATTGGATTATTCACTTGATCTTCAAAAGATTTTTCTATGTCCATAAAATTAAATAATTACCCCAAAAATGGATATCTATAATCTGTCGGAGAGACAAAAGATTCTTTAATTGTTCTTGGGGAAACCCAACGCAATAGATTTAATGAAGAGCCTGCCTTGTCATTGGTTCCAGAAGATCTTGCACCTCCAAAAGGCTGTTGAGACACTACTGCTCCAGTAGGCTTATCATTGATGTAAAAATTACCTGCCGCATTCTTTAGCTTTTCAGAAGCCAATTCAATCGCATATCTATCTTTAGAAAAAATTGCACCAGTTAATGCATATTCCGATGTACTGTCAACAAGATCAAGAGTTTCTTCAAAGTGATACTTATCGTAAACATAAATAGTGATCACAGGGCCAAATAATTCTATTTCCATAGATGCATATTTCGGTGATTTAGCCAATATGACAGTAGGTTGTATGAAATATCCCTCAGATTTATCGCAATTCCCACCAACAATAATTTCTGCATCGGCATCTCGTTTCGCTCTGTCAATGTATGTTTTTATTTTGTCAAATGAATCCTCGTGAATCACGGCATTAATAAAGTTTGATAGATCTCCTGGATCACCAATCTTCATTGAGTTCACGTCCTCAATAATATGGGATTTAACTTCTTCCCACAAATTTGAAGGCACATAGGCCCTAGATGCAGCAGAACACTTCTGACCTTGGAATTCAAAGGCACCTCTAACAATAGCTGTAGAAACTTCTTTCGCATTGGAAGAATGGTGAACCATGATAAAATCTTTCCCACCAGTTTCACCAACAATTCTAGGATATGTTTTGTATTGATGAATATTATTTCCTATTTGCTTCCACAAATTTTTGAAAACATTAGTAGATCCAGTGAAGTGAAGCCCGGCAAAGTCTGGACTAGCAAAAATTTCATTTGAAATTTCTACTGGATCTCCATAAATAACATTAAATACTCCATCAGGAAGTCCAGCTGCCTTGAAGAGATCTACCAGAACCTTTGCAGAATAAATTTGAGCATCAGAAGGCTTCCAAACTATAGTATTCCCCATCAATGCTGGAGCAGCACAAAGATTTGCTGCAATTGAAGTAAAATTAAAAGGTGTAATTGCATAGACAAATCCCTCCAAAGGTCTAAACTCCATGCGATTCCATATTCCGTCAGCGGACTCAGGTTGCTCCATGAAAATTTCGGTCATATACTGCACATTAAAACGAAGAAAATCAATCAATTCGCAAGCCGCATCAATTTCTGCCTGATGCACATTTTTAGATTGAGCCACCATAGTGGATGCATTAATCTTAGAGCGATAGGGACCTGCCAATAAATCGGCAGCCTTGAGAAATATAGATGCTCGATGTTCCCATTTCATATTAGCCCACTCCTCTTTGACTGCCATTGCACTTTCAATTGCCATTTTGGCATGAACAGCAGAACCTATGTGATAATGCCCTACGACATGTTTATGTTTGTGTGGAGGGCTTATAACAGCCAAATTATCTGTTCGAACTTCTTCGTTACCAATAAACATAGGTATATCAACTTGCTCTGACATCATCTTTACGTAATCAGTGATAATCGACTTACGTTCGGCTGAACCTGGAGCAAAAGATTGAACAGGTTCGCAACTTGGTATTGGCACTTGAAAAAATCCTTTTCCCATAATTTATGTTATTTGTTTATAATATTAAAACGCTAAAATAACAAACTCATTTTACATGGACGATAGAATAAACAAATTGATAAGCAGATGTTCATTAGTTTAGAAAAAAATATGATCAACAATTATAAGTTTACATTATTAATAATGAAAAAACACAGGTATTCGATATATTTGTTTGAAATATAAAGCGATTAATTTTGATCTAAATTTAATTAACTAAACTAATTTTTTCAATCGAAAAAAACAATAATGCTATTATATTAGTTATTTGTTATCGAATGTTTATAAGTGAACTAAAAATATTTTTCTAACTTACCTAAAATGATTTGTAAAACAACAAAAGGAGTAAAAGTTTCCGTCAAAACTAATTATCAGGGAATATTTGATGGAGATATTCATATCTTTTCTTATTACGTAATTCTTGAAAACAAAAGTAACCATACTATAAAATTATTGCGACGCCATTGGATCATTAAAGACTTAGGTGACTTTGACAGCCAGGTAAAAGGAGATGGTGTAATTGGAAAACAGCCAATCATTTATCCGGGTGAAATTTTTACTTATGAATCGGGAGCGAAGCTAAAAAGTGTGATCGGCTCAATGGAAGGAAAATATACTTTTAAAAGAATGGACAACGGTCAGTTATTTGATGTGGAAATACCCAATTTCAAGTTGACTGCTCCCCAGATTTTTAATTAAATCGATTTCTGAACACTTAGAACATTCCTCGGGTAGAGACCATCTGCATCCCAAGTAATCTGTCATAACCGAAATTATAATCATAAAGGTAAACAAAGACCAAATAATTCTGACTAGTTTGATAGAAATTACCATCAACATGAACTTGACTTGGAGATTGACTATCTTCTGGAAGAAACAAATAGGTATAATTATAATATCCTTGCTTTAACAGAAGTGATGTTTCATAACAACCAAGTCTCGAGTCATAATTTAATCTAGCATCTTCTGTCAATGTCCAATTTGTTAAACCTCCGAATATGTAGAGTTCTCCAAGATCAATAAAGATATTTTTCTTTAGACAGAAATTTACCCAAACATAATCAGCATCAGTTCGAGGATCAGACTTCTCCAAAATATTTGGTTTGTAATATCCTTCAATGTCAGGATAAAAACCATAGGTTTGATTAGCCCAAGGATAATCGGGATATAGCAATACGACATCTACTGAATCCACTATTATATCCTGAACTCTTTCAGTGTAATAACGTACACTTTTGGTATCAAAAAAGCGATATTCATTACCTCCATCAAAGCTAGATTCAATCTCAAAATCGTAAATCAATCGCTTTTGTTCAATAAAACTAGGAGTTAAATTTTCAATCACATTATCCCATCGATGGCCTTGATAAATCGACATATGAACATCTTGAATAGGATTCACAAAATTAATATTATTGAAGTTCACTATCACATCTATTTCATGATCTGTAAAACGATTTGAAGCCAATGTCGCTTGTTGAACTTTGGCTTGAATAGAGAGGGAATTATCATAAACCATAAAACGTTTTGTCATTAAGGCTAGATCTGTATGTTCCGAATCGTATATGGTGAGAATATAATTTCCAGATTTGGTCCATTGTATATCTAAATTGGGAATAAGTAGTTCGTAATGAACATAAGATACTTTGGTGTTAAATGAAAATTGGTAGTCTTGAATATAATTTTCGGCAAAGCCATTTACAAATTCTGAAGAATTTAATTCAGAAATCGTCCAGTCTGCATTGCAGTGAGTTAAAGTATACATATAATCGCGCGAGACAAAACTAAAATCATCAAACTGAAGAAGAAGCTGCGCAGCAGAATTTAACTGAACTGCTGGAAAATCTAACATTGATTCACTAGGACTCAATATACAACTATGAAAATTATCTGTGTAAACTGAGTCATTTATTTTAGTTCCAAAATCCCAGTATGGCTGAGCTGAAAGAGTATTAAATATGAAAAAATAAAAAATATTTAATTTAATAAAAAGATATTTCACAATTATAAGTTTATGTCTATCAAAAGTATTTTATTTTAATCGAATCACAAATTTTTATTAACATACTATAATTGATCAATTATTTAAAGAATCTTCTATTACAGTTAAATTCTGAATGTATTAGTAATTATCTTGTGACTATTAAATAAACTGATTTTCGGGTAATTATATAGATTGATTCTAAATAAATTAAAGCTATTCTTTTAGCGCCTTAAAATCCATACTTTTGCATTCAAAATATAGATTAACCAATCTCCAAACTCAGATATGTCTAAAGACATTCGAATAAAAAAAGGGGTAAACATCAAACTAAAAGGCTCTGCTGAACGTGTTTATGCAAATATTCCTTCCTCGAAATTATTTTTTATCAAGCCCAGTGATTTTATTGGACTCAACCCCAAACTAACAGTCAAAGTTGGAGATAAAGTTTTAGCTGGTTCTCCCCTATTTTTTGACAAAGAAAATCCCTCTGTTATCATTACCTCACCAGTCAGTGGTGATGTGTTTGAAATTCGTAGAGGTAAAAAGAGAAAAATTCTTTCTGTCATTATCAATGCAGATGAAGAAATATCTTACAAAAATTTCCCCAAAGCCAAGGCGGATGAAATTTCAAGAGAAGATATTATTTCTCAAATTTTAGAGGCGGGTTTATGGCCATTTGTTCGACAAAGACCTTTTGCAGTGATTGCGAATCCAAAAGATAAACCCAAATCAATTTTTATCTCAGCTTTTGACAGCGCTCCACTATCATGCGACAACGACTTTATTCTACATGGAATGGAAAAAGAGTTTCAAAATGGTCTAGATATAGTTTCAAAGTTAACCGAAGGTACTACGCACTTAAATATTGACGGGAATGTTAACTCTTCTTCAGTATTTACAAGTGCTAAAGGAGTGCAAATAAATAATATTACAGGACCTCACCCGTCGGGAAATGTAGGCATACAAATTCACCATATTGACCCTCTTAATAAGGGAGAAATAGTATGGTACATGTATCCTCAGGACATAGTTGCAATTGGTCGGCTGTTTAGTAACGGAAAATATGATGCCTCTAGATTGGTCGCGCTTGCTGGCTCTCAAGTTAAAAAACCTAGATATTATCGAACTATGCAAGGTGCATTAATTAGCCAAATGATAAAAGAAAACATAAAGGAAGGCAACAACAGATTTATTAGTGGAAATGTTCTAACGGGCAACCAAATAAGCGCAGAAGATTCCCTGGGCTTTTATCACAATGAGATTTGTGTTATACCTGAAGGAAATCGTTCTGACTTTTTAGGCTGGCTTCTTCCTGGTTTTCATAAGTTTAGTCTTTCTAGGACTTTCTTTTCTTGGTTAAATCCAAAAAAGGAATTTGATATAAGCGCAAATATGAATGGTGAAGAGAGAGCCTATGTGGTAACCGGGCAATACGAAAATGTATTACCAATGGATATTTACCCTCAACATCTAATTAAATCTATTATGGTTGGCGATATTGAATTGATGGAAAATCTCGGAATATACGAAGTAGCAGAAGAAGACTTTGCTCTTTGTGAATTCTCATGTACATCAAAGATTCCTGTTCAAGAAATTTTAAGAGAAGGTATGGATTTAGTAAAAAAAGAATGCAGCTAAAGACAAAAAGATTATGAAATTATTCAGAAATATACTCAATGTTGCAAAACCCCATTTTGAAACGGGAGGGAAACTAGAAAAGCTTTATCCGGCATACGATGCCTTCGCAACTTTTTTATTTGTTCCAGACCACACCTCCAAGTCTGGAAGCCATATTCATGATGCTATCGATCTGAAGAGAACAATGTTTTCTGTAGTAATCGCTCTACTTCCTGCACTTCTATTTGGAATGTGGAATATCGGATATCAACATTTCTTGGCCATAGGAATCACTGAACCGTCAATTATAGACGCCTTTTTATATGGAGCTTTTAAAGTGGTTCCCATGATCATAGTTTCATATGGAGTCGGATTAGGAATTGAATTTGCCTTTGCTATCTCTAGAGGACACTCTGTCAATGAAGGATATCTAGTGACTGGATTACTTATTCCGATGATTATGCCCGCAGACCTTCCTCTTTGGATGTTAGGTATTTCCGTTGCCTTCGCAGTAGTAATTGGAAAGGAAGTATTTGGAGGAACTGGAATGAACATATTAAACCCAGCTCTAACTGCCAGAGCCTTTTTATATTTTGCCTACCCTACGATGATGTCTGGAGACAAAGTCTGGGTTTCTTTAAATAACGAAATTGCAGTAGACGGGTATTCCGGAGCTACAGCTCTCTCGAATGCTTACAATGGATTGGTTGAAAAACTTCCATCTATCATGGAAAGTTTTATTGGAACAATTCCTGGATCTGCCTCTGAGACCTCTGCTATGCTTATCATAGTTGGTGCAGCCTACCTTATCGCTACAGGTGTAGGATCATGGAGAATTATACTTTCAGGAATTATTGGTGGGCTAGTGATGTCTATAATCTTTAATTATTTTTCAGGAACATTTGAGACCACTAACTATTTATTTAAAATCAATCCATTTCACCAAATATGCCTAGGAGGATTTCTATTTGGGGTTGTTTTCATGGCAACAGATCCCGTATCTGCTTCACAAACAATCAAAGGAAAATGGATATATGGATTTTTGGTAGGCTTCCTTGGAATTCTAATTAGAGTAGTTAATCCTGCATATCCAGAAGGAATTATGATGGCTGTTCTGTTTATGAATGTTATGGCCCCCTTAATAGACCATTATGTAGTTTCTGCAAATGTAAATAAGAGAATAAAAAGACTAAAAAATGCTTAAATAATTTAATATGGCTTTAAACAAAAACAGTAACCTATATACCTTTGGTTTTGCCTTTTCTATGGTAGTAATCGTAGGCACACTTTTGGCAATTGCATCTGAAGGACTAAAAGAACTTCAAGAAAAAAATGAAGACGACAAAAAGATGATCAATATTTTGGGTGCCATTAATGTTAATGCGGATCGATCTAATGCAAAAGAACTCTTTAACAAATATGTAATTGACTCAAAAATTATCTCTGGTAATAACCCGAGTGCACAGGCATTTTCGATAGATATTCAAAAAGAATTTAGAGATAAAAATCTTAATATTACAGATAGAAACTACCCACTCTATGAATGCAGAAAAGAAGGAAATACCTATTTTGTTATCCCTGTTGTGGGAAATGGATTATGGGGACCAATCTGGGGATTTGTTGCACTAGAGTCAAATTATAGAACAGTCTATGGTGCTACTTTTAATCATAAAGCCGAAACTCCTGGTCTGGGTGCAGAAATTAACCAATCTTCTTATTCCAATCAATATTCAGGTGAATTTATTTCAGATCTAGCTGGACAATTCCAACCTATTGTTGTGGTGAAAGATGGGAGTGGTTTCGGAGTTAATTCAAAAGTCGATGGAATTACTGGCGGAACAATTACATCAAAAGGAGTGGAAGAAATGACCAACAGGACTCTTGAAGTTTACGTAAACTACTTTAATTCTCTTTAAACTTAAATTATGGACAACAAAAAAGAAGCACTTTTTTCCAAAAAGAATCGAAAACTACTGAGCGATCCATTAGATGGTGCAAATCCTGTATCTGTTCAAGTATTAGGTATTTGCTCTGCCCTAGCGATCACTGTTCAAATAGAGCAAGCCTTTGTAATGTCATTATCTGTTTTGGCAGTAATGATATTTGGAAATATTATTGTTTCTGCATTAAGAGATTACATTCCTTCTAGAATTAGAATTATTGTTCAATTAGTTATTGTTGCTGCTCTAGTTATATTGGTCAATGAATTACTTAAAGCTTTTCTTCCCGATGTTTCAGAAAAATTATCAGTATTTGTGGGTTTAATAATTTCAAACTGTATCATTATGGGTCGTCTAGAAGCATTTGCTCTTGGGAATAAAATCTGGCCCTCTTTCTTAGATGCCATTGGAAACGCTCTGGGATATGCATGGATTCTAGTTGCCGTTTCACTCATAAGAGAAGTTTTAGGATCTGGGAAAATATGGGGTTATGAAATATTTCCCGACTCTTTATATGAATTGGGATATATGAATAATAATATGATGATTTTACCCCCAATGGCTTTAATTACTGTGGCCTTAATTATTTGGGTTCAAAGGAGTAGAAATACAGATTTAATCGAAGAAAATTAAACCGATGCAAGACTTAGCTAACATATTTGTAAAATCTATATTTATAGACAATATGATCTTTGCCTATTTCTTAGGGATGTGTTCATATTTGGCAGTATCTAAGACAGTAAAAACTGCTGTAGGTTTAGGTGCTGCTGTGATTTTTGTTTTGGGTATCACTGTCCCAATCAACTATTTACTTGAAAATTATGTCTTAAAATCAGGAGCATTAACTTGGCTATCTCAAGATTTTGCAGACATTGATCTTTCGTTCTTAAGCTTTATCATGTTCATTGCTGTTATAGCTTCTATGGTGCAACTGGTTGAAATGGTAGTTGAAAAAGTTTCACCAGCCCTTTATGGAGCTTTGGGGATTTTTCTTCCGCTGATCGCAGTTAACTGTTCAATTCTTGGAGGTGCCTTATTTATGCAAGACAGACAATATTCGACCATTGCAGAAGCTTCTGTTTTTGGATTAGGTTCTGGAGTGGGATGGTTTTTGGCGATTGTAGCCATTGCAGCTATACGAGAAAAAATAAGATATTCCAATGTTCCCGCTCCACTTAGAGGTTTAGGAATCACATTTATTATAACTGGCTTAATGGGAATTGCTTTCATGAGCTTCATGGGTATACAACTATAATTATAAAGACAAGCAAATGGGTATAACACTTATCACAACCATTATCGTATTTCTGACCGTACTTTTATCTCTGGTGGGATTGCTGTTATTTGCAAAAGCAAAACTGTCTCCTGGCGGGAATGTGAAAGTAATAATTAATGGTCAAAAAGAAATTGAGGTAGAGGCTGGATCAACTATCCTCAGTACTCTAGGGAACAACCAGATATTTTTACCCTCAGCATGTGGGGGCGGAGGGACATGTGCAATGTGTAAATGTCAAATTAGTGAAGGAGGGGGAGAAATACTACCCACAGAAAAGCCTTATTTTTCTAGAAAAGAAATTGCAGAAAATTGGAGACTAGGATGTCAAGTAAAAATTAAAAATGACATGAACATTGAGATTCCTGAAGAAATATTCGGGATTAAGAAATGGGAATGTGAGGTTATATCTAATTATAATGTGGCTTCGTTTATTAAAGCATTTACGGTGAAATTACCAGAAAATGAAGTTCTTGATTTTGAAGCAGGAGGATATATCCAAATTGATGTTCCCGAGGTGGAAGTCGACTT
This sequence comes from Flavobacteriales bacterium, assembly GCA_002707145.1. Next base: position 38,219 of record PAMD01000003.1, on the reverse strand, counting down.
TAAAACCTTTGACATTTGCCCTGAACCCAATGATCCCTCCGGTCCGGATAAATACAAAGGTGAATGGGATAAGTTTGGATTATGGGATCTAAAAATGAAGAATGACGAAGAATGCTTTCGAGCCTATTCAATGGCTAATCATCCTGCAGAAGGAAATATAGTTATGTTAACTATTCGAATTGCTACTCCTCCATGGGACCGATCAAGCAATGATTGGTTGGATGTAAATCCGGGTATTTGCTCCTCTTATGTATTCTCTAGAAAAATAGGTGATAAAGTGACGATATCGGGACCATATGGAGAATTTTTCATTAAAGATACCGATGCCGAAATGGTCTACATTGGTGGTGGTGCAGGTATGGCTCCAATGCGGTCGCATTTATTCCACTTATTCCACACCATGAAAACAGACAGAAAGGTAACCTACTACTATGGTGGACGTTCAAAACGAGAACTATTTTATGAAGAAGACTTCAGACAAATAGAACGAGAATTTCCAAACTTCAAATTTCATCTTGTTTTATCTGACCCTATTGAAGAAGATAATTGGAAAGCTAAAGAATCAATTGAAGACGATGGAGACGGTTTTGTTGGATTTGTCCACAATGCGGTAATTAAACATCACTTAACCCCTCACGAGGCTCCAGAAGATATTGAGTTTTACTTCTGTGGTCCTCCATTAATGAACCAAGCTATTCTAAAGATGTGCGATGACTGGGGCGTACCAGAAGAAAATGTAGCCTTTGATGATTTTGGAGGCTAATAAAAAGGTCTGCAGAAATGCTGGCCTTTTTTTTGTAAAAACAAACAATAGTATCAACAAGTAGCAAATTGATAAACATATTGCGACGTGAAAAAAATAATTTATACTTTAATAATCCTAATTATATCTTGTTCATCAGAGCAGAAAAAAGGAATATTAATGAGCAATTACGGATACACTCAAGGAACTACCTACAGTATTAGGCACTTGAGTCCTGATGCTAAAGACATGCAAAGCGACATAGATAGTATTCTTTCCAGAGTGAATCAATCCCTGTCAACTTATTTAAAAGAATCGCTTATCAGTAAAGTTAATAGAAATGAAACTAAAAAATTGGATTCATTATGTGAAAGAGTTCTCAAAAGTGCCCTGTATATCGCAAAAAAAACAAATGGGGCTTTTGATCCAACTGTAGCCCCTTTGGTCAACTTTTGGGGATTTGGATTCGAAGAAATAAAACAAAAAAATGAATCGAGTATTTCAACCTTGTTAGGCACTGTAGGTTATAATAAAATTCATCTGAATGGAGATGAAATTGTAAAAGACAATCCAAAAACACAGCTAGATTTCAACGCAATAGCACAGGGATTTACAGTAGATCTAATCGCTGAGCACTTTCATAAATTTGGAATCAATAACTACATGATCGAAATTGGAGGAGAACTTAGGTGCAGTGGAGTTAATGTAGAAAATGAACTTTGGCGTATTGGTATCGAAAAACCTGAACAAGAAAAAAGTGAAGATCACTTTCAAACCATATTGTCTATCGACAATATGGCAGTAGCAAGTTCCGGTAATTACAGAAAATACAAAATTGACCCTGAAAGCGGAGCTCGATATTCACATTCAATACATCCAAAAACAGGGTATCCTGTAGAATCTAATTTACTCAGTGTGACCATCATAAATCCATCCTGTATGCAAGCTGATGCATTGGCTACCGCATGTATGATAATGGGCTTAGAAAAAAGTATTAAATATATCAATCAAGATAATGACAGTGAAGCACTCATTATTTATTCAGGACAAAATGGAGAATTGAAAACATACCAGACAGAGGCACTAAGTCAAATGAGTATTTATTCAAGATATTAAGATGAAAATTGTATTTGCCACAAACAATTTAAACAAACTTAAAGAAATTAAAGCTTTCATGCCTCAAGGAATAGACATAATTAGTCTGGAAGAAGTAGGCTGCTTCGAAGATATACCTGAAACAGGAGACAAACTCAAAGATAATGCATTAGAAAAAGCGAGATATTTAAAAAATTATTATGGATTCGACTGCTTCGCCGATGACTCAGGATTAGAAATAGAGACATTAAATGGAGCTCCTGGAGTATACTCTGCAAGATACGCAGGGCCAGAACGCAACTCACAAGCTAACATGGATAAAGTTCTAAAGGAGTTGGAGGGACATTTCAATCGTAAAGCAAAATTTAGAACGTCTATTGCATTAATTCTTAATGGCAAAGAGTATTTATTTGAGGGAATAGTTGATGGGAATATCAGTCTTGAAAAGAATGGAAATGAGGGTTTTGGTTACGACCCTATATTCTTTCCTGAAAATTCAGACCGAAGCTTTGGACAAATGCACATAGAAGAGAAAGGACGAATTAGTCATAGAGGTCGAGCAGTAAAAAAGTTAGTGGACTTTATTACTTCGCTACCTGAATCTGACTGAAGTCAATGGGATTAAAAAAGAGCTATAAATTGTTAATATCTTAAAAGAAAATCTCTCATCGAATTTCAAAACATCTTTTATATTTGAAGAAATTCAAAAATAAAGCTATGCTCCAATGAGAAACTTTATCGTATCTGCTCGAAAATATAGACCTAAGACTTTTGATACTGTCGTTGGACAGCAGTCGATAACAAATACACTGAAGAATGCCATTATTAATAGTCACTTGGCACAAGCATTTTTATTTTGCGGCCCCAGAGGAGTAGGAAAAACTACTTGTGCTAGAATTCTTGCTAAAACCATCAATTGCTTTAATATAAGTTTGCAAACAGAAGCTTGTAACGCTTGTGAATCATGTACATCCTTTAATGAACAACATTCTTTTAATATTTATGAATTAGATGCCGCTTCTAACAACTCAGTGGAGGATATCCGAAATTTAGTAGATCAAGTGCGCATTCCACCTCAAGTAGGAAGTCGAAAAATATATATTATTGATGAAGTACATATGCTCTCTCTGGCAGCGTTTAACGCTTTTCTAAAAACTCTTGAGGAGCCTCCTTTACATGCAATATTCATATTAGCAACTACCGAAAAGCATAAAATTATTCCCACTATTCTTTCTCGTTGTCAAATTTTTGATTTTAAAAGAATTAAAGTAGAGGATATTGCTGCACATCTAGCCGATATTTGTGCGAAAGAAAAAATTAAATTTGAAACTGATGCTCTCCATATTATTGGACAAAAGGCAGACGGTGCACTAAGAGATGGTTTGTCTATCTTCGATCGAATGGTCAGCTTTAACCGTGACAAAATTACTTATAAAGAAACAATTGAGAATCTTAATATACTCGATTATGACTATTATTTTAAAGTCCTTGATTTTGCCCTTAAAAGTGATATTCCCTCAGCCCTACTTTTGTTTAACGAAATATTGCATAAGGGATTTGATGGTCACGATTTTATAAATGGACTAGCAGCGCATTTAAGAAATGTACTAGTATGTAACGATCCAAAAACTATAGATCTACTTGAAGTAGGAGAAAACATCAAAGATAAATACAGAGATCAATCCAAAAATTTTCCACCGGAACTGATCTTCCCATCTCTAGAGATTTGTAATGAGTGTGACATTCAATACAAATCAAATAGAAATCAAAGGCTTTTAATCGAACTTGGATTAATACAGATATGCTCTCTTCAAACTGAAGGTGAGGTAAAAAAAAAACACCGTAAATCATTTATCTTGAGCCACAAATTATTTTCAAAGGTAGACTCTGGCAAAGGTTTAGTTCAAAAAAAAGCTAATAAAGAGAGAATTAATTCTTCTTTCCTAGACACAGTAAATACTGAAGAGTCGACAACTCTGCCGAACATAATACTTAAAAAAAGTAATGCAAAAATTCTAAGCAAAATAAAAGAAAATCGGATTGGAGGATTATCCATTAATCAATTCTTAAATAAAAAGCAAGCAGAAAAACGCAGTGAAAAAGAAATTATACATATCACTAGAGAGGACAGAAAAGAATTTAATCAGGATCAATTAAACAAACTTTGGATTGAATACGCAAAGACCATCCAAGAAAAAGGAAAAGTTTCATTGTTTAGATTATTTTCAGCCCAGTTTCCAATAATAGACAAGGATTTTCTTCTGCATTTTCCTGTTGAGAGTCATGCACTTGCAGAAGACCTGAATTCAGAAAAACCGGCTCTTCTTTCTTATCTTAGGAAATCCCTCAGCAACTTCGGTATTAATATTGACTTTCCCCTAATAGCGAATGAAGAAACACTAACACTATATACAGCGGAGGATAAATTCAAACATATGTTAGGGAAACAACCTCAATTAATTTACCTAAAAAAGTTATTAGTATTAGAGCTAAATTAAGCGTTTTTTCGAGAATCTTGCAGATACTTTTTGTCAATGTAAAAAGTACCAAAGGGTAAAATAGAGCCCAAAATTATAATTAAAAAAATCTTTAAACCCCAAGATTTCTTGAAATTAAAATATAGAACAAAAACAATATAGGCTACAAAAAGAAAGCCGTGCGGCATTCCTAACATCCTTACATAAATATCCTGACCCAGGATATATTTGATCGGAACAGCGACAAAAAATAACAAAACATAAGATATACCCTCTAGCAAACCAATCCATCTAAACAAAATCATAAAACGAATTTCAGTTAAATATTCTTGAGTTAAATGATAATAAATCAACAATTAAAGGAAAAAAATCAAAATGAATCGAGTTTTTTCATTTCTTGTAAAAAATATTTTTCGTATAAATTATAATCAAAACCCATTTTAAGCAAAGGATCCAACATTACTCTTTTCTTAAATTGATTCATGAATGCCTCAGACGATTTTTCAATGACCAGATAGGTTTTAAATTTACCCAAAGCATTTTTAGTTAAATTCTCACAGGCCACATTAGTTTGATTCATAAATTCTTTTATGACTTCACGTTGGATGGCATAAAGTTGGTCTTTAAAAAGATCTTGACTTTTTGAATCTAAAGAAAATAAATACGATCTCAGCACAGGTTCTAAAATTATCTTCAAAGACTGAGCCAAGTCTGCTCTTGCAAAACTTAAAGCTTTTTTCTTGGATAGAATTTGATCCAAACTCACTCCAATACTTTGAGCTCTGAAATAAGAACTATTTGGTCCAAATTCAATCCCCGAACAAGAAATAAATGCATTATATTGGTCTTGATCCAATGGAGAGTGGGAAACTTCTTTAATAGACAGACACGAAAAACTCAATAAAAGAAGCACTAAAGCGAAAACATAATTTTTCATGTGCTTTTGACTTAAAAAGGATTAGAAAATTTAGGGTTATTTAAGAACTCCTCGTCTGTAAGTGTTTTTAGAAAAGCAACAAGAGCCTCTTTATCATTAGGTGAAAGAGCTAATCCTTGACCAATATTCTTCATTAATGGATCTACTGTAGAGGAGGCGTGCCCACCAAAATTATAATGATCCACGACCTCTTCTAAAGTCTGAAAGCGTCCGTCATGCATATAAGGTCCGGAGAATTCAATATTTCTAAGAGTAGGTGTCTTAAATTTTGCTTTGTCTAAATCGTTTGATGTAGAAAGAAATAGACCTAAATCAGTGAAAGTCTCATCAGAATCAAGTCCGTTGTTGTGAAATGTGAAATCCGTAAAATGAGGTGGGGCATGGCAGTGAAAACAATCCCCACCAGCAGAAAAATCTGTACGATCTAAATTAAACAAATCCCAACCTTTGAGCTCTTTATCTGAAAAAATAACTTCCCCTTGAATCCATTGATCCCATTTTGAATTTCCTGATATCAATATCCGATCAAATTGAGCGATTGCCTTGGTTACGTAAATAGAGTCTATTTCATCGATATCAAAAGCCTTTTTAAATAAAGTAGGATATTCAGAATGAGCATTAAGTTTTTCAGCAACATTTTCCCATGTTTCGTGCATCTCAATGGGATTTGTTACAGGTTCAAAAGCTTGATTTTCAAGACCTTGAATACTTCCATCCCAATTTAAATAAGGACTCCAAGCTAGGTTAAATACAGACATAGCATTTCGACTGCCTTGGATGCCGTCGATTCCGGTACTGAATTGATTTGGTTCGGAAAATCCAAAAGATTGGAGGTGACAACTAGAACAAGATTGGGTTCCATCTGCGCTTAAAAGAGGGTCATAAAACAACATTCTACCCAAATGTACACCCTCTTCGGTCAAAGGATTATCAATTGGTGACTCTAGTGGAGGAAGATTTGGTGGTAATTGCAAAAAATAAGGACTAGGATTAAAAATATCATCTGGCAAATCAGGACGGCATGCGAGCTGAAGAAGCAAAATGCAAAAGCAAATAAACGATGAAAAACGAAATATTATCATTCTTCAAATTTAATGAATTTATACTGGTAAATAAAAAAGATACAATTTCTAGTAATTAAGTAAAATCTCATTAGAAAGTGGGCGATGATATCATACTAAACTTATCAATCTTTAAGCTAATAAAAATTAAAAAATCAATATTTAAATTAAAATAGCTAATCAATAAATATTCAAATTTGAAGTATATTTGCAAGTATACAAAAAGAATGATTAAAGAAGAGAAAAAAAATATTTACTTCAACCCATACATTGACGATGGTTTAAAGAATATTGCCGAAAAAGTACTTCAAAACAAGCGAATTTCTGTAAAAGAAGGAATATATCTTTTTGAAAAAGGAGAATTAGGCTTCTTAGGAAGCTTGGCCAATTCAATACGCACAAAAAAACACGGAGACCTCACCTATTTCAACAGAAATTTTCATATAGAGCCAACAAATATTTGTGTATTTGATTGCAAATTCTGCTCTTATTCTAGAATAATGAAACATCGAAAAGATGGCTGGGAACTTAGTGAAGAAGACATCCTCAAAAAAGTCAAAAGATACGACAATATTCCAGTAACTGAAGTTCATATTGTAGGAGGAGTTCACCCCAAAATGGGACTTCACTACTTCGCCAATCTCATTAAAAAAATCAAAGACCATCGACCAAAAATTCATGTAAAAGCTTTTACCTCTGTAGAACTTGATTTTATGTGTAAAAAAGCAAGAGTATCCTATCTAGAGGGTTTAAGTATTCTCAAAGAACACGGTCAGGACTCTCTTCCTGGTGGGGGTGCAGAAATTTTTGATGAAGAAATTCGCGAAAAAATATGCCATGACAAATGCAGCTCAGCAAAATGGTTAGAAATTCATGAGACCGCTCATAAACTAGGAATGCCCTCAAATGCGACCATGTTGTACGGTCATTATGAAAACTACTCTCACAGAATAGACCATATGAATCGGCTGAGAGTTCTACAAGACAAAACAGGGGGTTTTAATACATTCATTCCACTAAAGTTTAGAAATGGAAATAATCAAATGTCTGATGTCCCAGAAGTTTCTACAATTGAAGATTTAAAAGTCTATGCAATCTCAAGAATATTTTTAGACAATTTTAAACACATCAAAGCCTACTGGCCAATGATTGGAAGAAACACGGCTCAGATGTCACTAAATTTTGGGGTTAATGATATTGATGGAACGATAGACGATTCCACAAAAATATACTCTATGGCGGGAGCAGAAGAAAAAAACCCCAATCTCAGTACCCAAGAATTGTGTAAACTAATTGAAGGTGTAGGTAAACATCCCATTGAAAGAGGAACCTTATACAATATCATAAAAGATTATAAAAACTTCGACTGGTCTATTGAACAAGATGAAAAATAACTCATTAATTGTTGTGATTTTTAAAGGTACAACGGTCTATATTGTCTATGTAAAATGATTTTCTATGAAGTATTTCTTTGCAATTATCGCCCTACTTAACTTGAGTTTACATGCCCAAAATGTTCTTCATCCTAGGCTTTATAAGGAACTTTCAATGAGCATCGATAAGCATAAAAAATTCCCCATTCGCATTGAAATGTCCGATAATCTTGACCTAGTGGAATTAAACATAAAATATACATCGGAAAATACTCCCATAAGAGAAAGAGCATCTGAAACTATTAAAAAACTTAAGAAAAAATCTCTAGAAAGTAAGAAAGAAATTCTTTCATTTTTCAAGGCTTATCCCCCGTCTCATTATAATGATATTAGAGATTATTGGATTGTGAATCATATATACATAGAATGTGATAAAGAACTTGTATATCAAATTTCCCAAAGAGAAGATGTGGCTTTTGTCGATTTAAACACAGATAAAATATCGCCATTGGATGTGATCAATTATGATAGTAGTCCCTCAATAAATTCTGCTACTGAAACTGGTCTCGAAGCTGGTATAATTGCAATAAATGCTCAAGCATTATGGAATTTAGGCTACACTGGAAAAGGACAGCTCGTTTATGATTATGACACCGGAGTATGTGCGGAACATCCAACTTTCAAAAAGAGATTTTTAGCCAACCATTCACCTATGCAACAATCTTGGTATGGATACTTTAGAGATTTTCCAAATGAAATAAATAGTAATCACGGGACCCATACGCTTGGTACGATTGTCGGCGAAGGACTTCCAAGTGGAGATACAGTTGGTGTAGCTCCAGGAGCGTATTGGATGGCCTGTGATTTGGTGACTAGCACGGTGGACGAATTACCCCCCTTAGAGTATATTGTGGCTGCCTATCAATGGGCATTAGATACAGACAACAATCCCAATACTACAAAAGGCATGCCAGCTGTAATTAATAACTCTTGGAGGTGGAATGACAACCCAGACACAACACATTGCAATGATTATATTCAGGATTTAATGAATGTCATCGAAACTGTGGGTATTGCAAATATATTTTCTGGAGGAAATTCAGGTCCAAACAACAACTCAATTTCAGCTCCTCAAAGAATAAATAGTTCCATTTTAAATACCTTTTCTGTGGGAAGTGTAAATACAAATCTAATTGGGAATCCAATAAGTTCTTTTTCTAGTCGAGGACCTGTACAATGCCCTGCGAACGATAGTCTACTTCTATTTCATCCTCAGGTAGTAGCACCTGGCCAAAATATCCGTTCTTCAGTTGGAATAAATTCATTTAGCACAAAATCGGGGACTTCTATGGCAGCTCCTCATGTTTCAGGGGCTATATTGCTATTGAAAGAAGCGTTCCCAGAGCTAAGTGGTTCAGAATTACTTGGAGCACTCTATCATACAGCTATTGATAAAGGAGAGGAAGGAGAAGATAATACATATGGAAGAGGGATGATAGATTGCTTAGCAGCCTTTGAATTTTTATCTCAAAGTTACCTTCCTATTGACCCATTGATACCATCTAACGACTTGGCTATAATAAAAATTCTCCAACCTGGTGAAGAAATTTCTTGTCTTGATGTCATCCAAACTAATTTTAGTGTCCAAAATATGGGAGTGGATCCTATTGATTCTCTATTTTTTACCATGACCCTAAATGGAATAACAATGGAATCAAAATCATGGACAGGAAATTTGACAGCTGGAGAAATTCTTGATCAGTCATTTAATCCATTTACAGTATTCGCTGAAGACTCCCTAAAATACGAACTTCAAATTTGTGCACTTTCGCCTAACCTATTCGAAAAAGATACCTATAACAACTGTATGGTACAACGATTTATGATCATCTCCAACGAAAATGCCCCCTTGGTTGAATCCTTCGAAAGCAATACTTTCTCGAATAATTCATGGCAAACAATCAATATAGATGGACAAGAAACCTGGATTATTGAATCTACAATGGGACTTGAAGATTCAGAGCTATCGGCTAAAATGCCTCTTTACTCCTACGATAACATAGACCAAAGAGATGTACTCATTAGTCCTAATATAGAAATTGAACCAAATGATAATTATTATTTATCCTTTAAATACGCGCATCAACATAGAAATATAGGCTCACGCATGGATTCTTTGATTGTACAAGCTAGCCCAGATTGCGGATTAACATTCAAAACTCTTTTTGCAAAGGGAGGATATAGTTTACAAACAGTTGACTCATTAAAATTTAACTTTCGACCGAAATATGAAAGTCACTGGGATTCGGCAATATTTTATCTCAATGATTACTTTACAGAGCAAGAAAATATTCTCGTCAAGTTTATCTCCGTCAATGGAAAACAAAATAATCTCTACCTAGATAATGTCGTAATTGCTCGCGAAGAAGAAATGGATCTGAAAAGTGAACACCTTAGTGAGATAAAATTAATTCCAAATCCAGCGAAGGAAACAATTGCACTAACTTGGACTGATATTCAAAAACAAAAATTAAAAATTGATTTATTAGACCTAAGTGGTAGAGTTATAAGAACAAAATATTTGGATGAAAATAAAAATTCAACTTCTATCTGGGATATTTCCGCTTGTCAAGTTGGCTTATATCTGTTTAGAATTCAAACTGAAAATAAAATTTACTTCAAAAAAATGATAAAAAACTAAGCACTATTTAAAAAAATTTAACAATCTATGATCGAATATTGTTCGTGATCAAAAATTCCAACTTTGTAACCTTTTTTTGTTTCTAAAAATAATCATTTAGCTAAAAATGATAAAATGTTCCTTTCCACTCTTTTTATTACGTCACTCACATCTGCTTTAGTAAATTTATCGCCTGTAATATTTTCATAAAGCTCAATGTATCGTTCGGAAACAGAGTCAATAAAGGATTTATTCATATTAGGAATTTGTTGTCCGTCTTTGCCTTGAAACCCATTAGAAATTAACCATTGCCGGACAAATTCTTTAGATAATTGCTTTTGAGGTTCTCCTGAGGATTGGCGATTTACGTATCCTTTTTCATAAAAATAACGGGAAGAATCAGGTGTATGAATTTCATCAATTAAAGTGATTACTCCGTCTTTATCCTTTCCGAATTCATATTTCGTATCTACCAAAATGAGTCCCATATCGGCAGCAATTTCAGTTCCTCTCTGAAATATTTCTCTAGTATACTTTTCAAGTAGAACATATTCAGCTTCTGAGACGAGACCTTGAGAAAGGATTTCTTCTCTTGAAATATCCTCGTCATGACCAACATCTGCTTTTGTTGTGGGAGTAAGAATTGGTTCTTGGAATTTATCGTTTTCTATCATTCCATCCGGCATAGCAACGCCACAAATAAGACGCTTACCAGATCTGTACTCTCTCCAAGCATGGCCAGAAAGATATCCACGGATCACCATTTCCACTTTAAAAGGGGAACAAAACTTACCAATGGTAACCATTGGGTCTGGTGAAGCAATCTTCCAATTAGGAACAATATCAGTTGTGGCATCTAAAAACTTTGCTGCGATTTGGTTGAGAACCTGTCCCTTAAATGGAATTCCTTTGGGCATCACAACATCAAATGCAGAAATTCTGTCGGAAACAATCATCACTAACAAATCGTTGTTGATAGTATAAACTTCACGGACTTTCCCATGATAGACATTGGTCTGTCCAGGAAATTTAAAATCGGTCTTTAAAATCGTATTATTCATTTTATATTCTAATTATTTGTTAGCGTATTGAGATTCTCTTTGGCTTTGATTGTTTGATTTGGTTCCTTGTATGCTAAAATAATTCTCATAACCAATTTGTGACGTATGACATCATTTTCATTCAAATGTAAGATCCCAATTCCTTTAACATCGGACAATAAATCAAGTGAATGTCTAAGACCAGACTTTTGTCGGTTAGGAAGGTCTACCTGGGTCATGTCTCCAGTGACAACAAATTTTGCAGAATGCCCCATTCTAGTAAGGAACATTTTCATCTGTTGAATGGTAGTATTTTGAGCTTCGTCTAATATTACAAAGGCATTGTCAAGTGTTCTTCCTCTCATAAAAGCCAAAGGAGCAATTTGAATAACACGTTCCTCAATAAACGATTTTAACTTTTCAAATGGAATCATATCATTCAAAGCATCGTAGAGTGGTTGCATATATGGATCTAACTTATCTTTCATATCTCCGGGCAAGAAACCTAAATTTTCTCCAGCTTCCACAGCAGGTCTTGTAAGGATAATACGCTTCACTTCTCGATTCTTAAGTGCTCGAACAGCTAATGCGACCGCTGTATATGTTTTTCCAGTCCCTGCTGGTCCAATAGCAAAAACCATATCATTTTTGGTAGATAAGTCTACCAGCTTTCTTTGGTTAGAAGTTCGGGCTTTAATCAATTTTCCATGAGAGCCATGAACAATAACATCATCATCTAGTTTTAGAACATCTTCTGCATCATCCATCATTAAACGGTCAATATTACTTTCAGTAAGCCGATTATATTTTTGGTAATGATGAATAAGAAGATCTAGTTTTTTTTGAAATTCATTGATTATTTCTTCATCACCTAAAAAATGTAGTTCGCTCCCTCTGGCATTAATTTTTAATTTGGGAAAATATGACTTGATCAAATTTAGTTTTGAATTTCGAGGGCCATATAAATCGATGGGATCAATATCTTCTAAAAGGAATATTTTATCTACCAAACACTAAATATTTATAAAGTTGAATGAAATTCTTTAAAATTCTTTTCAACTGAGATTATTTGCTTAATTTTATTCAACAAAAATAAGAAAATTCATCATAGTATTTCAAGTAAAATAATCTGTTTTTTAGTAATATGGCAATCATTACCTTAACAAGTGACTTCGGTCACAAAGATTACTTTACCTCAGCCATCAAAGGGGCAATATTATCAGAGGTTCCTGAGGCTAAAATTGTCGATATTTCTCACGAAATCTCCCCTTTTAACATACAAGAGGCTGCATACATACTGAAGAATGCTTATGCACATTTCCCTAAAGGAAGTATTCATATGATCGGTGTTGATGCAGAAATCACAAAAAACAAAGTTCATGTTGCTCTCATAGTAGATGGGCATTATTTCATTGGGGCGGACACTGGTATTTTTTCTTTGATCTTTCCTGAGGATAAACTCGAACAAATTATCGTTTTGAATATAAATCAAGATAAAGAAAATATTTCGTTCCCTATGAAAGATGTTTTTGTTCAAGCCGCCTGCCACATCAATCGAGGAGGAACTCTAGGCGTCATAGGAAGACAAATTGACTCACTTAGAGAAGTTAAAAACTTTCAACCTACTCTATCCGCTGATGGGAAGATGCTTATTGGACAAGTGATTTATATTGACCACTATGGCAATGTAATTAGTAATATCAAAGAAAAATTATTCAGAGAGTCTACCCTTGGGAAGTCCTTTACAATTCAACTTCCAAGAAGATACTCTATAGAAACTATACACCGTTCTTACAGTATGGTTTCTGAAGGCGTGATGCTATGTTTATTTAATTCTGCAGGGCACCTAGAAATATCAATTAATAAAGGTGATGCAAATATATCAAATGGTGCAAGTGAACTTCTTGGCATAAAAGTTAAGGATCGAATAGGAATTGAGATAATATGATCACTAGAATCGTTAAATTAAGTTTCCATTTGGAAAATATTTCGGCTTTTAAAATGATATTTGAAACAAACAAAACAAAAATAAGTATGCAGAAAGGATGCATGCAGTTAGAAGCATTTCAGGATGTTGAAAATCCTCGGATATTTTTTACCTATAGCAATTGGAACTCTGAGGAGGATTTAAATGCCTATAGAAATTCTGAATTTTTTGAAGAAATTTGGAAAGAAACAAAAAAATTATTCAATGACAAGCCCAATGTATGGACAACCAAAACATTAAAAGACTAAAATGATTGCTATACTCAAAAAAGAACTTATCAACTTTCTTGGATCACTTTCAGGTCTGATTGTAATTTTCATTTTTTCTATTCTCAATGGATTATTTCTTTGGGTTTTCCCAGGATCGTTTAATCTACTTGACTCAGGTTACGCAGGGCTCGATGGGATGTTTTTTATTGCCCCTTGGATCTTATTATTTTTAGTCCCTGCATTAACCATGGGCTTCTTTGCCGATGAATTCAAATCTGGTACCATAGAATTACTTTTAACAAAACCTATAACAGAATTTAAACTCGTTCTTGGTAAATATTTAGCTGGACATATTTTATGTATTATCGCCTTACTTCCTACGCTTATTTATTTAGTTAGCATCTACCTTTTGGGTCAACCACAAGGAAATCTGGATTTTGGAGCAACTTGGGGATCTTATATTGGTTTAGTCTTTCTTTCAGGAGTATATGTCTCCATTGGGATATTTACATCTAGCCTGAGTGAAAATCAAATTGTGTCGTTCTTGATGTCTCTGTTCTTGTGTTTTTTCTGCTTTTATGGTTTTGATCAAATCGCTAGCTTTTTCTCATGGACAGGACTTGAACTTTTTATACAGAATTTGGGGATCAATGCTCATTATAATTCAATCAGTCGGGGGGTCATCGACAGTAGAGATATTACTTATTTTATTAGTTTTATTGGGTTGTTAATAATTGGAACTAAATTATCTATTCAAATAAGGAAATGGTGATGAGACAAAAAAGAATACATTTCATTCAACTACTGTGTTTGATTCTCTTTCTCTTACTTATCAATATTATAAGTGAGCAGTTTTATATCCGAATTGACTTGACAAAAGAAAAAAGGTACTCTCTTGCGGAAGAAACCAAAAACATTCTGAATCAACTTGATGATTATGTATACATTGAAGTTTATCTAGAAGGAGATTTTCCCTCTGGAATTGAGCGTCTGAGTCTAGAAACAAAACGGATCTTAACAGAGTTCAAATCGTATAATGCTCTTTTTCAGTTCTCTTTTATCAATCCCACTGAAAGTCCAGACAGAAAAACACAAAATGAAATTATCAATCAGCTTTATAAAAAAGGATTAACCCCTACTACTCTTCAGGTTAAGAACGGAGACAATTATTCTGAAAAAATTATTGTACCAGGTGCCATTGTTAAATACGGAGGAAAAGAGAAACCCATACAACTCCTAAAAAGTCAAATATCTAGAAATCCTGAGCAAAATATTCAAAACTCAATTCGAGAATTAGAATATGAATTTACTAATGCCATCTTAAATTTACAAACTACAGTAAAACCTAGTATTGGTTTTTTAAGAGGCCATGGAGAATTAGTGGATTTAGAGATAGGTGACTTAACCAAAAGCCTATCAGAAAAATATACAATTGATAACGTAAACTTGAGAGAATTCGAGCTAGACTCATTGGGTGAACCAGACCTAATGAAAAAGTTAAACCAAATCAAACTCAAAAAACTCATTGTCATTGCAAAGCCTAAATTTACCTTTCTAGATTTAGATAAATATCTCATTGATCAATACATTATGAATGGAGGTAAAGTACTTTGGCTTATCGATGGAACAATGGCTGATATGGACTCCTTATCAAACAAAAGTTCTTTTCTTGCATATCCATTTAGAGAACTTAATTTAAGTGACCAACTTTTTAAATATGGTATACGAGTAAATAGCAATATCATCGAAGATATTTCCTCTTCAAAAATACCTATTCCAGTTAGCTTTACTAACAAAAATCCACAATGGGAACTTATGCCTTGGAGATATTTCCCTGTTTCAATCCCTACATCTGATCACCCAATCACTAGCAATCTTAATGCAGTGAAATTTGATTTTGTTGGAAGCATAGATACTGTAACAACGAATCCGGAAATCAAAAAAATAATCTTGTTAGAAACATCTCCTTACACAAAACTTTCAAATACTCCATTTGAAATAAGCCTACAAAGCGCATTAAACCCTCCAGATCAGGAAAAATTTAATAATGGGCCTCAAGCATTAGCAGTATTAGTTGAGGGAAATTTTCAATCTATCTTCAAGAATAGATTAAGCCCATTGAATAAAAAAATAGAATTTGTAAGTAATAGCCGGGATACAAAAATGATAGTCATCTCTGATGGAGATATTGCCAAAAATAAAATTTCTAGAGGGCAACCCCTTCCTTTGGGTTTCGACAATTATGAAAAAAGACAATATGGAAACAAAGATTTTCTACTTAATTGTATTGATTTCTTACTAGAAGACGACGCACTCATACAAATTAGAACAAGAGAAATGAAAATGCGCTTATTAGACATTCAGAAGATTAATAAAGAACGACTATTCTGGCAGGTAACCAATCTAATCAGCCCCCTTCTAGTAATCGTTCTTATAGGGCTTACCACAAACATAATTAGAAGAAAATATGCCAATTAAAACAAACAATATTACCTATTTAATCCTTGTTGTATTATTTGGAGGATTGGCCTACATGCTAAATAAGGAAAAAGTCTCAATAAGTCGATCAGATCGTAGAGATTTTTCTATTGAAGATTCATCTAAAGTTGTTCAAATCACCTTGAGCTCTAAGGTACCAGAAACCGCCATTCTTCGGCGAGTAAACGAAAGCTATTGGACAATAAACGAGGAATATAAAGCTGGAAACTCTTTGGTTCAAAATCTCCTAAAAACACTGCAAAGAATGGAAATTGCACATCCTGTCCCCTTGACAATGAGGGAAAATATTTTGGGTAATCTAGCAATTTATGGAATTAGAGTCCAAGTTGAATTGAAAAATGGAGATGAAAAAATATTTTATGTTGGTGGAGAAAACCAAGAACAAAGTGCGACATTTATGATGCTTCAAAATGCAACTGAACCCTATGCGGTTCACATACCAGGATTTCAAGGTTATTTATCTAGTCGTTTCTTTACAGAAGAATATATTTGGAGAGACAAAATGATAATGAATTATGACAATAAAAATATTGAGTCTATTATGATAAATTATATGGACTCAAACACAGCGGAATCCTTTTTTTTACAACAAAATAATGAAGGTATTAAAGTGTATGAAAAAAACTCAGGAAAAATTGCTGCAACAATAGAAAAAAAAGTCAAAAGATTTCTTGCTTCATTTAGAAAACTTCCCGCAGAAAGTTTTGTCTCAGGCAACTTAAATACTGATTCACTTCTTAAAACTAATCCTCTTTTTGAGATTGAAGTAACTCCTTTAGAAGGAGAAAAAACCTCCATGCGAGTTTATCCAAAAAGAAATCTAAATACAGTTAATATTGAAGATAATATAATAATGCCAGATCCTGAAAGACTTTATGCCTATGTAAATGAAGAAGATTGGATGGTTATTCAATTGAATACATTCAATAAAATAATGGTAAAACTTTCTGATTTAAAAAAATAAGCAATCTTGTTTTGAAATAATCTGCGACGCAAATTAATGTTAAAAAGTACCATCCAATTGTGAATAAACGAAGGACTACAAAATAGTCCTTCGTTTCTCATATAATTATATTTGTTTTAATTACATAAAAACAAACCAAATGAAGTTTATTGTTTCCAGTTCAAAACTTTTAAAGCAACTACAAACCATCAGTGGTGTAATTAATTCAAGTAATACCCTTCCTATTCTGGATAATATATTGTTTGAGATGATGGAAAATAAGCTAACATTGACTGCTTCAGATTTAGAGACTACAATGTCTACCTCTCTAGAAGTAGAGGCAAATGAGATGGGTAGTGCAGCTATTCCGGCAAAACTTCTTTTGGATACTCTCAAAACCTTTCCAGAGCAACCGCTGACCTTTTTGATAGATATTGAAAAAAAGAGTGTAGAAATAAGTTCTGACCAAGGAAAATATGCATTAGCATTTCATAATGGAAAAGAATTTCCCTTGGCTCCTAATATCGAGGCGGCATCTAGTGCCTTAATCCATTCTGATATTATTTCAACTGGAATTAATAAAACTATTTTTGCTACAGGAAATGATGACTTACGCCCAGTAATGTCAGGTGTTTTTTTCAAATTTAGTGATACTGGGCTAACTCTAGTATCGACTGATGCCCATAAACTAGTTAGGTACACCCGCCACGATGTGAAAAGTGAACAAAATGCAGAATTTATCCTACCAAAAAAACCTCTTAACTTACTCAAAGGTATTTTAGCATCGTTTAATGAAGAAGTCAAAATAGAGTACAACGAAACCAATGCAAAGTATAGTTTTGGTTCCATTGTATTGACCTGTAGACTTATAGATGGTAAATACCCAAATTATAATGCAGTAATTCCACAAGAAAATCCGAATAAACTGACAATCGATCGAATTTCTTTTTTAAATTCAGTAAAAAGAGTCGCTATCTTTTCCAATAAAACTACACATCAAATACGCTTGAAAATTGCTGGAAACGAAATGCATATCTCTGCAGAAGATATCGATTTCTCTAATAAAGCTGACGAAAGATTATCCTGTCAATATAAAGGATCAGATATGGAAATCGGATTCAACTCTCGCTTCCTGATGGAGATGATCTCTAATTTAGAAACAGAACAAATTCACTTTGAAATGTCGGCACCCAACCGAGCTGGAATACTTTTACCAGAGGGTAATTCCGATAAAGGAGAAGATATTCTGATGCTTGTTATGCCAGTTATGTTGAATAATTAATCGGAATTTTTCATTCACCTTTTTACTTATTTATGACCTGTTGTGTTCGGAATTTTAACATAAATAAATCGGCTTATTAAAACTGATATTTCTGATTACTCTAACACCAATTTGTACTTTGCTTTTTTTATTTTTTTGGTACAAAGAAATCTATTGCAGCATAAAAATTATTTAATCTCAAAAAAGGCCCTATCAAATAATGATATTGACCATAGATAAATGGCTTTAAAGAACCTTGGCCTCATCAACTTTATGTGTGGTCAGCGCCAAGTTAATTACATCCATCATTTCTGTGACATAATTGAATTTTAATCCTTTAAGGTAGGCGGACTTTATTTCAAGGATGTCTTTTTCATTCTCCTTACACAAGATAATCTCGTTGATGCCTGCTCTTTTAGCAGCTAAAATTTTCTCTTTGATACCTCCTACTGGCAAAACTTTGCCCCGGAGAGTAATTTCTCCACTCATGGCTATGCTCTTCTTTACTTTTTTCTGAGAAAACAAAGACGAAAGAGAGGTCAACATTGTAATACCTGCAGATGGCCCATCTTTGGGAACAGCTCCTTCAGGAACATGAATATGTATGTCCCACTTACTAAAAATCTCAGGATTAAAACCAAATTTTTTGTAATTTGACTTTATAAATTCCAAGGCCAAAGTAGCAGATTCCTTCATGACTTTTCCTAAATTACCAGTAAGGTTTAACTTTCCTTTTCCTGGGCTTAAGCTAGACTCTATAAACAAAATACTTCCTCCTACCGAGGTCCATGCCAACCCAGTGACCACTCCAGCAACATCATTATTTTGATATTTGTCTTTATTAAATCTTTGTGGCCCTAAAATATTTATAATTAACTGATTATAAAGTTTTGATTCATAGGTGTCTTCCATAGCAATACTCTTGGCTGCATAACGAACTAGTTTGGCTAGTTTTTTATCTAAACCTCGAACGCCAGATTCACTTGTATATCCCTCTATTACTTGTTCGAATTCTTTTTTACCTAGTTTTAAATGACTAGAGGTTAAACCGTGTTCACGAATTTGCTTGGGCAAAAGATGCTTTTTTGCTATTTGTATCTTCTCTTCCATGGTGTAGCCACTAATATCGATAATCTCCATTCGATCCCTTAATGCAGGTTGAATGGTGTTTAAAGAATTTGCCGTGGCAATGAACATCACCTTTGATAGATCGTAACCCAATTCTAAATAATTATCATAAAAAGCATTATTTTGCTCAGGATCTAGTACTTCTAAAAGTGCAGATGAGGGATCTCCCTGGCTCCCAATTGATAGTTTGTCTATTTCATCAAGAACAAACACGGGATTGGAAGTCCCCGCTTTTTTAATAGACTGAATAATTCTTCCGGGCATTGCTCCAATATAGGTCTTTCTGTGACCTCGTATTTCGGACTCGTCGCGAAGACCGCCCAAACTAATCCGAATATATTCTCTTCCTAAAGCCTCAGCAACAGATTTCCCTAAGGAGGTTTTCCCAACTCCTGGAGGTCCATAAAGGCATAGTATAGGAGACTTCATATCACCTTTCAATTTTAATACGGCGAGATGCTCTAGGATTCGTTCTTTAACTTTTTCTAAGCCATAATGATCCTTATCCAAAACTTTTTCCGCACGTTTTAAATCGAATATATCCTTGGAAAAATGTTCCCAAGGAAGATCTAAAATTGTTTCTAAATAGCTACGCTGAATTGAATAATCTGGCAATTGAGGATTTAGACGCTGCATTTTCTTGAGATCTTTCTCTACCTGCTCAGAGACTTCTTTAGACCACTTTTTATCTCTTGCTCTTTGTCGGAGATCTTCTACTTCTTCAAGGTGAGAGTTACCACCTAATTCTTCTTGAATCTGCTTTAATTGTTGATTTAAAAAGTATTCTCTTTGTTGCTCATCAATATCGACTCGGACCTTATTTTGAATTTCATTTTTCATTTGAATCATATTTATTTCATGATTCAAGTGGACTAGAGAGGTTTTAGTACGTTCTTCTAAATTAGGCTGTTCTAAAAGCTTTTGTTTTTCTTTAACGTCAATATTCATGTTTGACGCAACAAAATTAACCAAAAAGGAGTCACTCTGAATATTCTTTATCGCAAATGAGGCCTCTGAGGGAATATTGGGAGAATCTTTAATAATTTGCAGAGCAACATCTTTCACACTCTCCACAAGAGCTGCAAATTCTTTATTTCCTTTAGAAGGTTTCGTTTCTTGAAAAGAGGATACAACAGCTTTAAAGTAAGGGTCTTCTTGAGTGAATTCTTGAATATCAAAACGCTTTTGGCCTTGAATTATAACAGTTGTATTTCCATCTGGCATTCTTAGTGTTCTTAAAATCTTTGCTTCCGTCCCCGTGAGATTGAGATCTTCTAGAGTAGGATCCTCAACCATTGGATCCTTTTGAGCAATAACTCCAATTGTTTTATTTCCTTCATTAGCATCTTTTATTAGCTTGATGGATTTATCTCTCCCCACAGTGATGGGAATAACTACTCCAGGAAAAAGAACTGTATTTCTCAAAGGTAATATGGAGAGTATTTCCGGCATCACCTCAGAATTGAGGCGTTCTTCATCTTCTTCTGTCATAAGAGGAATCAATTCGGCTTCTTTATCTATAATGCTTGATAGCGAAAGGTGATTAAATAATTTTATTTCTGTATCCATAATTTATATCTACCAATGGTATTAAAATCAAAAATTTAAATATTTATTCTTAATTTAGGCAAGTGTTGTGCCAAATGAAAAAACTGACAAAAGGACTTAAATAAAGTAGGCTATCTGCGCAAATCGTCAGACAATTCAAACACTTTTGTCAGTATAGACTTTTCTACTTCATTCAATACAAGACCTCTACGTTGCATAACTTTTTCGGCCACTTCAAAAGCTTTACTCATTTGATAAATAGATTGACCTTGTGGGCCACCCCATGAAAAAGAAGGAATGAAGTTTCGAGGAAATCCAGCGCCAAAAATATTTGCACTTACTCCAACTACGGTTCCTGTATTAAACATGGTATTGATACCACATTTAGAATGATCACCCATTATTAAGCCGCAAAACAATAATTCTGTCGAAGTGAAGCTATTAGTTGGATAATTCCACAAGCGAACAATGGCATAATTATTCTTCAAATTGGAATTATTAGATCCTGCGCCAATATTACACCACTCACCAAGAACAGAATTACCCAAGAAACCATCGTGACCTTTGTTAGTATAGCCAAAAATGACCACATTATTTAGCTCTCCACCAACTTTAGAATGAGGACCAATAGTAGTAGGTCCATATATCTTGGCTCCTAAATTAATTTGTGCATGGGCACAGAGTGCAAAAGGACCTCGAATGATGGATCCCTCGAGTACCTTTGCTTTCCGACCAATATAAACTGGACCATGTCTAGCATTTATTACAGCACATTGAACCTCTGCTCCTTCTTCTATAAAAATCTGTTCTGCTCCTAAAACTTTATTACTAGGATGTATGTTCTGAGAAGTTCGACCATGAGTAAGTAGGTCATAATCTAGTTGAAGTTCAATCCCATTTTTACTAAAAATATCAGTAATGGAAACGATGTGAGTAAATTCATGTTCAGTGAAGATCATGTGACAATCGAGTATTGCTTTAAAATCTGCAGATCTAAAGGCTATTAATGTTTTAGTTGAATCAAACAAGCTTTCGTTCATTTGTAAAGCTAAAATATCTTTCACGAGTTCATCAGTAGGGCATACTGAAGAGTTAACCCACCATTGATCTTCTTTAATGTCACAAGGATATTTCGTCTGGAGATATGATTCTGTTATATACCCAGCAAATTCAGCTTTCTCGGGCATTCTTTTTTGCCATTTTTCATTGAGTGTCAAAATACCAATTCTAAATTCACCAATTGGCCTAGTATAAGATAGGGGTAATAAATTGTTTCTGTCCTCGTCGTCAAAAAGAAGATATCTCATGTGTCAATTTTTATTTGGGGGCAATGCTAGAGAAAAAACAAATCTCATTAATCTTAATAAACAGATAAATATACCAAATTCACTCAAAGATGGAGAAATAGTGAAACAAAAAAAGTTCTGTAAACAGAACTTTTTTAAATATTATAATCAGTAAATCTTATTTCGAAAACTTTGCGTATCGATTCTTAAACTTGTCAATACGTCCAGCTGTATCTACTAATTTCATCTTACCGGTGTAAAAGGGATGAGAAGTATTTGTTATTTCACGTTTTATTAGAGGATATTCGCTACCTTCAAAAGTAATTGTGTCCTTGGTGTCAGCACAGGATCTAGTAAGAAAAGTCTCTCCATTGGACATATCTTTCACTGCAACTATTCTGTAATTATCTGGGTGTATACCGATTCTCATATTTAAACTATATTAATTTCGAATTGCAAATGTAAGCAATTATACAAAAATGAAAAATCATTATCCGTTTTTTTGACAATAAAAATCGTTTGGATTCGTTTTTTATCTTTGTCAAGCAAATAATATAACTATGAAGTCATTTTTACAAATCAATATATTTTTCCTCATTTTGTTTTCTGCCTGCCAAAAACCAAATAGCTATTTTGAGGGAAACGTTTTACTAAGGTTTTCTGAGGACACTATTGTTTTTGATACTGTTTTTACCAATATTGGTAGTATTACTAAACGTTTAAAGGTATATAATGATTTGAATGAGGATTTAGAAATTGATGAAATCAAACTGGCAAGAATGGGGAATACACCCTTTCGTCTTAATATTGACGGTTTACAATCAGATGTATCTTCCAATGTAATTCTAAGAGCGCAAGACAGCCTTCATATATTTATTGAAACGACCATCAATCCGAATAATATAAATGAACCTCTAATTCACACTGATTCTATTCGTTTTACAATCAATGGTAACGTTCAAGACGTAGACCTAACTGCATGGGGACAAGACGCATATTTTTATTATAATAATGCGTATTTTTTGTTTGAAAATTCAGATCCTGATATTCTTTATGATACCTTGTTCTATTACAGTATAAACAACCCTACTTCATGGAACAATGACAAGCCCCATGTAATTTATGGAAATGTGATTGTTCACGAAGGGGGAAGCTTGAATATTGGACCTGGAAGCCAAGTCCACCTGCATAACAACTCTAATATTATTGTTCTTGAGGGATCTAGTCTTAAAATTCTGGGTGAAAAATCTTCGCCAGTATTAGTAGCAGGAGATCGACTGGATGATTATTACAAAAATCTTCCCGGACAATGGGGACGGATATGGCTGACTGGAAAAAGTTTTGACAACCAAATCGAAAATGCACATATTAAGAATGGAACTATTGGAATTATGGTGGATACAGTATTAAATAGTTTTAATCCTACCTTACGTATAAAAAACACTAAAATATCCAATCACAGTAGTTATGGACTTCTAGCATATTCGAGTTTTATTGAGGCAAGTAACTGTCAATTTAATGACAATGGAGCGCATGATGTATATTTATTTGCCGGAGGAAAATACAGATTTAGCCACTGTACTTTTGCCAATTACAGCTACTCACACCAATCTCCTTCTCTTAGAATGAGTAACTTTTACGAGGATGTAAATGGAAATGAAATACTTCGTCCAATGGCTCAAGCTGATTTCGAAAACTGCATTATTTACGGAAATATGGAAAGTGAAATAGAAATAGAACGCTCTGAGAATACCTCATTTAATTATCAATTTAATCATTGCCTGCTAAAACTAAAAGAATCTGACTTTGACTTATCTAATAATTTATATTTTGTGAGCAATGAATATAATGAGTCCCCAAAATTTATCTTTACTTTTGAAGATTATGTTTTCAATTACGAATTAGAAGAAGAGTCACCGGCTCAACACAGTGCAGCTCAAAATATCGCATTGCAGTTCCCTAACGACTTCAACGGAAATTCTAGACTAAATGATCAGGGACCAGACAAGGGTGCCTTTGAGAGAATGGAATAAATGGAATTAGCCTAAAGCAACATCCAAAGTCATCATAACCACAAATCCAATAATAAATCCAATTGTAGATGTATCTGTATATTTATCCTGTTGTGTTTCTGGCACTACCTCTTCGATCACAACATATATCATTGCTCCAGCTGCAAAAGCAAGTGCATAAGGTAATACAGGCAAAGCATAAATAACCATTACCGCACCAAAGACTGCTGCAATAGGCTCCACGATAGCAGATAACTGACCATACCAAAAACAACGAAATCTACTCACACCCTGTCGACGAAGAGGCATGGCAACGGCAATGCCTTCCGGAAAATTCTGAATTCCTATACCAATAGCTAAAACAACTGCGCCAGCAATATCTGCACCAGGCATTCCATGCGCTACAGCACCAAACAATACCCCAACAGCCAAACCTTCAGGAATATTGTGCAGCGTAATCGCCAATACCAAAAGAGTTGTTCTTTGCCAATCTGTCTTGACTCCTTCTGCTTTAGACCGATCGAAATTGATATGTAAGTGAGGCATAAACTTATTCAAGCCAAAAAGAAAAAATGCACCCATTAAAAAACCTATGGCAGCAGGAAGCCATTCAGGTAGATTAGGTGCAACATCTGGAGTCATCTCAATGGCTGGAGCCAATAGTGACCAGTATGAGGCAGCAATCATAACACCTCCTGTAAAACCAAGCAATCCATCCAGTACTTGTCTGTTGAGAGTTTTCACGAAAAATACAAGAGAAGCACCCAAAGCGGTTAAACACCATGTAAAAAGTGTAGCTAAAAAAGCACCTAAAACAGGATCTATGTCCTCAAAAAAAGAAATAATGGATTCTATCATAATTCGCAAATTAAAATATTTTTGGCTACATCAGTACTAATATGAGTTTCTTTACCATCAATATTCATATCTATCGAATAGTCAAATTCATTGATTTCTATAATCTCAATTATAGTCCCAATAGAAACATGAATTTTATCTAAGTAGTTTAAAAAATTGGGGTTGTCCTTTTCAACAGCTACAACCTTACCCCTAGTATTCATCTTTAATAAATTCAAAGGAATAGCTGTAGATTTTGGAAAGACACCTTTCTCATTGGGAATAGGATCACCGTGAGGATCGTAGATAGGGAAATTCAAAAAAGCGTCAAGACGATTGACTAATTCTGTAGATTTAATGTGTTCCAATTGTTCAGCCATATCGTGTACTTCGTCCCATTTGAAATGAAGATGATTGACTAAAAAAACTTCCCATAATCTATGCTTTCTAACAATATTAACGGCCAAGCTATGACCTAATTTTGATAAGGAAACTCCTTGGTACTTTACATAATGAATTAAATTCTTTTCGGAAAGCTTCTTTAGCATATCAGAAACTGAGGAAGCCTTAGTTTCTAATTCCTCCGCAATCGCATTAGTAGAAGCACTGTTTTGCTCTTTTTCTGACAATTTAAAAATTGCCTTTAGATAATTTTCTTCGGCTTTAGTGGACATCTTATATTTTTTATTTATTCAAAAATAATCTTTTAAATTTAATAACTATAATTTAGACTTATCTAAATTAATTTTTATATTTACACAAACATATAAAACCACTATGAAAAAAATTATCTACGCTCCTTTAATTATCATTGGATGCTATCAATACACTCAAGCACAATGTTTTATAGAGGGGAGTGTGTCAGATAATCAAGTAGAAATACCTTTTGCAAATATTGATGTCAAAGAAGCCAAAGTTGGAACTTCGGCAGATGCCAAGGGCTATTTTAAACTAGAGGCTCCTGCTGGCAATTACAGCATAGAGGTAACCGCAATGGGTTATCATAAATTCAAGAAAAAAATTCAATTAATCGAGGGCGAAACTTTTTTCATCGACCCTGTGCTTCTAAAAACAAGTTACTCTATTGACCAAGTGGTAGTAACAGGAACCTTAAAAGAATCTTTTGTAAAGGTAACTCCTGTAAAGGTAGAAGTCATTACTTCTGCATTTTTAAAAAAAACACCTACAAACAATATCATGGAAATCATTGAGACGGTGAATGGGGTTCAAAAGCAAATCAATTGTGGTGTTTGTGGAACTTCAGACATTCATATCAATGGAATGGAAGGACCATATTCGTTAATTCTTATAGATGGAATGCCCATAATGAGTTCTCTATCTACAGTATATGGATTAAACGGAATCCCAACCTCGCTAATCAAACAAATCGAAATCATCAAAGGACCTAGTTCGACTTTGTATGGAACAGAAGCAGTTGCGGGGGTAATAAATATTATAACAAAAAGCCCAGAAGACCTTCCTAATATTCAGTTTGAAAAATTTTTAAGTTCTGATAGAGAAAAGAATATAGATATATCGTGGAGTCCTAAATGGAAAAAAACAGATATGTTATTGAGTGCAAATCTGTTTCACATGAATAATTTCATGGATAAAAATGGCGATGAATTTGCCGATGAAGTTTTGAGTGAACGCATCTCATTATTTAACAAATGGTCGTTCCACCGAGTCAGTGGTAAATCAATGGATTTCACTACAAAGTATTATTTTGAGGAACGTTTTGGAGGAATTGAAAACTGGTCCCAAGAGTTTAAGGGAAGTGACTCTATTTATGGAGAGGCTATTACCACCAATAGATGGGAACTCTCTTCGCACTATGAATTGCCCTCGAATGAAAATATCGTTTGGCAATCTTCATATAATTACCACAACCAAGACAGTTATTATGGCGACTCACAATACAAAGCTATTCAAAACACATTATTTAATCAACTATTATGGTATAAAGATATTGGACTTGATCATCAATTAACAACCGGAATGGCTTATAAATTTTATAGTTACAACGACAATACACCCGCAACTGAAGAGATCGATTTTAATCATATCCCAGGTATTTTTATTCAAGACGAATTCGCCCTCTCTAACCAATGGAAAATTTTGAGTGGAATCCGATGGGATAGACATCAAAATCACGGAAACATATTTGCCCCTCGTTTGAATATTAAATGGGCTCCCAATGAAAATACTACATTTCGTTGGAATGCCGGAACAGGATTTAGAGTTGTGCATCTATTTACAGAAGATCATGCTGCCCTCACTGGATCAAGAGATGTAGTGATTGCAAACGAACTTCAACCTGAAGAATCAATGAATATCAACTTCAACTTTAACCATTGGTTTCAGAGAATTGACCAAAATACCAGTCTAGACTTAGATTTGTTTTACACTCATTTTAGCAATAAAATCGTTCCAGACTACGATTCCGATCCGAGCAAAATATACTATAATAATCTATCGGGATATTCGGTATCAAAGGGTGCTTCTTTCCAAATCAATCAAAGCTTTGCCATACCTCTAAACATGACTATTGGTGGGACATACCTAAATGTATATTCCATTATGAATGGTGAAAAAAATATAGAACTATTTGCTCCGTCATTTTCAGGTGTGTTTTCTATTGCATATGAATGGCCATTAAAGAGAATTAAAGTCGATTACACCGGTCAAGTAATTGGTCCAATGCATCTCCCCAAATATGCTGAAGAATGGAGTAAAGAAGAAATTTCCCCATGGTATACAGTTCAACATTTGAAGGTGGAAAAAATAATCAGCAAAAAAACAAGCATTTATATAGCTGTTAGAAACATGTTAAACTTCACACAAGGAAGCCCACTAATAGACCCATCAGAGGGAAGTAGTTCGGAAACAAATGAATCATGGCAAATAGGATTTAGTCCAAATTTTGACACCTCATATGTTTATGGGCCCACTCGAGGAAGAAGATATCTTATTGGTGTACAATGGAAATGGTAATTTCATCTTAAAACCAAAAAATAGTTTCAATGAATTATGTATATTCACAATATGGAAACAGTTAGTGAAATGAAAGAATTTGTTGATATATTTAAAGAAGCTTTCATTAAGAGAACATTTGTTAAATTAATCTTAAGCAAGATTAACAAAACTAATGAAGGATTAAAAAATATTTACCTAGTACCCGTCAAAATTCAATCTAAAGACAAACTCTCTTTCACCTATCGGTATGAAACTAGAGATCAAGTAAAGAACTTTGAGATTGAGAAAGCAATAGTTCAACTAAAAGAACTACTTGGTCAATCTTTTCTTCAAGCACATCTTAAAACAGTCTCTGAAACTCACCAATTACTTCTCAATAAAAAAGGGAAATCTAAAATGATTTCCTATAAGTCAGAATTTAACGTTCCTTCATTATCTCACAACAATGAAAAAAAATACCTCATTCAAGGGCGGAACAATAAATATCTTGAAATGCTTGGAGTTTGCGATAAAAATGGAAGAGTGAAAGACAAACAGCAAGACAAATTCAGACAAATTAATCGGTATGTGGAGCTAATGAGTTCTACCTTGTCAAAATTAGATTCTACCAAAATACATCGCATTGTAGATATGGGCTCTGGGAAGGGTTATCTCACTTTTGCCTTGTTCGACTTCCTAACCAATACACTTAAAAAAAAGGTAAAAATTTTGGGTGTAGAGCAGAGAACAGATTTAGTTTCATTGTGTATGCAAATAAGAGAAGCTTGTAAATTTGAAGAACTTGAGTTTATCTCTAAAGATATCTATGATTTTAAGTCAAATGAAATAGATATAATCATTGCACTTCACGCTTGTGATATTGCTACTGATATTGCAATTTATAAGGGTATTAGTGCCAAAGCAAACCTCATAGTCTGTGCTCCTTGTTGTCACAAACAGGTACGAAATAGTATGAAGAAACAGTCAAAATTTAAGTCTCTAACCAAACACGGAATCTTTGAAGAGCGTCAGGCAGAAATGCTTACTGATACCCTAAGAACATTACTCATGGAAAAAGAAGGGTACAAAACCAGAGCCTTTGAATTCATTTCAAATGAGCACACTAGAAAAAATGTGATGATACTAGGGGAAAAAACAAATGAAAAAAGAAATAGTGAAACCATACAAAAAGACATTGATTTCCTAAAAGAATCTTTCCAGATTGAACGTCAGGAATTAGAAGATTTACTATTGCAATCTTAAATAAATCTCTCTACAAATCCATGCATCAGTCGCAGCATAGTCAATCTGTGCAGTACTCAATTCTTTAGCTTCCCAATTCGAAACTTGTTGTTTTTTTGAAATTCTAATTCCTAACACTAAAGCAGAAAGCTTTTTTGCTCCAATACTCTCAAAGCCCAATTCTGGTGCCAATATATTCAAGTCAACAATGTTCTTTTCTTCAAAGGGATACATTTTTTTCAAATCCTTAAGATCATCTCGAACGGCAATACCCACTTTAATGATTCTAGTACTAGAAAATATAGACGCCAACTGATCTGTCAAACTGGTCTTGAGTAAGCGTATGACATATACTTTTTTGTCTGTTGCCATTTGAAGAAGAGCCACAGGGTTGAGGTGACCTTTTTTGAAAGTGGGTTTTGTTTCAGTATCAATTCCAATCAAAGAGCATTTGCTAAGTTCCAAACAAACTCGATCTAAATGAGATGAACTTTCTACTAATATAATTTCTCCAGAATATTTACCTAGCTCAAGAAGCGCAATTTCTTCTTTGCTGATGACTTTTTTGAATTTACTTATTTTATTCATTTATTTGTTCAAAGAATAATTATTACGTTTTTAGATATTTTCAAGTGATATGGTTTAAAGGAAGTTGAAATCAAGTATTACTATCTAAAATCCGAATTTGGGATTGTATTATAAAAGAGCNTAGTTAATGAATATAAATTTTCTTTAGACCGTTACTAAGAAGTTTATGAAAATCAACTAATAATTTGTAAATATAATACTAAAATTCAAGTTATTTTTTGACTCTCTCACGTATTTATTATTCTGGTCAAACACAATTTTACAAATTAATTCATTATGTAGTAATGAGGTCTGTCTGTAAAATTTCTTGAATTCATTGTTAACAAAGATTTATCTTTCTTAAGATAATAGGATTTACCATAATAATAATAATAATAATATTTGTAATAAAAATAGTAAGGAAGACATTCTTTATTCATAACAAGGATTCTAAGTTCATATGATTGTTGTTTAATATAATTCGAAGTCATATAAAATGGAACTTATACAAACAAAAAATATTGTGTCAAATAAAATATATTTTACAAAACCTGGTCGATATTTCCTATATCGTTGACCAGAACAAATTCCAGAAGGTACAATTAGTATAGTATTTCAAAATCTATCTCAGAATTTAGTAATATGAAAATAATTTAAAACAAGCATCCGTCCGTGCCCTTGGAATAGAATCTAATTTGCTTTTTCTATGTAAATCAATTATATAAAATAATTATATGATTCTGAAAGGTCTCCCAAATCTTTTATAATCTCGACTAATGATCGATATTGAATCTCTTGGATGTAAAAAAAGGTTCATTTCTATGGGTAGAGGTGAAAGTCATCTTATTAATATTTCGGGGAGCAGAATAACTCAATGATTCTATGAAAAGAAGCAACAGGAGAAGTTAGTAAAATAAAATATTTCTATTAACTAACTTTTTATAACTAATGCATTATCTATTAATATAGGGACTTTTTTGGATTGATTCATTTGCAAGCAAAAATGGATATCTGAATCAATATTAAGATTTGATAATCGTTTTCGGTGAGAAGAGTTTTTTAGAAATGCAAAGAGGTCATCTTGGGCACTATCCCAAAGAATTTTTGCAGCTTGGGCTGCATCGCAGGAAGTATCATATGAATTTGATTGAAAAAGAAGTTCACTGAGTGCGCCAGCAAATAAAGTGTCTTCTAAATTAAATTTATCTTTCCAACCAGCACAAAAAATAATTACATCT
This sequence comes from Flavobacteriales bacterium, assembly GCA_002707145.1. The sequence goes on along the minus strand of PAMD01000003.1, from coordinate 7,102 downwards.
TCATCTCGAGAAATTAACCATTCTGCAATGGCTTGGAGATTTAAAAAAGAACCTATAACTACCTTATGATCTTTTTTTGCCATATTGATAGATTTGGTACCGTTGGTGGTTGTCATCACAACGGTCCTCCCCTCGAGATCCATATTAACATAGGACTGGGGGGAATTTCCAAAATTAAAGCTTTTCACTGGTTTTCCGTTGCGCTCTGCAGCCAAAATAAAATTCTCACCGGAGCTTCTGTACTCTAAAGCTTCTTCTACTTTACTTACAGGAATAATTCGATCAACTCCATTTTCAAAGGCAATACACATAGTTGAGGTAGCACGGAGAACATCAACTACGACAACAATACTTTTTTTGTCTGCATAAAGATTAAAAAGCTTTGGAGTCAGACAGACTTGAAGGTTTCTTTTCACAATTTAAATTTTATAAAAGGGCACAGAGACCACTTTTGCTTTCAACTTTTTTTTTCGAACTTGAATAAAAATCTCTGTTCCAAGAGCTTTCATTGAAAGGGGGATATAAGCCAATCCAATCGCCTTGTTTAGGCTAGGAGACATCGTTCCAGAAGTCACTTGACCAATTTGATTACCATTTTCATCTACAACGGGGTATCCATGTCTAGGAACACCCCTATCGAGAAGCTCAAAGCCAACCAAACTTCTCGCACATCCAATTTTTTTTTGCTCTTTCAAAAAATAAGAACCTATAAAATTAGTAGTGAATTTTGTTATCCAAGACAGTCCCGCCTCCAAAGGAGAGGTAGTTTCATCTATATCATTTCCATATAAACAAAAACCCATCTCCAATCTCAAAGTATCTCGGGCAGCTAGACCAGCTGGCATAATATGTAAGTCTTTTCCAGCATCAAAAATCTTCTTCCACACATTTACAACATCTACACTCTTAAGATAGATTTCAAAACCACCTGCACCAGTATAACCTGTAGAGGAAATGAGTATATTTTCTATTCCAGCAAAAACACCCTTCTGAGAAGTGTAGTATTTCATGTCCGAAAGTGATATGTCAGTCAATGACTGAATAGCTTGACTAGCTTTAGGACCCTGAATGGCTAGCAAGGAGGTTTGATCTGAAATATTTTCTATATCGACACAATCTGTATTATGCTGAACAAGCCAGTTCCAGTCTTTTTCAATATTAGACGCATTCACAACTAGCATATAGGTTAACTCATTCAATCGATATACCAATAAGTCATCTACGATTCCTCCATTTCTGTTTGGGAAACAAGAATACTGTACTTTTCCTATGAGAAGTGAAGAAGCATCATTTGATGTAATCTTTTGAACCAAGTCAATAGAACCAGGACCTCGAACGATAAACTCGCCCATATGAGAAACATCAAAAACTCCTACGTTTTCTCTAACATTTCGATGTTCTGCAATCACACCATTATATTTTAGTGGCATTGAATATCCAGCAAAAGGAATCATTTTAGCCCCGAATGATTCATGAATTTTGGTTAAAGAGGTCTTTTTTATTTCCATCTATAAATAATCAAATGCAAAAATACAAGATATTTATAGGATAGAAAACCAATTTGAAGGATATCCCAAAAAAATAACAAAATAAAAAAATATAAAATAATGGCTTAAATACATTTAAAATAGTCAAACGGTTCTAGACAGTCAGTACATATGTATAGTGCTTTACAAGCGGTAGAACTAAACAGACTTTTAAGTTTAGTATTTTCTGATTTACATTGAGGGCAAGCAATGGACTCTTCTTGTAGAAGACTTTTTTTTGAGTTTATTTGTCCCTTAGGAGGAGCAATCCCAAAAGATCTTAATTTTTCTTTTGTCTTCTCATTCATCCAATCAGTTGTCCAGACAGGTTTATAGACCAGAGTAATTTTAACAGACTCATAACCTTTAGAATGAAGTTTTTCCTTAATCATTTTATCGATCATATCCATTGCAGGACAGCCACTATAAGTGGGAGTAAGGAGAACTTCGATTGAAGAATCATGAAACAAAACATCTCTAACAACCCCCAGTTCTACTATCGTAATCACAGGGATTTCAGGATCTGGAACCTCGGCAAGAAATTTATACACTTGCTCTTTGGGTGTTAGATTGGAAGAAACACTTACCATTTAGCGTCTGGATATGCGCGTTGTAAGTATTGCATTTCAGTAAGAAGATATCCCAAATATTCTGTATGTATCCCCTTTTTACTACCCGAAACCATGTAAACATTTTCGGGAATAGAAAGTGTTGCTTCGTTTAAATCCATTTTAATTTGTCTCATCAAATAGGATTTCATCTTTGAACCCGATATAGCAAAACCAGCCTTTTGCATAGTAATGTCTAGTTCGTCTTCTTCATAAAGCTCTCCCAAAAACATCCATAATTCATTAACAGCAGTTTGGATCCGCTCATGTCCCTCTTGACTTCCATCACCAAGTCGTTTTAGCCACATAAAAAGATGCTGTTTATGATAGGAAATTTCTTTGGATGCTTTTGCTGAAATACCAGATATGACCTCGTCATAAACCTCTGAAAGTACTTCATACACTTTTGTTAAATAAATGGACATAAAATATTGACGAACGATGGTAAAAGAAAAATCAGTATTGGGTTGCTCCGCAAGCATAAAATTATAGAAGTCACGCTCAGGGCGTTTAAAAACTAAATCATCGGCTGTTCGACCATTTCCTTCAAGTTCAGCTGCATAAGTTAAAAGTGATTCTGCTTGACCTAAAAGATCTAATCCAAGATTGGTTTGAGCAATATCTTCCTCTAAAAATGGGCCCTTACTACATAACTCAGATTGACGATGAGATAAAATCAGACAAGTATCTCCTAATCTCAAACAAAATTTGAATAAATCTTGACTAGTCATATTACATGTTTTTCACACCCTCAGGCAAATCATAAAAGGTAGGATGTCGATATATTTTATCGTTAGAAGGATCAAAAAAACTATCATCGTCGGAGGGATCTACCGCAGTGATTGCATCAGCTGGAACAACCCATAAACCTCTACCCTCTCCTCTTCTAGTATAGAGATCCCTAGCATTTTGAACTGCCATTTCCTTATCATAAGCATGAACGGAACCGGTATGCTTGTATGGAAGTCCCTTTTTTGACTGCACAAAAACCTCCCAAAGCCTCCCTTGATTATCTTCAGTTCCAGTCATAAATTATTTGTTTTGATGTTTATTAGAATACGCAAGGGCTGACTTTCGAACCCATTCTCCATTCTTGTGTGCTCTTTTGTGGTGATTTAAGCGCTTTAGACTACACAAGCCCCCACCCTTAACTACAGACCAAAATTCTTCCCAATCAATAGCGCCAAAGTCGTAAGAATTTTCTTCTGCGTTCCATTTTAAGTCTGGATCTGGAATAGTGAGACCTATGAGTTGGGCTTGCATTACTGTTTTATCGATAAAACGTTTTCTTAAAACATCGTTAGATTCTTTTTTTATTTTCCATTTGATTGCATTTCCTGAACGGGGAGAATCAGAATCATGTGGGCCGAACATCATGAGGGACGGCCACCAAAATCTATTTAAAGAATCTTGTGCCATTTCTTTCTGCTCAATGGTTCCATTGGCCATGGCAGCAATAATTTCGAATCCTTGACGTTGATGAAAACTTTCTTCTTTGCAAATTTTCACCATTGATCGCGCATAAGGACCATAAGAAGTCTTTTGCAAAGAAACTTGATTAGTAATAGCTGCCCCATCTACTAACCATCCGATAGCACCAATATCTGACCATGTTAATGCAGGATAATTAAATATACTCGCGTACTTGGCTTTACCTTGATGAAGTTTATCAATCATCTCGTCTCTGGTAATTCCAAGAGTTTCAACAGCACTGTATATATACAGACCATGTCCTGCTTCATCTTGAACTTTAGCAAGTAATATTTTCTTTGCTCTTAAACTTGGAGCTCTAGTAATCCAGTTTCCCTCTGGCTGCATTCCAATAACCTCAGAATGAGCATGCTGTGACATTTGCCTAATTAAGTGAGATCTGTATTCTTCGGGCATATAATCTCTAGGCTCTATTTTTTCATTAGCATCTATTCTATCCTGAAAAAGATTATCTAGTTGTTCTGCTCCCATGGAATTAATTTGTTTTTTAAACGTAAAATACAATTACTAGCAAAATTAAGCTATTTTTTTTGTTCGGCCTCTCCTTGCGGTCGAAAGCTTATGTGTTCCGAACGTCCTTTCTTAAAAATTTTATTACTGTTAGGCTTTTTTTTTCTGCGTTTTTTTTGATCTTCATAAGATAAGTGTATCACTTCTTTACATTCATTAGAGCAGCAATTGTCAATCTTGTTTCTACAAATATCACACTGCAAAAATAATAGATTACAAGCTACATTTGCACAGTTCGAATGTGTATCCCAGGGAGCGCCACATTGATGACAATTTGATATGACTTCTTTAGATATCCGTTCACCTCTTCTTTCGTCAAAAACAAAGTTTTTTCCCTTAAATTTATTTTCCAAGCCCCCTTCTTCAACTTGTCTTGCATATTCGATGATACCTCCCTCTAACTGAAAAACATTTTTAAAACCCTTGTGTTTAAAATAAGCACTGGCTTTTTCGCACCGAATTCCACCGGTACAATACATCACGATGTTTTTATCTTCTTTGTGAGAAGAAAGATCACTTTCTATCAAAGGTAGAGATTCTCTAAAAGTATCCACGTCGGGTATGATAGCATTTTTGAAATGACCAATTTCAGATTCATAATGGTTGCGCATATCGACAAGAATGGTTTTTGAATCGTCAATTATTTCGTTGAATCGCTGAGCTTTAAGATGAATTCCTACGTTGGTAACATCAAAACTTTGGTCATCCAAACCATCAGCTACAATCTTTTCTCGAACCTTTATTTTGAGCTTTAAGAATGATTTATTATTCTGTTCTCTGGCTATATTTATTTTAACTTGCTTCAAAAAAGGAATCATATCTAAGTGTTTTTTAAACAAAAAAAAATCGATCTGCAGGTAGAGATAATTGGGCATTTATCCCCTCAGTTGCAACATATATTCTTCCCAATACATCCATTGAATCCCATTCGATGAACAAAGAATCTCTGAACGCTTGAAGCTGATGAATATGAGCATATTGGTAGAAAGAAATTGTAAGCCGGTCTTTGCCAGCCGAATCAATTAATTCAGATCTTTGTTTTGCACTTAGTTTATTGTACAGTTGCATACAATACTAATATTTAAAGTTGAGTGAAGTAAAAATACTAAAAACTATGTGAAATTCCTTAAAATATCAATGAACTAGACTTTAACAAAAGAAAAGCGATGATTAAAACTTAACCCAATCAATTCAATTAGATAATTACCAGGACTCAAATATTGAATCGAAATATTGCCGGAACTCGTTCCATTCTGAACTGTTATTCCTAAATAATTATAAATCTTATAATTAAGGACTTTTTCTATGTTAGAATGAAAATAAAGATTGTTTTGTGTTGGGTTCGGGTATAGAAAAGTAGGCTCTGAGAACGGAGAATCAATATCCAAAAGACTAGATTCAATAGAACGGTAGATTACCGAGGACTGGCTCATATTTCGATATACCATGTGATATATTCCGCTATTGGCATCGTAGGCTAAGTCGACCCCTTCTTTGTGGGACAAGACATCGCCTTGTGTTAAAGAAAAAGAAGACTGACTTAGTCCATTCTGAAATATCATCCCAAAAATATCTTTTTTGGTCTCTCTATATTCTTCCCATGCGAGGACTTGAATAAGGTCATCTCCAACCATCTGAGGATGGTTTTGAGAACCGTAACTGTCGGAATAATCTACCTCTGACCACTCTAAAATCTCATCTCCAAAAATATTTGTTTTACTCATGTAGACTTGAGAAACACCAAAAGGACTGCTCATCCAAGTATTATATAGCGTGTCTCCAATAAGATAACCATCAGAGGATGAGGCAGGACAAACGGCTAATTCCCAAGCAGTAGGATCAGTTAATACGGGAGTAGAAAAATCCGCATCATTAATGGAGCTAATTCGAGTTTTGAAAACACGTAAATCAGATGTATTGTCACGATAAGAAACACCATAAAATGCTCCGTTACCTCCAACCAATGATGGGGTACAGCACTCACATGGAGAATTGTCTATCGAAATTAAATCAGTAAAAGAAGTACCTTGGTCATATGACCTAATAACAACCTGAGCAGCATTGGACCATTGAGGTCCATAATGAATGAAGGCAATGACTGGATTACCGTCGGGCAAAACCATCAGATCTATCCCTTCTGCATGATTTTCTCCCAAGTCGTATGCTGATTCAAAAGATGAAAAAGTCAGTCCCCCATCTATGGATTTTTGGAAGGCAATTTTTCTTGGGCTAGACTCCACAATATAGGCTACATAAACAATCTCTCCTAGAGAAGAAATAGCTGGCCCCAAGCGACTTCCTACCTGAAAATCAATACTATCAGGACTAATACGCTGCTCGCCGAGCCATTGTCCTTGCTTCTTTTTCTGTATAAAAATTTTCATATCCTCAGAGTTTTCTGTGAAAAGAACCAAGGGTTCTCCTTCTACCAGGCAAATTCTTGGTCGATAATTACCCTCTTCTGTAGGGTTTATATTTTCTAGTTCTGACAAAACTAGTGATTGAGCTTGTATAGCGGAACAAAAGAAAATAAAAAGGAAAATAATCTGATTTTTCATTGGAATTTATTTAAAAATGAACAGAATTTATGTTATTAATCCTCATCGATAAAGATCATGAAATTTGGATCAAGTGGATTCAACTCACTCTTCAACCCACCCATCCATGATTCTCCATATTTTAAAAAGAAAGGTATCATGTTGTCGTAACGCTCTTGAAGTTTCTTTTCGGGAAAGAGTTTCTTTTTGACTAAACTAATCTGGTTTAAAGAAATTTCATGGTTTTTCTTTTCTGCTTTTTTTAGCTTGTGCTCCAACTTAATCAAAGAGTTTATTTGCTTTTTCAATTCAGATGCAATGCTTGACTTAAGACCCGGGTCATCAGTTTTCTCAAGAATATCCTCAAAAATATTATTCAACTGCAAAATTTGGCTTTTAAGGCTCAAGTCAACATTAGAATTCTCCAAAA
>PAMD01000002.1 GCA_002707145.1 Flavobacteriales bacterium | reverse complement strand
ACATTTTTATTTATCTAACAAATTTATAATAAAAAAGATCATTGCATAATCAATATTTCAATGTATATTTGACCTCTTTTTTAGACCTGGTAGCTCAGTTGGTAGAGCATCTCCCTTTTAAGGAGAGGGTCCTGGGTTCGAGCCCCAGCCAGGTCACAAAAAAACCTTCGTTAATAAACGAAGGTTTTTTTTGTATCATTAAATATTACTTTCTCTTATTCCAAAAGGATAAATCTCTAGTTAATAATCTCTCCAACCTATTATTCTCAGGTTCAAACCTCTTATACAAATTCTCTGCTAACTCTTCATTAATAGGAGTATAATTGGTTCCAAGCCACTTATTAATATTATGAATAAATTTATGTACTAGCCCATAGCCAAACCATTGACGAGCATAGTATTCTGCAGGAATATAAAACGGTTTATATCCTTTATTTGACACCAAAGGTTTCTTCGTAAACTTTGTTGAAGTTATACCTAAAAACTCTGACAGATCATGTAAACCTTTATCTGGATTTTTGATAAATTCCTCAAAAATGATAAAGTGCATTTGATCCATAGTAAAATATTCCAAAAATCGCTCTATCTGATCCGCATAAACACTTCGTCTAAAATACCCTTTATAAATATCCTTTTTAACACGTTCATCTTCCAGCCTCAAACACTCCTCTACAGGTAATATCTCTTTACCAATACGTATATAATGCCAATAATTAGAATAGGTTCTTTTTACAGGATTACGAAGAATCCAAACGAGCTTCATATCAGGATTTTGCTCATAAATGCGCTTTACTGCTTTAGGTTCATAACAATATGCCGGGGTTTTTTCCCCAATAATCTTTTTTGATGCATAATTTTTAAACCAATCAGAGTACCAATCTACTCCTTTGTTATAATTTAGATCTTTATCAAAGTAATTGATTTCTTCGTCAGGAATTCCAACTTCGTGATGACTTACTAAATAATCCATTAAAGTTGTAGAGCCAGCTTTCATAGCTCCTACAACCAAAAAATTTGGTAGCAATTTGTCCATGGGGGGGGCGATTATTTTTTTGTAAATATAGACCTTTTAATACACTGAATAAAAAGTCCATCAACTTTCACAAAGAGAACAAAGCCATGACTCCAATAGCGAAATTTTGATGTGTTATCTTTTAATTATAAAAACGAATGTACTTTTTATATAATGCATTTACATCTTCACTAATTGAGAACCCTATCACAGCAGTAGTAAATAATCCTGTNATNAGTAAAGATCTTAANAAGATTCTTAANGATGTCGTTTCGACAAAATCAAAAGNGATGAACTGCACTAAGAAAAAAGTTGCAAAACCTATTGCTAATAATTTAAAGTTAGAGATTTGAAAAGGTTGTATTTGATANAGCGAATATAAAATTAAGGTCTTTANCATATTATGAATAAATAAAGCCAATGCTGTTGCAATAGCTGCACCNTCAATTCCGTATTTTGGAATAAAGATTACATTTGATATTATGGTCACTATAATCAAAACCAAATTGATGTAAAGATCAAATCGGTACTTATCAGAAGTNGCAATAATGGCCCCATTTACACCTGCTGAAACATCAATTAATTTTGCTAAGCCTACATAAAAGAATACCATTTGTATACCCTGATATTTCTTGGGTACAAAAGTCAAAACATCATCTAGACTCATCCAAATCCCAATAAACAAGAGTAAACCAATAATCATNTGATTAATAGATGTTTTACGATATAAATTGGCGATCTCATCAACATCACCTTCAGACCAAGCTTTAGCCAATAAAGGTTTTACTATTTGCAAGATTGATCTTGCAGGAATTTGAATTAATGACGCCATAAAAAAAGCTACCGTATAAAAAGCTACATTTTCAATTTTTAAATAATGCCCCAACATCAACACATCGATTCTATTAACCAATATAGCAGCAGATGACGTTAACAGTGTAATACCGCCATAATACAACATTTTTTTAGCTAAAGAATTGTCCGGAAAAAGGGGAAACCCAAATTGCAGCTTAAAATAGTTAAAGCTCAACATATATAAACAAAGAAATAAAACATTAAGGCCATAAAGTGCTATCCAATAAAGAATAAACTGATCAAAATCAATCCACTTTATGAAATATGCTGCCAAAAGCAAAAGCGTAAATAAACGCAATACAAACTCTCTCAATACAGCAGGAAAAACAGTCTTCAACTCTGATCTGGAAATACTCAGTAGAACTTCAAAAAACACCAATGAAGCAACCAAAGGTAAAAGTAGCATCTGATGATGATTAAAAAGTTCATTTTTATTTGAATAACCTTCTAATATATAGTCGCCGAACAAAAAAGCACATATTACTAACAACACCATTGACATTATAGGAATTTGTAGAGCCAATCGATAAATATACTTCTTAAGATCTTTTAAATAAGGGAAAAAACGTATGATTATATTTGGCACACCAAGGTGAGCAAATTGAGCAATAACTGTTGCTAAAGACAAAATAAGGATTACCAATCCGTGACGTTCTGCACCCAATANATTTGGAAATACGAACATCGTATTTANGGCACCNATTACAACACCAACAAAGCTNACAAAAGCAATACTAATTCCTTGTTTTTGAACAATCCCCATTAGCAATTCATCTTGTTAATNTGTGCTATAATTCGNTCTGATGATTTCCCATCTTCATATGTGTGAAATAGATTTTTCATCTGTGCTCTTTCTTTAGCTCCAAGCTCTGGCTTATTCAATGCCCGAGCTAAACTTTGAATAAATTTAGCTTGCGTTCCCACCTTATCGCCAGGCGTATGGTTTTCATAATCGAAGAGAAAACCTCTGTAAGACTTGTATTGTTCCAGGTCATATGGTATGAAAATCATCGGTTTGTCTAGCAATAGAAAATCTAAATAAATAGACGAATAATCGGTTACCAATANATCTACATGAGCAAGTAAACGCTGAGCATCTTGAAAAATTTCTTGATGGGCAGGTAAAATTCTACTTAACTTCTTTTCCCCATAGTTCTCAGAGATNCGTTCCATTTCTTCCCGATGACCTCTCATTAATAAATAAGCATCCTGTGTTTCTAAAAACGCATTTAAACGTTCCAAATCTTTATCCTCAAAAGGAAAAAATGAAGAACGATCACCGTATTCACGCCAGGTTGGGGCATAAAGGATTACTTTTTTATTTAGATAGGAATATTCTTGAAGCAACTCATTATTCGGATATAGCAAATAATCATTTCTAGGAGTCCCGGTCAACCAAACGTCATCTATATGCATATCAAAACATGATGCCAATAAAAATTGTTCAAAAATTGATGCTGCACAAATTGCGGTAAACTTTTGAAATCTATTCCTAGACTTGACCTCTCGAATTCCTCTTACTTGAAGACTCAAACGTTTAAGAGGTATACCGTGCCATAAATTGATAATATTCTTAGAATGTATGTTTAAAAAATATGGGAAAAAATAGCTAGCATCAGACCCATGAGAAATAACAATATTTTTAGTCTTAAAAAACAATTTAAATCCTGAAAAACTCTTTGAATAATAACTTATCTGAGGATACAGAGATTTAATCTGTTGAAACAATAATTTATGCTGAATAAGTATTCTGACCTTGTATCCATGATGGGGATTAGATTGAAGATATTCTAGGAAATGTCTACTGTTATCAGCAAAATTATTTTCTGTAAAAAAAAGTGTCAAAAGTTTTTTATCTTTTGTAAATACAGATTCTAAACCTCTTGAAATAAAGTATATAATGTTAATAAGAAAAAAACTTAACAACCAACCCTTGAACTTCTTGAATATAGATCTTTTCAAAAACTAACTTTTAATAGATTCTATTATTTCTGTGGTGGAGATAGATGGTGTTCGATTTAGATAAGCTACATCACATAATTTTTTGTATTCTTCAAACTTCCCCTTCCAATCATCTCCCATAACCAAAACATCAGCTTTATACTTTTTTATGTAATCTCCCTTAAGCTCGAGAGATTCCTCAATAAACACTTTATCAACAATTCTTAATGCTGAAATAATTCGCAAGCGTTGGTCTTGATTGTAAATGGGTAGCTTGTTCTTTTTAATATGATTCAATTGGTCGGAAGAGACACCCACAATTAAATAATCTCCAAGTGCTTTAGCACGTTCCAAAATATTCAAGTGTCCAATGTGAAACAGGTCAAAAGTACCGAATGTTATAACTCTTTTCATTTACAAGAAATTTGATTCAAATAATGAGCAAAGGTAGCAGAAACTTCTTTATGAGAATACCTTTTTAAAAGTTGATTATCAACATGTAAACCCGAAGAGCGAAAGAGTTCATAAGATTCTAATATACATTCTTTAATCGCGTCAAAATCATCATAAGGAATATTCTGACCCAATCTACTGTTTGATATAATTCTTGAAACATCAGTATCGATTGGTCCTAATGAAATTACTGGACGTTTTGCTCCCATGTACTCAAATATTTTTCCAGGGATTCTTCCTGAAACATTTTCAGCCTTATTTAATAACAAAAGTAATAATTGAGAATTTTGCATATACTTTAACGCTAATTCTCTGGATACTTGGCCAATAAAAAATACGTTTGACTTTAAATTTAAACTAGCTACAAGATCAAGAAGTTTTGGATTAACTTTTCCCACGAGATTTAAACGAAAATAATTTGCAAANTTAGAATTTTCCAAGCAAATGGATTTGATTACGTGGAGCAATGTTTCTGGATTTCTATCCTCACCTAGGAGACCCAAATGAGTCATTGAAAATAATTGATCTAAATTAGAACTAGACTTAAAATCGTCCGGATCAAAACCCAAAGGAATCACTTCGACTCTTTTTGCTCCTATTTGCTGCAGATCAGCTTTCCACGAATCACTTACAATTGTAATTAAATCTGCATTTGCAAAGACTTGATTTTCCATCTTTCTATGCCGAGCATGTGCCCAAGAAGTAATCTTGAAATGTTTGTAATAATCGACTTGAGTCCACGGATCTTGAAAATCGGATATCCATGGCAAATTAAATTTCTTCTTCAAAAGTGCACCAATTCGGTTTACCGAATGAGGAGGTCCTGTAGTAATAATAGCATCAATTGGATTTTCTAATATATAAGTAGATATTTTTTTGATCACAGGACGAATCCAAAAACATCGGGCATCAGGGACAAAAAAATTCCCTCGAATCCAAACTGAAAATTGATGAATTAATGTTTTTTTGTGAACGTTCTGGATCACATCGGCCAAAGCCGATTGATCCTTTTGTCCAGTCAAAGATTTATAGATACCATATGGCTCAAAAATAGGAACCTTAAGGACTTCAAACTCCTCTTCATTATCATTTATTGAAGTAAAGTCTTCAAAAGGAAAATGAGGATTCTTTGCGGTGCAGATAATTGGAACCCAGCCCTGGTTCTTCAAATATTTAGCTAACTTTAGTGGCCTAATCACACTAATACCTCCGGCTGGAGGCCAATAATAAGATATAATTAATACTCGTTTCACAATCGAAAGGATTTAATAACAGCAAAACCCAAAAACAAATAGATTAAAACAGAGCTTATAAATGATCCAGAGGAACCTAATGCTACAGAATAAGGCTCAAACTTATACTCGACTTGATAATCTCCAGCAGGTAGATTCATTCCACGAAGAACATAATTTACTCTAAAATGTGGATGTAAATTACCATCTATATATGCATTCCAACCCTTATCATAAAAAATTTCTGAAAATACAGCAAATGCAGAACTATCAGATTTGACTCTATAAACTAGATGATTAGGCTTGTACGATACCAGAGAGATCGATCCGTCGCCTGAAAATGTCAAGTTTTCTTGACCAAAACGCTTGTCAATTATAACTTCCTCAAGGGGATTAAAAGAAGATAATAACTGCATTTCTTGGTCTGCATTCTGAACAGATACAACCTCTTTCACAAACCAAGCAGGGCCAAGTCTATTTGGATTTCTTAACGCAACCAGTTCACCGGAATCAGATTTACTAAGATAATACTTCGTATTAAGCATATTTAAAACAGAGGTATTTCCCTTTGTAATTTGAAGATCCATCAGTTCTTGGTAACGCTTTAATTTAGCCCCATGATAACCAGCAATATTGTTATGAAAATACGAAGTTCTTGCACCTGCATCCAAACGCTCTGTGGTGTTATAAACTCTAAAGTTCAACTCTTTATCAGCCAATATCTGTATGTCTGCGGCAGTTTTTTTGAAAGGTTGATTCATTTTATTAGCCTTCACAAAATCATCTGAATTTAAGTAACGTAGATTTACTGGTAGCATATCTACCAAAATAAGTATAGCTAAAAGGCCAACAAAATGCATAAACTTGATTTTACGAAAATGAAATAAATAGACTGACAAAGCAGAGAGTAATATAAATATAAGAGAGCGAATAGAATCGCTCTGCATGAGAGAAGCTCTATCAGATTCAATAGATCCAATTAAAAATTCTGGTAACTGGTTGTCTTGAATGCTAGAAAAGTCAAAAAGAGTTGGACCCAATAAAGCAAAAAACAAACAAAATCCACCAGAAATTGCCAAGGCGAATTTTGTTGACTTTATAAAATCAGCATTTGATATTCTTTGGGATATGAGCTCTTTTATCCCCAAGAATGCCAAAAGAGGAATTGTTAATTCTGCAATAACAAGAATCATTGAAACTGTTCGAAATTTATTGTAGCCAGGAAGATAATCTAAAAATAAATCTGTCAACCACATCATATTATTCCCCCATGCCAAACCAAATGAAACTAATGTACAAGTAAGCAACCACCATTTATACCTACCCTTGACCAAAAAAACCCCTAAAAAAAAGAAAAAAGAAACCACTGATCCCACATAAACCGGACCAGACGTAAAAGGTTGAGATCCCCAGTAAGTAGGCATTCTTTTAATCACATTTTCCGCTTTTCGTACTCGATTTTTTTTTAATACTTGGAAAGTTTCAGAGTCTTTGGATAACTCGGATCCTGAAGCTCCTCCCATAAAATTAGGAATCATCAAATTAAATGTTTCCATCTTTCCATATGACCAAGAGGTGGCATAATCCTTATTAAGTCCTGAAGTTTTAATAGACTGGTCACCATCAATAGTTAATTCTGACTTACTGCGGGTGCTGTAATCTGCATAATCATAAGTGGTTAAAAGCTTCTCTAAATTTGCTCCTACTCCAAGGATAGCAGCAAAAAAAAGAACGGATGCAGTCTTTAAAAATAGCAGAAGTGTTTTTTGTTTGATGGCATGTATTAATTCGAACAAGGCGAAAAGCAAAACTATGATTAACAAATAGTAAGAAATCTGAAAATGATTAGCTCTCAATTGAAGCGCCAAAAAAAGTGCTGCAAGCGCTGATCCCTGTAAAACTCTTCCTCGAAAAGCAAGTAAAATACCACCTAACACAGGCGCCATATAGGTGATTGCATGAGCTTTAGTGTTATGACCTGCCTCAATAATGATATAAAGATAAGAGGTCATGGCAAAACCCAAAGCACCAACCATTGACATCCAAGGATCCAAACCCAGACACAAAAGGAGAATATAAAAGCCAATCAAGGCAATCAAAACAAAAGATGCTTCTTTTGGAAAATTAAAACGAAGAATTTTATCGGCATATCGTGTCAGATTACTAGGTGTTTGGTGTGAAATCTGATATGCTGGCATCCCTCCAAACATTCGATTAGTCCATAAGGCTTCCTCTCCTGTTTCTGATCTGAACTCAATCAATTCCTGAGACATCCCTTTATAATTAACTATATCACCTTGATATATTTTTTCACCCATAAAAAGAGGAGAAAAATATCCTCCTGTTAAAATCATAAAAATTAATAGGACAATAAGATGAGGCAGGAATTTAGTTTTATCGAAATTCATAAATAATTTAATTTTTTGAAATACAAAACAATAAATGATGACTTTGAAACAATTTATTTACAACCGTTCGAAAATACTAAAAAATTAAATATCAGCAGAAGTAAAAAGAGGGATTATAGATTGGAAAATATAGTACGCTAATAGAACCTCAGGAAAATAAAAACTGAATATATAATACTTTGATTAGAAATGAAAGAAAGATATCAATTTTCAACTTCTTCAAAATCAACGTAATCACCGACAAAATCTGATGTAGATTTTCTGGTAGTCTTTTTATTATACTTTATGTGTACCTCCCCTTCAGGTTTTTTATTGGTCTCTTGATTTGAAAAGTTTTGCCTAGTCTGATTCTTAAACTTTTCATGTATCTTTTTTGCCGCATACTTCATCAAAAAGGGTGCTAATAGTCTTGACAAGACTTTAAAAGCATAATAGGAAAACAGAATATATAAAAGCGTTTTTATCAATCCAATTAGCGTTTTAGTTATTAGGGATCAAATTATATTTATAAAATGCATAGTCTATATAATGAATAATCTACTTTGAAAGATAAAGGTTTCTTTCCCCATACACTTTCTTGAAAAATGGATCTTGAAGGTTATTAATAAAATAAATACTCTCTCCTGTAGACTTCATTTCTGGGCCTAATTCTTTATTCACATCAGGAAATTTATTGAACGAAAACACAGGTACCTTGATAGCAAATCCATTTTGCTGAGGGCGGAAGTTAAAATCTTTCAATTTCGCTCCTAACATAACTTTTGTGGCATAATTCACATAAGGCTCCTGATATGCTTTGGCTATAAATGGAACTGTTCTAGATGCTCTGGGATTCGCTTCAATCACAAAGGCTACTTCGTTCTTTAAAGCAAACTGAATATTTATTAGACCAATGGTTTTGGTGGCTAATGCAATTTTTCTCGTAATTACTGCCATTTGATTTTTAAGACTCTCACTTAAATCAAAAGGAGGCAATACAGAATTAGAATCTCCTGAATGAATTCCACAAGGCTCAATATGCTCCATCATTCCAATAATATAGACTTCATCTCCATCACAAATTGCATCGACCTCTGCTTCAATGGCTTGCTCTAAATAATGATCTAAAAGAATTCTGTTTCCGGGTAAACCCTTGAGTAAATTGACGACATGATGCTGTAAATCTTCTTTATTAATAACAATCTTCATACCCTGACCTCCCAAAACATAAGAGGGGCGAACAAGAATGGGAAAATTTAATTCTTTAGACAATTCTAAGGCTTCTTCTGCGGATTCCACAACTCCAAATTCTGGATAGGGAATATCGTTGTCCGCTAGAAGTTCTGAAAAACGACCTCGATCTTCAGCCAAATCTAATGCTTCAAAACTGGTTCCGATAATCTTAATTCCATACTTATCCAATTTTTCAGATAATTTGAGTGCTGTTTGACCACCCAACTGAACAATGACTCCAATTGGCTTTTCCATCTTGATAATATCAAAGATATGTTCCCAAAAAACAGGTTCAAAAAAGAGCTTGTCAGCTGTGTCAAAATCTGTAGAGACAGTTTCTGGATTACAATTAATCATGATGGTTTCATAACCCATTTCTTTTGCTGCTAGGACACCATGAACGCAACAATAGTCAAATTCGATTCCCTGACCTATTCGATTGGGTCCAGAACCTAATACTAAAACTTTTTTTCTGTCCGAAACAATTACTTCATTTTCAGTAAAACGTTGTCCATTCACTTCTATCTCATTTTCAAAGGTCGAGTAGTAGTATGGAGTTTTAGCCTCAAATTCTGCAGCGCAAGTATCAACAAGTTTATATACTCGATTGATACCCATTTCAGTACGTCTATTGTGAACTTCAGACTCCCAACATCGAATTAAATGTGCTATTTGTCTATCGGCATATCCTTTCATTTTAGCTTCTAACAACAATTCTCGCGATAGGTTAGCAATACTAAAATTTTCAATTTCACGTTCTAAAACTACTAACTCTTCTAACTGTGATAGAAACCAATGATCTATCCCTGTCATCTCGTGAATAGTCCTATTTGGTATTCCGATTCGCATTGCATCGTATATTCTAAATACGCGATCCCAACTTGGACTCTTTAAACGATCTAAGATATCGTCTTGCTGTGTCCAGTATTTTGCGTCAGCTCCTAGTCCATTTCGTCCAATTTCAAGGGATTGACATGCTTTTTGAAGTGCTTCTTGAAAAGATCGACCAATAGCCATGACCTCACCTACAGACTTCATTTGTAAACCTAGTGTACTATCGCATCCGTCAAACTTATCAAAATTCCATCGAGGAAACTTGACAATGACATAATCCAGTGTGGGCTCAAAATAAGCAGAAGAGGTTTTAGTAATTTGGTTATATAATTCATCAAGTGTATATCCGATAGCAAGCTTGGAAGCAATTTTTGCAATGGGATATCCTGTAGCTTTTGATGCCAAAGCAGAGGATCTAGATACTCTTGGATTGATCTCAATAGCAACAATATCCTCTTTCTTGTCTGGACTGACAGCAAATTGAACGTTACAGCCTCCAGCAAAATCTCCGATGTTTCTCATCATATGGATGGCCATATTTCGCATCCTTTGATAGGTAGTGTCCGAGAGGGTCATTGCAGGAGCAACGGTAACGGAGTCTCCGGTATGAACCCCCATTGGATCCATATTCTCGATGGAACAAATTATAATCACGTTATCATTCTTGTCTCGGAGAAGCTCGAGTTCGTATTCTTTCCATCCTAACAGTGCTTTGTCGATAATCACTTCGTGAATAGGAGAACTATGAAGACCATGTGTAAGTGCTTTTTCAAAATCGTCCTTATCATACACAATTGTAGCTCCTGTACCCCCAAGAGTAAAAGATGCACGAATACAGAGAGGAAAACCAAATTCTTGAGCTGCTTCTTTACCTTTAAGGAAAGATTTAGCAATTCTCTGAGGAGCCATGGGAACATCAATAGATATCATCAAATTTCTGAATTGTTCTCTGTCTTCAGTAATATTTATCGCATCGATATTAACACCCACAATATCTACGTGATGTTCTTTCCAAATACCTTGATCTTCTGCTTCAATACATAAATTAAGAGCAGTTTGCCCGCCCATTGTGGGCAAAACAGCTCCAATGTCTGGATGCAAGACTAATATCTCTTTTAGAGATTCTACCGTGAGAGGTTTCAAATAAATATTATCTGCCACAACAGGATCAGTCATTATCGTGGCTGGATTGGAATTAATCAGAGTAACCTCTATACCCTCATCTCTTAGAGACCTGGAAGCTTGTGAACCTGAATAATCAAATTCACAAGCTTGACCGATAACAATAGGACCGCTTCCAACAATTAAAACATGACGAAGGGAAGTATTTTTTGGCATTTTTTAAATTTTATTCTATGCTTACTAAATTAGTATTTTCATTTGTTATCTGCATAAAAAAAGGTGTTAACTACAAAAATAGATAACACCGTTACTTATCATCCTTGAGGACAATTATCTTTTGTGACGTGGTTCATCTGACACAGAAATTTTATGACGTCCCTTAGCTCTTCTTCTAGCCAAAACTTTTCGCCCATTTACGGACTCCATGCGATCCATAAAACCATGCTTATTTTTTCGCTTTCTATTTGAAGGTTGGAATGTTCTTTTCATATCTTAATTAATTATATTTCCAGTAAAGACTTAGCTTACAAATATAAAATCATTTTTTGTCACTCACAAACTACAAAAAGGTTTTTTTGTAATAGGAATAACTTACTTTTGTAAAAGTAAATAGTTAATTAAATGCTTGGAAATAAAAAAAAGAAAACTGGACGAATAAAATTTAGCAAAGTCGAACTTGTTAAATCACTACGTATTTTTAGATTTATAAAGCCTTACAGGACAAGTTATATATTAGGTTTACTATTCTTAATTCTTTCAAGCATTGCTTCATTAATTTTTCCTTTGTTTGTTGGAGAAATGGTCGATGCCTCAAAAGATTCTCTAGAAAGCATCAACAGAACAGCCCTTTATTTATTTGGATTATTTTCTTTGCAGGCCATTTTTTCTTACTTTAGAATAATTCTTTTTGTTAATGTCACTGAAAAATTCCTTGCAAAACTCCGCCAAGCGACATACGAAAATCTTATACGTTTGCCAATGACTTTTTTTAATAGCCATAGGATAGGAGAATTAAATAGTAGAATTGCTTCTGATATTTCTTTGCTTCAAGAGACATTTACTACTACCAGCGCAGAATTTCTTCGGCAAATCATCATAGTAGTAGGTGGAATTATCTTGTTGGGATTCACTTCGATAAACTTATCCTTTTTTATGCTTTCCATTTTTCCGCTAATCATTGTAGTCGCTGTAATTATCGGAAGAAAATTAAGAGCTTACTCAAAAACCGTCCAGCAAAATATCGCAGAATCGAATACCATTGTTGAGGAAACTCTTCAAGGCATTAGTAACGTAAAGGCCTTTACAAATGAAATATTTGAATCACTTCGCTACAAGAAAAAAACAGAAGAAGTGGTGTTTTATGCAATTAAAGGAGGAAAACTTCGAGCGATTTTTGCATCATTTATCATATTAGGAATTTTTGGCGCTATAGCATCAGTTATATGGTATGGAGCAAGACTTATTCATCAGGGAGAAATGAGTATTGGAGATCTCACCTCATTCTTAATGCTAACTATTTTTATTGGGGCCAGTATTGGAAGTATTGCTGATTTATATGCTCAAATTCAAAAAGCAATTGGTGCTACTGAAAAACTCATGGAAATTTTAGATGAAGAATCTGAAGATCATTCTGAAGGAGATATAAAGGAAATACTAAAAGGAAAAATAGAATTCTGTGAGCTATCTTTTCACTATCCGAATCGGTTAGATTCAGAGGTACTCACTGAAATCAGTTTTCAAGCCAATCCTGGTGAACAGATTGCATTAGTTGGACCCTCTGGGGCTGGGAAATCAACTGTCACACAATTAATGATGAGGTTCTATCAAGAATATTCTGGTCGGCTACTTATTGATGACATGGAAATTACTACTCTTCGTCTCACTGACTTGAGAAAACAAATTGCGATTGTTCCCCAAGATATCTTATTGTTTGGTGGAAGTATCCTAGAGAATATTGCCTACGGAAAACCCACTGCCACTAAAGAAGAAATAAAACATGCAGCGAAATTAGCTAATGCAGATGGATTCATTGAAGAATTTCCTGAGGGTTACGATACTCTTGTCGGCGATCGCGGGATTCAACTATCAGGGGGACAAAGGCAAAGAGTGGCAATTGCACGTGCGGTCTTAAAAAATCCAAAAATATTAATATTAGATGAGGCAACGTCTGCACTAGATTCAGAATCTGAAAATCTTGTCCAAGAAGCGCTAGAAAAACTAATGATCGGAAGAACATCTTTAATTATTGCTCATCGACTTTCAACTGTTAGAAAAGCTGATAAAATTATTGTCTTGGACAAAGGACATATAGTTGAGTCTGGAACGCATGATGAATTAAATTTAATAGAAGATGGTTTGTACAAAAAACTGAGCAAAATGCAATTTAATTCATAACCTGATATCTAGTTTGTCAATCTAATAGGTAATCTTCAACTTCTGACGGGCACATGAATTATCTTTTTTGTTTCAAAAAAAGGTTCTTCAAAAAAGGTAGATATATCGATAGTTTTCTTTCGGGCTCCCCAAGAAGCTAACTCACCTGTTAAATCTCCACCTTTAAGAGCAATAATTCCATTTTCAATATCATGACTTTGCTCTGTTTTGTATTTTTTACGAGTCCATTTCACTAAATCTACCATAGGCGCAACAGCTCGAGTAATAACAAAGTCAAAATTACCTTGAACCTTGTCGGCTCTTTGGTGAAAAGCTTCAACATTTTTTAGATTCAAAGCGAGAGAAATTTCTTTGACGACTTTAATTTTTTTACCAATAGAATCGATTAATGTAAAAGATACCTCTGGAAAAATGATTGCAAGAGGAATCCCAGGGAAACCTCCTCCACAACCTAGATCCATGATATGAGCCCCAGATTTAAATTGAATAAACTTCGATAGGGATAAAGAATGTAAAACATGTCTAACATATAAAGCATTTATATCTTTTCGAGAAATCACATTGATTTGAGCATTCCAATATTGATAAAGAGGCTTGAGGTTTACAAACTTTTCTAATTGGTCTTCCGTCAGATTAGGGAAATATTTTATGATAACACCCAGGTCAGTACTCATCTTCATGATTCTTCAATATATTTAACAAAAGTTCCCTAGCTCTGAATAATTTTGCTTTTACGGAACCTAGGGGCATATTTAATTTTTCTGAAATCTCTGAATAAGTCAACTCATCTAAATATCTAAGTATAATTAACTCTCTGTAGTTAGGTTTAAGGCGGTGGACTAATCGAGCAATGTTTTTATTTTTCTGTTTTTGAATAAAATAATGTTCTGGATCTAAAGCACTGTCAATTAAATTGATTAATAATATATCTATAGTTGGGTTTTCTTGGTCAATTGAGATTGTTTTTTGATCTTTTTTGCGAAAAAAATCAATCAAAGTATTGCTGGCAATAGCTCGGATCCAAGTATTGAAAGCATAAGTATAATCGAAAGAAGATAACTTATCAAAAGCTTTACTAAAAGTGGCGATAGAGAGATCTTCTACATCTTCTTTGCTCGACAATTTAGAGGCAAAAAAACCTTCAATAGATCCCCAATAGAAATACATGAGTTTAGTGTATGCCTTCTGACTTCCTCCCAACGCTTTTTGCACCAAAAGCTTGTCTCGCTCTGAATGGATTAACTTTAACCCCAATGATGTACATTTTTTATACCCATAGATAACACCAAAGCCGAATTATACAATAATAACTTCAATTCTATGATGGACACAAGCCATTGTAATAGAAGTTTATTGATCTGCTTTCATAGCTTCTAATATATAATATATATTAGAAACATAATCAAAGAATATAAACAATTCGTACCCAAAATTATTGATAAAAAACAATGACAAAAAAAAATACAAAATCCAATTTAAGAAATTTATGATATGCTAAAAAAAAGTGGAAGCAAATCTAAAATACTTTATTAAAATATAATCGCCTACGAGTAAAGCTAATTCATAAAGATCATAGTATGAGACAGAATTACAATAATAACATGTATCTATAATTGAGTATCCATAATCATGAGCTTTAGATAGGCATAAGAAACATTTAAATTATATTTGCTTAAATTTATATGCATGAAGTTTACACTAGAGAAATCTGATGCACAGTCCCAAGCCCGGGCTGGACTAATAGAAACAGAGCACGGGAATATTAAAACTCCAATTTTTATGCCTGTTGGAACGGTTGCAAGCGTAAAAGGAGTTCACCAGCATGAATTGGAAAATGATATCAAGGCACAAATCATTCTAGGAAACACATACCATCTGTATTTGAGACCTAAAATGGAGGTTTTAGAGGAATCTGGTGGACTTCATAAATTCATGAACTGGAAGAAACCAATCCTCACCGATAGTGGTGGATTTCAAGTATATTCTCTTTCGGGTCGTCGAAAGATAACGGAGGAAGGAGTAAAATTTAAATCTCATATTGACGGATCTTATCACTTCTTTAGTCCGGAATATGCAATAGACGTGCAGAGAACAATTGGAGCAGATATAATTATGGCTTTTGATGAGTGTACCCCTTATCCATGCAGCTATCAATACGCTAATCGCTCTATGAAAATGACACATCGGTGGCTAAAAAGATGCTGTGAACATTTTGATAAAACGTCCAATAAATATGGATATAATCAAACTTTATTTCCCATAGTACAGGGTAGCACATTCAAAGATCTAAGATTACAGTCTGCAGAAACCATTGCCTCATTTGAACGAGATGGAAATGCCATCGGAGGACTTTCTGTAGGGGAACCTGCAGACAAAATGTACTCTATGACAGAAGTAGTTACTTCCGTATTACCAAAAGACAAACCTAGATACCTCATGGGCGTAGGCACTCCATCTAATATTCTTGAAAACATTGCTCTTGGAATCGATATGTTTGATTGCGTGATGCCCTCTCGAAATGCAAGAAATGGAATGTTATTCTCTTCTGAGGGAACCATCAACATAAAAAATAAAAAATGGCAAAAAGATTTTTCGAGTATAGACCCAAATGGTAAGTCTTTTGTAGACAATAGTTATTCAAAAGCCTATTTGCGACATTTATTTGCAGCCAATGAATTACTCGGCAAGCAAATTGCCACAATACATAACTTGGGGTTTTATCTTTGGTTGGTAAAAGAAGCGAGAAAACGCATCTTGGACGGATCTTTTTACGATTGGAAAGAAATAATGGTCAAAAAACTAAGTCTTAGATTGTAATTGAAAAAAATTGATCGTTATATACTAAAACAGTTCCTGGGAACATTTGCTTTTTCTCTGATAATGATATTACTTATATCAGTGGTTTTTGATGTGTCCGAAAAAATAGACGACTTTTACAGAAGAAAAGCACCATTAAAAAAAATTATTTTTGACTATTACATCAATTTTATAATACACTATGGTTTACTTTTTAGTGCTCTATTTACTTTTATTGCTGTAATAATTAGCACCTCAAAATTTGCCAAAAATACCGAAGTAATTGCCATACTAAATAGTGGCTGGAGCTTAAAAAGATTACTTCAGCCTTACCTCATCGGCGCCACTCTTATTGCCTCTATTTCCTTTTACCTAAATAACTGGGTGCTACCAGTAACCAATGAAACACGTTTAGACTTCGAGCAAGAATACATTCGAAATAAAAAAAATGAACGTTTCAAAAATATTCATAGACAAATTCGTCCAGGGCATTTTATTTTTATGGAAAGTTACAACACCAAAAAACAAAAAGGATTTCGATTCAGCTATGAGATTTTTAAGGAAAGCCATTTAATCTCAAAATTTAAATCTGATTTTATTACTTGGGACCCACAAAAAAAATCTTGGCTAGCTGAAAACTATAGTTTCAGAGAGTTAAATCAATATGGAGAAAACATAGATAAAGGAGCTAAAATAAAAAAAGACTTTGGATTTGACCCATACGAGCTTATCTATGAAAAAAGTAGCACCAATTTAATGATTCTTCCCGAGTTAAAGGATTTTATAGAAAAAGAAAGAAATCGTGGAGCCGACAACGTTCACTATTACCTGTTAGATTTATATCAAAGATATATGACTCCTTTTACTACTTTTATCCTAACTCTTATTGGATTCAGCCTTGCTATTCATAAAAAAAGAGATGGAACGGGATTGAATCTTGTCTATGGATTTATACTAACTACTTTATTTATTTTATTTCAAAAAATATCTATCACATTCACAACAAATAGTGATCTAAATCCGTTCATAGCGATTCTTCTTCCAAATATAGTCTTTGGGATCTTTGCATATTATTTATTTCAAAGGGCTGAGCGTTAAAGGATAGTTTGCCACAGAAAATAATTACCAGGCCACTTATTAGTTGGTATTTCCTCTGAAAATAGGCCGTATATTGTTGACCCAGTTCCAGTCATAGAAGCATATACTGCACCCATATTATATAAGGTCTCTTTAATCTTTTTTAACTGATCAAATTCAGAAAATAAACCATTTTCAAAATCATTTTTCAGATTCCCCTTCCACTCATTTGTTTTTTTTTGCACGACATTTAGACAACTATATGATGGCATAGGAATAATATTTGAAAAAGCTTTAGTGGTAGAAATATGAATATTAGGATTTATGACCAATAAATTCATGCCTTTTAAATTTACATCGATGTCTTGCAAAACATCTCCTCGTCCCTGTGCATACTTTGGAGATTCACTAATAAACAATGGGCAATCACTTCCTAAAAGAAGAGCTAGTTGTTTTAATTCATCATAAGATAAGTGTAGATCAAACATCTTATCTAGAATCATAAGCGTATATGTAGCATCTGCGGAACCTCCACCAAGTCCTGCACCCATGGGAATAATTTTGTGTAAATACATGTGGACTCCAGGGAGATGAAATCGCTGATGTAAAATCTGATAAGCTCTTTCACATAAATTCTCTCCAGGAGGAATTGGCAAACCAGTTGATTTAAATGAGCAAAATCCGGGATTTAAATTCTGATCGGGAAGTATTTCTAAAATATCCTTTAGTGGGATTTGATAAAAAATGGTCTGTAAATCATGAAATCCATCAGATCTTTTGCCAGTAATTTGTAGACCTAAATTAAGCTTTGAAGGTGGAAATAGAATCATAGTAGGATATTTGCTGGTTCAAAAGTAATAATTGTGTTTATTTTATCACTTAAAAAACGAAATATTGTACTTTGCAGAACTAATAAACAACTATGGAACGATTAGACTTTGAAATACCAATTGTAGAGCTGGAAGAACAACTAGTCAAAGCAATACAACTCGGAAAAGATACAGATGTTGATGTTCGAAAAACAGTCATTGACATTGAGAAAAAGCTAACAGGTCTGCGAAAAGAAGTATATAACAATCTTTCCGCCTGGCAGAAAGTACAAATCTCTCGTCATCCAGAACGCCCATATGCACTTGATTATATTGAGTCCTTAACAGACGGAAGCTTCTTGGAACTTCACGGAGATCGAAATATAAAAGACGATAAGGCCATGATTGGTGGATGGGGTGAAATCGATGGAAAGGCGGTGATGATCATTGGACAACAAAAAGGAAAAAATACAAAACTTCGACAATATAGAAATTTTGGAATGGCAAACCCAGAGGGCTATCGAAAGGCGCTTCGTTTGATGAAAATGGCTGAAAAATTCAACAGACCAGTGGTCACTCTTATTGACACTCCAGGAGCATACCCAGGATTGGAAGCAGAAGAACGAGGACAAGGAGAAGCTATAGCCAGAAACTTGATTGAAATGTGTCAACTTAAAGTCCCTATTATCTGCATTATTATTGGAGAAGGAGCCTCTGGAGGGGCACTTGGAATTGGGATTGGAGATAAAATTTATATGCTTGAAAACACTTGGTACTCCGTAATATCTCCTGAATCTTGTTCCTCAATATTATGGAGATCTTGGGACTTCAAGAAAGATGCTGCTGAAGCACTAAAACTTACTGCACTAGACATGTTGAGTCACAATCTCATAGATTCAATAATAAAAGAACCTTTAGGGGGGGCACATTATAACCCAGAAGAAATATACAAAAATGTTCGAAAAATTATTCTAAAGGAGATAAATAACCTATCAAAAATGGATCCTGAAAAAAGAATCAATAAACGAATTGATAAATTCTGTTCTATGGGAATATTTAAAGAATAAAAAACTCTGTTATTACAGAGTTTTTGTTTATTAATTTTATTGCTTCTGCAATTGAAGATCTAAATCTAAGTCAACATCAATACTAAATAAACCATCTAAATCAAGTGGAACAATAAGATTTCCTTTAAATCTTGCAAAATCTGGACTGAGTGTTAATATTTCATAGACCTGTTGTGAACCTGTCGATGAATCATTAAAAACGATTGTTTGATCGTTGTCTTGAAGAGACCAGGTACCTGATGAGCTATTGTCTATAGCAATAGATGGTATTTCTTGAGCTCCTACAATGGGTATTTCAATTTCTGAGGGTTCAGTATCAAAGACTAATACTTGATTATACATTTTACCTGTATCAATTATTTGAAAAGCACCCGCATCTTGGGCTTCGCCATCAATACCTGCACTACCAAGACTAGCAACAATAAGCGGCCAGGCAATTTGAAACTCTGCGGGCAGAATAGATGGATCAATCTGACCTAAATCAACTTCAGTAGAATACTCCAAGAGCTGGATATTCCATTCACCATTCAGCATGTATGAAACTGAATAAGTACAAGAACCATTATCATCTGTGGCGTCTAAATTAAAGTTCTCAGCATTTTCATCTGTACAACCAAGAATAAAAATGGGGGATGGTGTAACTTCTTCAACTTCTTCCTTATCACATGATAATACAAATAAACTAAGGGAGATTCCAAAAATGGCTAAATACTTTTTCATTTTTATTTTATTTTAATTATTCATAAAGATAATAAAATTTCATATTAAATTTTAAATTAATTGACAGATCCAAATAATAAATATGAAATATTTTATGTTTTGTAAAAAAGGGAAATAATAAATTATGAACAGAGATAAATCATATCTTAAAAGGTCTTAAATTTGAATCTTTACTAGAATAACCAATAATTAAAAAAAATGGCTCAAGCAAAACCAAAATCCTCCAATAATTCTTTCAATAAGGGAAGTATAATTGGCTTGGAACAAGGAAAATTACCACCACAAGCTACAGAGCTAGAAGAAGCTGTTTTGGGTGCACTTATGATAGATAAAAATGCTTTAAATGAAGTGATTGATATTCTAAATCCTGAATGCTTCTATAAAGATGCACACAAAGAAATTTATGGAGCCATAAAAAATCTTTTTACCGAATCTCAGCCTATCGACATGTTAACAGTCTCCGCTCTGCTAAGAAAAAATGGAAAATTAGACATTTGTGGGGGAGATTTTGGTATTGCCAATCTAACTCAAAAAGTAGCCTCTTCGGCACACATAGAATATCACGCCAGGATCATCGTTCAAAAACATATTCAACGATCACTGATTAGAGTTTCAAGTGAAATCATTCACGATGCCTACGACGAAAGTAGCGATGTATTAGATCTACTCGACAAAGCTGAAGCCAAATTATTTGAGATTGCAAATGGCAGTATTAAAAAAAATTATGATTCCGCTCAATCACTTGTTAAAGAAGCGATTGAGAGAATTGAGTATATTTCTAACCAAGAAGGTTTAAGTGGTATAGCCTCGGGATTTGTAAAACTAGATAATGTTACTTCGGGGTGGCAACCATCAGATTTAATTATATTGGCAGCCAGACCAGGGATGGGAAAGACTGCTTTCGTCTTGTCTATGGCTAGAAATATTGCTGTAGATTCTCACGCCGCCGTAGCTGTATTTTCTCTTGAAATGTCGTCTGTTCAATTAATTACTCGTTTGATTTCCTCCGAGACTGGATTATCATCAGAAAAACTTCGAAAAGGAAAACTCGAAGACTACGAATGGCAACAACTTCATGCAAAGATTAAAAATCTAGAAAAAGCACCTCTATTTATTGATGATACACCAGCCCTTTCTATTTTTGACTTGAGAGCTAAATGTCGCAGATTAGTTGCACAACACGATGTAAAAGTTATTGTTATTGACTACTTACAACTTATGACCACTGGTGGAGAAGGGAAAGGAAATCGAGAACAAGAAATTTCCATGATTTCTAGATCTCTCAAAAGTATTGCCAAAGAACTAAATGTTCCGGTAATCGCTCTTTCACAATTAAGTCGTGCTGTAGAAACTAGGGGAGGAAGTAAAAGACCTCTTCTATCTGACCTTAGAGAATCAGGTGCTATAGAGCAAGATGCGGATATTGTTAGCTTCATATTTCGACCAGAATATTACGGTCTAACAGAATGGGACGATGAGGATGGCACACCTTGTGAAGGTCAAGCAGAATTTATTATTGCCAAACACAGAAACGGAGGTCTAGAAAACATTCGATTGAAGTTCACAGGACATTTAGCTCAATTTTCAAATCTAGATAATTACGGTGATTTTGAAACCGAATTCACCTCTAAAATGAATGCCGATCAAGCCTTTGAAGATTTAAATGAAGACAACTATGAAAACACACCTTTCTAGGCTATTATTTTTATTTATTTTGGGGATTGTGGATATTCAAGCCTCTTATATCCTGATACCGATGGATGAAGACCATCAAAATGACCATCTGAAAGCCTATGGAATTGCTTTTTGGACCTTGGAAAACAGCCTTTCTGTGAACTGGCTTCTTAATTATAGAGGAGGAAGTTTTTTGATTGATTTCAATTCAGAAATTGAAAAAGAATGTATCATTCGTGGGGTGTCTTATGAGGTCATAACAAGAGCTTATAAAAATAAGCTACAAATAGAATTAGCTCATCCAGAAAGTAATACTGATATTATTAAACTAGAAAAATCTCCTAAGGTTGCTGTATATTCTCCTGAAGGAAACCTACCTTGGGATGATGCTGTAACTATGGTATTGACATATGCAGAAATTCCTTATGACGTCATCTATGATGACGAAATTTTATCTGATATGCTCCCTCTATATGATTGGCTTCATCTTCATCATGAAGATTTTACTGGACAGTATGGTAAATTTTATCGTTCATTCAAAAATGCCCCATGGTATATCGAGCAAAAAAGAAACTTTGAATCAGAGGCAAATCGCCTAGGATATAAAAAAGTCTCTAAACAAAAACTTGATGTCGCATTAAAAATTAAAGAGTTTCTCGCAGGAGGCGGATTTCTTTTTGCAATGTGCTCTGCTACTGACAGCTATGATATTGCACTATCTGCAGAAAAAACAGATATCTGTGAATATATGTTTGATGGAGATGCTATGAGCCCTAAAGCTCAAGAAAATCTTGATTATGAAAAGACTATTGCATTTAAAGATTTTGAGTTAATCGAAAACCCCAATGTTTACGAATTCTCTGATATTGATGTTACAAAAGAAAGAAAAGTAACTAAAGGTCAAGATTTCTTTACGCTTTTTGAATTTTCAGCCAAATGGGATCCTATCCCTACAATGCTTTGCCAAAATCATAGTCAAATTATCAAAGGATTTATGGGGCAAACAACTGCATTCAAAAAGAGTTTAATAAAATCTAATGTACTTATCATGGGAGAGAATAACAGTGCACAAGAAGCAAAATATATTCACGGAAAGTTGGGCAAAGGTATGTGGAGTTTTTATGGTGGACATGATCCAGAAGATTATCAACACCGAGTAGGAGATCCTCCTACAGAACTGGAGTTACACCCGAATTCTCCAGGTTACAGGCTTATTTTAAACAATATTTTATTCCCAGCAGCAAAAAAGAAAAAACAAAAAACTTAGGCAGAGAACTTTATCTAAAAAGTGAGAAGGTTCCTTTGAAAGCACGGCCATCTGTCATTTCGATATTATAATAGTAGATTCCATCTTTACAATCTTCACGCTCACTCATATGAATACCTGTCCAACAAAATTGACCTGTTTCTGAATTACACCTTTCGTAATTTATAGAATTAAAGACTAGTTGTCCCCAACGATTGAAAATATCAACACGAACATTGTTAACAACATCGCCAAATTCAACAAACCAATAGTCATTTTTACCATCATTATTAGGAGTAAATATATTGGGAACAAAGCAGTCTAAAATTTGAATAGAGAGCTGTTTGGAAATAGTGTTAGAACAATCGTCTTCAATTTCCAATTGTAGAATATAGTCTGAAGCAATATCTGTTGAAATTTCAAAATTTATCGAATCTACTCCTAGGGCTTCCCCATCCTGATACCAATTTATTTCATAATCACCAATACCACCATTTAAAAAAATTTCTGTGGATAATTCATCTTCTGTACAGACCTGTATTTGGTCATAAGAAGAAAAAATAGCCAGAGGTTCTTCTGGCTCTAAAAGATAAGTTTCAGTTTCTCCAAACACCAAAGAACTACATAAATCTTGGGCAGTAAATGAGAAAATACCAATATTGTCGGGCAGAATAGTTATTTCATCTTGATTTGAAAAAAGAGCATCATTAAAAGTCCATTGATATGTCAGTGGATAAATACCTCCGGTGATTAGGGGATCAAGTTCAATAGATTCTGAGCCAGGACAAAAAGCTATGTCATCTGGCATTTCAAGAAATAACTCAACTCGATCAACAATATTAAAGGTGTAATCAGACTCAACTTCTGTACATCCATCTGAGGTAGTAGCAGTAATAATAAGTGTTTCGAGACCTTCAACAACACCATCGTAATATGGTACTATGGGAACTTCTGCTTCAAGATCTCCTGCACTAATAGTCACTTGATTACCAATTTCTTGATAATCAATACCATCTAAAGCAGTTCCTGAGACAGAAAAATCAATAATATAATCAGTTTCTATTTGTTGACTTAACTCAAATTCCAGAGCACCATCAAAACAGCCTTCAACAATTGTGGTATCATCCCCAGAAAAAGCACCATAATCACTATCAGCTTCGATTGATAAGCCGACAGAACTGAAACTATTTTCAGTAAGGAAAACAGCAGAATTTAATGCACCATCAAAAACATCGGCAATAGCCAATTTAATATGATATGTCTCACAAGGGATAACCGAATAAGTAGCAATCAAGGGTACCGTAAAACCATTATATGAAACATCAGCTGTTCCAGAATTTTCGCTAAAAAAAACAGAATATTCCTGCCAGTTGGGATCAATATCATCGCAATAGTAGTTGTTACCTGTACCACCAGATGCAACACCAGAATTAATAGAATTAATCAATACTGGAGTATCTGTATAGCTTCCAGGATTATCTGGATCGGGAACCAAAGCAATATTAACGGCATTATTTGTAAAGGGTCCAGCAATTCCTGGGCCTGACAAAAAAAACCCGAAGACATCATTAAATTGATCGCATGTGTAGAGATTATATTCTTCAGAAGCAAAAACATATTCAAAAGCAATTTGATCGGAGTTAGGTTCAAAATCAAATTCTAAAACAATTACATTATTTACATCAGTCGATGAACTTCCGACTATCTGAAGTTGCTGGGTTAAATCAGTTTCCACAGATGAGGAACCAAAGGGAGCACCAGAAGCATCAACAGCATTAGTAGCCATCATTAATCCATTTTCGATATTTAGACCTTCTGCAGGATTTGGACTTTCAAAAGATCCTGTACTGCAATCAAAGCCAGAAAGTGTTGCATTTGAAAAAGGTACTCCATTAACTAATATATTGACCAATTGTGTAGCATTGTCAATACATTGAGTTGTATAAGGTTGTGCCTGTAAACAAAATATATTAAAAAAGAACACAAAATATGAGGTATACTTTTTCATGTTATCGAATTAGTGTGAAAGCACCTTGCTCATTGAATACGACTATATCAGAATCTTTGACCATCACAACCTGATAAACATAAATTCCCTGCGGAGCTGGTTTTCCGTCGTAAGTTCCATCCCAAGAATCTTCGACATTAGAAGAACTAAATACCATTTTCCCGAAACTATCAAACAAAAATAATTCAAATTTCTTGACCCCGGTCGTAAAAGTTCTGAAGACATCATTTAGTCCATCATTATTGGGTGAAAAAGCATTTGGAACAAAAAAACTATAATTTGGATCGATTGTTACATAATCTTGAAAATCTTCTTCACATTGACCCAATGCTGTAATTACTGTTAAAGATACATCGTAGTCTCCTGCCTGCTGAAAAACATGGATAGGATTGGAATGATCTGAATAAATACCATCATCAAAACTCCATCTATACGATAAGCCAGGGGAATCATCTGTATAATTATAAAATTCAACACCTAAATTCTGGTGAGGTATAGAAAGATATTCAAATGAAGGTTCAGGAGGCTTATCATAATAAATTTCACCAAATAGTATAATTTCTTTTTCGCAACCATCTGAAACAACTACGTCATATTCACCCTGATAATCATAATTACAAGGACCTGACTGTCCATTAGACCATACATAAGAATAATTACCTTCTCCTCCTTCAGCGTTAATAACACAAAGATCTGCTTCAATATCTTCACAAATAATTTTAGAAAAAAGATCTGCTTGTAGTTCATCATACTCAGGAACTGTTACTTTTATGCAGTCTGATTTTTCTTGAGTTTCACAAATATCCATTACAGTTACACAATATTCGGTAGTTTCTATTGGATTTTCAATTTGAATAGCAGCAGTCCCAATTTGGGACCATGAATAATCGTAAGCATCACTAGAAAATGAGCCTGACATAAAACCTCCAACTCCACCACTTACATTTGGTTCTAGAATCACATCTGATCCAGGGCAATAGATTGAAAAATCTTCATTAAAACTAACATTTAACTCAGGTTGATCAGATAAACTAAAAATAATAGTGTCAGGATCAATTTGAATACAACCTATGTTAATTTGATCAATAGAAATATAAATCGTTTCATCAGGTTCATTGACATAATCATAATAGGGAGTAATGATTAATTGAGTCTGATCATCTTCAGCTGGAAGTAAAATAGAGGAATATCCAAAACCGTTAACAACATTATTACCAGCTAGAGAATAATCTTCTCCAATAGTTGCATTACCTATTTCATTTTGAGGACGGAATAAAAAAGTAATATCACCCACAGCTAGATCTGGACGATAAAAAGTGATAGTAGCATCTCCACAACCCTCATAAATTTTGTCTTGGAATGGTGAATCTGAACTAAAATAGCTAAATATGTTAGATTCGTTAACTACTGTAGTTGAAGTATTTCCAAAAGTGTTAATATTTGCAAAAGCATTAGCTTCTATAAACAATGCTGCACCATCCTGTGAATTTGAATTTGGACCAACAGCAACAACAAATTTAATATGGTAAGATTCGCAAGGAACGAGCCCCGATTTGGTTGCTTGAAGTGGAACAGTAAAACCCTCTAGACTAACACTAGGATTGGGTACAGAATTTGGAACATAAAAATCGGTATAATTCTGCCAATTAGGATCTACAGCATCACAGCCAAACGTACTTGAATTAACCAAAGTCGATTCACCTGCATTAATTGAATTTACAAGAACAGGGGTGGTGGTAAAATAAGCTGGATTAATTGGGTCTGGAACAAGAGCTATATTTTCGGCTCCATTAGAATAAGGACCTGAAATTCCTGGACCTGAAATAAATATACCAAAAGGGTCTGGGAATGAAGAACATGTACTAGAAGAGTACTCATTTGACCCATACACATAATTAAAATTTAGTTCATCAGTACTGGGAACAAAGTCAAATTCAATTGAAACCACTCCTTTAAGATTGTTAGGAAAGGAAAACTCATTGAGCATTAAAGATAAATCCGAATCAACTCCGACGATTGGATCTAGTTGGAGACCATACTGATTTCCTGCTATTTGTCCAATAAAATGGGTAGCTAAAACGATACCTGAATCTAATCCCAAATTCGAATTTAAACCATTAAATTGACCTATTTGCTGAGATCCACCACCTTCGAAATAACTTAACTGCGTGTTACTAAAATTGACTTCTGTACCAGATAATAGTTCAAGAATTTCCTGATCGGGAATCGGAATAGTCTCGAGTTGAGCAAAAGTTATTTGAGCAATAAAAAAGAAATTTATTATGAAAAATATCCTCTTCATATAAGTTTATTGTGAGCATTTATTTTTTAAACAGAAAACAAACATAAGAAATTTCAATGTTTTTTCTTCTGAATACTCGGTATTTTTAGTTTTAAAACATCAAAAATTAGTCGGAAAAATAAAATAAAATAAAAATCGATTTGTGTTTAGTTACCAGAAAAAATATAATTCCATTATTTTCTGATCCAAACTTGGGTGTAACTATTAAATTCTGTAATTAAATTTATAGTATATAGGCCGGAAGGAAAAGAACCTAAATCAATAGAATTATAACCTTTGAATGCTTTTGTTTTAAAAATTATACGACCACTTATGTCATTGACAACCAAAACTCCATTTTCGTTGGATTCAAAAGAAATAATTCCCTCCTTTGAGGGATTAGGGAAAACATTAAAAGAGGTCTTATTATGTTTATAGAGTCCAATATTGTTTCCGCTCACAAACAGTCTATCAAAACCTGCCTCGACTAGGTGTCCTGGATCTCCATCCATAGTTTCAACTAAAACATACATTTGATTTGTCATATCAATTAAATTTTCTAAAGAAATCGTAGAACTTACCCATTGTTCTGCAACAGAACTAACTGTTCTGTAATCAATAAGAACTGTATCGATACTGTTGGATACATAAACCAATAAAGAATCATTTGGGGGAGATCCTTGCCCTCCATCGTTTTGAAACCAAGTCTCAAATGAAATAACAGGATTATCATAATAAGTCAAATCCATTTTAGGAGAAACTAGGGTAGTCCGTCCATCGTCAACATCATCTGAACCAGCATCAGCATTAATCATATTACCAGTCACGAATGCATAGCCCCCACAATCTCCACTAGCATCTTGTTCTGGATTTATAAGGGAGATATTTTGTCCCCAACCATAGCTTGTACCATTTGGAATTCCTCTTTCCCATTCTCCAGAGCTAAGGCTAATATCATTAGTTACCTCCCAGCCCAAATCAAGTGAAAAGTCGTCTGAATATCCAATTTCTAATTCATAGACAAGATCTCCGCCGATCCCTGATATTGAAAAGCTCGAACACTCTGTCACATAACCCCATGCGCCAATCGAAATAGAGTAATCTCCAGCCACTAGAGATACATAAACATCGCCTTGAAAATCTGCAATCAATTCATAATCGAAGTCATCATTAAAAATATGTACCGAAGCATTTGAAATACCAGTTAAATTTGCAACTGAGAGAATTGAAAACTGAGTAGAATAAGATTCAAATGGGATTAAAGCAATATCAAAACTTAATACTTCTCCACTTGATATTGAAATAACCTCATAAGCATCTGAATATCCCGGCGCACTGAAAATAATTTCGTATGTGCCTGACTCGGCCATACCGGACTCATAAAAACCACTTAAATCAGTTAATGTAGTATGATTAGATCCAATAATTTGTATTTCAGCATTGCTTATTGCAGCCCCGGTAATATCGTCAGATACAAAACCTTCTACATAACTAGCATTGGAATACTTTGATTCAAGTACATATAAACCGTTCTCAATATCAGTTACAAGAATATTCCCCGAAGGCAACCAGGGATATGTTCCCCAAGCACCATTAAATCCATCCCCGGAAAAACTCTCAGAAGTATCATAATAACCTACTTCAATAATATTAGAAGGGCGGCTCACGTCTACAACAGATACTCCGTCAGTATAATAAGAGGTCACAACAAAATCTCCATCTACATGAGTATTATGTGGAATAACGTCAGTATCTAGACTCCAAGCTTGGATTCTATCTAACTCTGAGATATCATCCAAATCTGACACATCAAAGGAAGTAACAAAAGCAGTGCTAACCTCATCGGTAGTGAAGAGATAATCTCCATCATCTGAAATCCAACAGTTGTGAGTGAAGGCATTTGGTGTAGACTGGGTACCTATAATTATGGGATTTTGTTTATCAGAAACATCAACAACTGAAAATACTCCTTCGTAAACTGCTCCACCCCATAGAGTATCTCCACGAACCATCCCGTCATGAAAATAATAATCATCGAAGACTCCAAGTAAGGAAGGATTTTCGGGATCAGAAACCAAATCGAACATCATACAACCACCCTCAAGATAATCAGCGCCAAAAACATATAGAACTCCATTTTCATCAATAAATATATTGTGAGCTGTCTCAAATTGTAAATTCATATTTTCTATGTAAGTAGGATTGGAAATTCCTGAAATAACCTCGCTTAAATTTATAATTTGTAATCCGGCTCCACCATCACCATTCTGGTCATTAATACAGTATAGATAATTTCCCCAAGTTTTTAAATCTCTCCATATAGATTCTGGACCAGGAAAAAAAGCCAGTTCAATTGGGCTTAAAGAATTGGTCACGTCGACAACTGAAATTCCATCGAAGACTCCAACTAATGCATATTCTCCTTCGTCAGTTGAATAACCCCAAACATCACTCAATTCTTGATTATAAGGAAGGTTAGAAAGAAAGTTTATATTTAAACTTTCTTGAGAAAAAAGGTACTGTTGAGTGAAAATTACAGAAAATAAAATTATAATATTTAGATTTTTCATTTGGACTTTACGTTAATTTAATAAAGTAATAGCAAAAATACACAAACCATAAACGCAAACATATAAAGTCGATAGATTATTTAAAAATCTATGATAATTTGGGGAGTATCCTCATCATCTTGACCTGATTCTAAACTTGACTGGCTTGGTGCCAAATCAGTTTGAATGAGAGACTGATTAGGCTCTTTAATAACTGGCAATAGATTGATTGACTTAACTTTATGAGGACTTAAACTGTTTCCCTGAGATTTATAGCCTTTCACCGATATAAATTTATCGAGATTTATCTGTTGAGAATCTCTGAGATCTCGGTTGCGCAGTTTTGAAAACTCTATTTTGACTAAAGGGGAATACTCCGTGGATACTAGTTCTAGATAAGATCCGTTGTTTTCGGAAATAAAAAGAACTTTTTTATCAGAGGGCTCTATTAAAAATCGTTTGACAAAATATTTAGATTTGGATCCATCCCAGTAGATTGAACTTATGGGCTTTTGTGGATCAAACTTCTCTATCACAATTATATCTTCAGGGAAATGGGAACTCAACTCAAATGATAACAATTGATATTCTCCTGTTTGCGAAATAACAAGAATTTTATCATCGCCAGCAAACTCTCCAAGAAAATCACCTCTCTGATCAATATTCAATCTTTGTACGTTATCATCAAACCAAATTTTTTGAGGATCTAGAGTAGAAACACCCTTATGTTTCAACTCCACCCTACTAATTGGGAATTTAGACACAATATTACCTTTGACTCCTCTAGTTTTGATTGCAAGATCTGCAAAGTTAATGTCAAACTTCAGATTCCGTGTCTTAGCTTTGGATTTTAATATTACTGAAACTGTCTCTGCTTCCCCATTAAGATTCGCTGAAAAATAGAGTAATTTTGATCCTGATTTACCCGAAGTTAAGTCGTACTCTTTATCCCTTGTAATACTTTTTACAGGAAATCGCTTCATGAAGGTATTACCTTTTTTTCCATCGGTATAAATCAAATTGTAAATCGTTCGCAGGTCATTTTTCTTAAAAATAGCTAAATGAATCACACCTTTTCCAACAAAAGTTTTGGCAGTGGCCTTGGTGACTAACATCTTTCCATCACTTCTAATGACAATTATATCATCTATATCTGAACATTCACAGATAAACTCATCTTTACGCAAAGAAGTACCCATAAAACCTTCTTCTCGATGAAGATATAATTTCTGATTTCTGATAGCCACCTTCGAAGCGACAATTGTTTCAAATATTCTAACCTCTGTCTTTCTGGATTTTCCATGCTTATATTTCTTTTTAAGTCCCTTGAAATAATTTATGGCATACTTCACTAGATTAGAAAGCTTATCTTTAAGTTCATTGATAGCATCCTCTATCCTTTTTAAATCCTCATTGGCCTTATCTAAATCAAACTTAGAAATTCGTTTGATCTTTATTTCAGTTAGACGAAGAATTTCTTCATCAGAAACTGAACTTTGAAGATGATAAATATGAGGAGAAAGACCCATTCTGATGGCTTGAATAACAGCATCCCAAGTTTCACATTCTTCAATATCTCGATATATTTTATTCTCAATAAAAATACGTTCCAAAGAAGCAAAATGCCAATAGGCTTCTTGCTCAAGCAGTAATATTTCAAGTTCTGCCTTTAGTAATCCAAGGGTATGATCTGTGGATTGTTTGAGTATTTCCGACACGGACATGAAATATGGCTTATCATCCTTGATAATACATGCATTGGGTGAAATTGAAATTTCACAATCTGAAAATGCATATAACGCATCAATCATTTTATCGGGATGCACTCCTGAAGGCAAATGAATTATAATCTCAACAAATTCGGCGGTATTGTCCTCTATTTTCTTAATCTTAATTTTACCTTTCTCATTGGCTCTAATAATCGATTCTATAAGGCTTGAAGTGGTCGTAGCAAATGGAATCTCAGTGATTTTTAATTGCTTTGAATCTACCTGTTCAATCCGTGCACGAACTTTTATCTTACCACCTCTTTTCCCATCTTTATAATGCGAAAAATCAGCAATCCCTCCCGTTGTAAAATCTGGATAAACCTTCATCCCTCTTCCTTTCAAAATCGAAATAGAAGCATCAATTAATTCTAAAAAATTGTGAGGCATAATCTTGGTAGACAAGCCAACAGCAATACCCTCAACACCCTGCGCTAACAACAATGGAAACTTTACAGGTAAAACTATGGGCTCTTTGGTACGTCCGTCATACGTAGGAGTCCATTTTGTGATTTTTCTATTAAATACTACCTCCAAAGCAAATTTGGACAAGCGAGACTCAATATATCTTGGGGCTGCAGCTCGGTCTCCAGTAAGAATATTTCCCCAATTCCCTTGCATATCGATGAGAAGATCTTTCTGCCCCATATTGACTAATGCATCCCCAATTGAAGCATCTCCGTGTGGATGGTATTTCATAGTATTCCCAATCACATTAGCAACCTTGTTGTAGCGACCGTCATCCATCTCTTTCAAGGAATGTAAAATTCTTCTTTGGACAGGTTTTAAACCGTCATAAATATCAGGAACTGCTCGCTCTAAAATTACGTAAGAGGCGTAATCCAAAAACCAACTTTCATACATCCCATCTATTTGGATAACGGAATTTAATTCTTGTTCTTCAATATTAAAGTGTTCTTTTGAATATTTAATTTCTTCACTCATGACTACTATTCAATTGCTTTTTCTACCCGCAAATTATCAATAATAAATTCTTGCCGATCAGGAGTATTTTTACCCATATAAAACTTTAACATCTCTGCTAAGGATTGTTCTTTTCCGATCATTACTGGTTCTAGCCGAATCTCATCCCCAATAAAACCTTTAAACTCATTTGGAGATATTTCACCTAAGCCCTTAAATCTTGTAATCTCTAATTTACCACTTAAAGTATCCATCGCCGAAAGCTTTTCTTCCTCGCTATAACAATAAAGAGTCTTTTTTTTGTTTCTAACCCTAAAAAGAGGAGTTTGCAGTATAAATAAATGTCCCTCTCGAATTAACTCAGGAAAAAATTGTAAAAAAAAGGTGATTAGCAACAAGCGAATATGCATACCATCAACATCAGCATCGGTGGCAATTACAACATTATTATATCGAAGATCTTCTAGTCCATTTTCAATATTTAGTGCCGCCTGAACCAAATTAAACTCTTCGTTTTCGTAAACGATTTTCTTTGTAAGGCCATATGAATTTAGTGGCTTTCCCTTAAGGCTAAAAACAGCTTGTGTAGCAACATCTCTGGACTTTGTAATAGAACCACTGGCCGAATCTCCCTCCGTTATAAAAATAGTTGTTTCCAATCGGCGTTCTTTCTTTACATCATTATAATGTATTCTACAATCGCGTAATTTTTTATTATGAAGTTTGGATTTTTTAGCTCTTTCTCTACTAAGTTTTTTTATACCTGCTAGATCTTTTCGTTCTCTCTCTGATAATATAATTTTCTTTCGAATCGCCTCGGCAACCTTAGGATTTTTATGTAAAAAATTATCTAACTTACTTTTTAAAAAATCATTCACAAATGACCGAACTGTGGGCAAGTTTGGGCCCATATCTGAAGACCCTAATTTAGTTTTTGTTTGAGATTCAAATACCGGTTCTATTACCTTGAGACTTATTGCAGCATTAATGGATTGACGAATGTCTGATGCCTCGTAATTTTTCCCAAAGAACTCTCGAATTACTTTCACTAAAGCCTCTCGAAAAGCGGCTTGATGTGAACCTCCCATAGTTGTATGTTGTCCATTCACAAAAGAAGAATACGATTCACCGTATTGGTTCCGCGAATGAGTCATTGCAATTTCAATATCCTCACCCCTAAGATGAATCACTGGGTAATAGATAGCATTTTTGTCAATCTCACTATTTAGTAAATCAAGCAACCCATTTTCGGAATGAAATTTATCTCCATTGAATAGCATGGTGAGACCTGTATTAAGATATGCATAATGCCACATCATTTTCTCAACGTATTCGTTCACATAACCAAAGTTGTGAAAAATACTTTCATCAGGAACAAAAGAAACTCGTGTTCCTTTTCTGACAGAAGTATCCTGAATCGCCTCTTCTTCGCGAACTTCTCCTTGGTGAAATTCGACAACTTTAGTCTTCCCATCTCTCACAGATTGAACTCTAAAGTAATCAGAGAGAGCATTAACTGCCTTTGTCCCAACCCCATTTAATCCAATAGACTTTTTAAATGCTTTGGAATCGTATTTACCACCAGTATTTATTTTTGACACACAATCAATGACTTTCCCCAAAGGAATTCCTCGACCATAATCTCTTACCGTTACTTTTTTCCCTCGCACACTGACTTCAATATTTTTTCCATGGCCCATTACATATTCGTCAATGCAATTATCAACCACTTCTTTGAGTAATATATATATCCCATCATCCTGAGAGGTACCATCTCCCAATTTACCAATATACATACCAGGACGCATGCGAATATGCTCTTTCCAATCTAAAGACCTGATACTGTCTTCTGTATATTGATTGTCTACCATTGTATATTTTTATTGATTCAAAAAAAAGCGGCACAGAAAAAACTATACCACTCTTTAAAAGTAAAAAACATCTTTTAATTTTAAAATTTACATCATTAATTATCTAAACAATTTTATGAACAATTATACATTGAATCTGAAATGCATCACATCTCCATCTTTCACGACATAATCCTTGCCTTCTACGGACAATTTACCCGCTTCTTTACAAGCCAAATCTGACCCTAGTGATATAAAATCACTATAACCAATCACCTCTGCACGGATAAAACCTTTTTCAAAATCCGAATGGATGACTCCTGCCGCTTGAGCAGCAGTAAACCCTTCCTTAATAGTCCAAGCGCGAACCTCCTTTTCACCTGCAGTGAAATACGTCTGTAAATTTAGTAAACGGTATGCGGTTCGAATAACTTTCTTTACTCCGGGCTCATTAAGCCCCATATCTTGGAGAAATTCTTGTCGCTCTTCAAAAGAGTCTAATTCCATAATATCTGCTTCCATTCCAGCAGCAATAATGAGTATCTCCGAATCCTCTCCTTTGATTGACTCTCTTACAGCTTGAACATAGGAATTCCCTTTTACAGCGTCGAGTTCACCCACATTACATATATACAAAATAGGCTTATCCGTCAACAACATCAAATCAGACACAATATCCTTCTCTTTATCACTCAAATCAATAGATCGAGCCGAATTTCCAGACTCAAAATGAATTTTATACTTTTCAAGCAAGACAAGATCTTTTAGAGCCTGTTTAT
This sequence comes from Flavobacteriales bacterium, assembly GCA_002707145.1. Next base: position 33,157 of record PAMD01000002.1, on the reverse strand, counting down.
CGCCGATACGGATTTTCTTTTTGGTCGACTCTATTTTCTTTTCAATAGATTCTAAATCTTTAATTTGTAGTTCAAGATCTATTGTTTCTTTGTCCCTTACAGGATCAATAGATCCATCTACATGAGTTATATTATCATTATTAAAACAGCGCAAAACATGAATAATTGCTTGAGTTTCTCTAATATTTGCTAAAAACTTATTCCCTAGTCCTTCACCTTTGCTAGCGCCCCGAACTAAACCAGCTATATCTACAATTTCAACAATTGCTTGTTGAACTCTCTGAGGTTTAACAAGCTCTTCTAACTTTGCCAAACGATCATCTGGAACTGGAATCACTCCTATATTTGGCTCAATAGTCGCAAAAGGATAATTTGCTGCTAAAGCTTTTGCATTTGACAAGCAGTTAAACAAAGTTGATTTCCCAACGTTGGGTAATCCTACAATTCCACACTTCATATCTCAAATTTAATTTGGCAAATATACATTTTGATATGGGGATTCAAAAAATCATCTGAAAAGATTAACTACGCCCTTAATCTGAAAATTATCTAGTTCTAGAACATAAAAATACGAACCTTCAATAATTTCTTCTGAATTGAATAAACCATCCCAGGGCTCGTCCATGGGAGAAATAGAATAAAACACCTCATTACCCCATCTATTAAAAATTCTAATCACAGCCCTTTCACAATTTCTTATACCCTTAATGGTCATGACATCATTTATTTGATCTCCATTTGGAGAAAACACATTTGGAATCATCACCGCATCATAAATATCTTCAATAGAGTAATTAATAGTTTCACTTATCGAATTTGAGCAGAACTCATTATTCACTTCCAAGGTTACCACCAAATCCGATCCAGGAATAATTTGAATAGTGGGATTTTCTTCAGTACTAAATAGATTTCCCCCAAAATCCCATAAATACTCGTTAGAGTATTGGGACGAGTTATCAAAAATAAGAGTGCTTGAACAAGTGTCTATAGAAAATGAAAAAATAGGCATAGGATTTTGTAAAAAATTAATTTCTAAAGCACTCGAAAAAATCCCCACACAGCCCAAACCTGTTTCCAATTGTAAATCTACAGAATAGATACCCTCATCAAAGTAAGTGTGAATACTCTCAAAAACAGGACTTGTAGATCCATCTCCATAGTTCCACTGCCAATTATCTACGGCATCTAAATTGGAAATACTACTTGTGTTGGAGAATTGCACAGAACCTTCCAGACACTCCTCATCTGGCTCCAAGCTGAAAGAAACATTTGGAGGATAGACAACGGTAACTGAGCTAGTCGCTTCCGCAACCAAATTACAGGAAAAGGGATTAGTAGCGGTGAGTAAAACATCATACACACCCTCAGTAAAGTACTGATGATTAAATTCTCCATTATCTATCACACCATCTCCGTAGTTCCATGATATCAGAGTCGCATTCTGGCTATTATCAGTGATTTGTATCTCCAGATCATCGTTGCAATAATATGTTAAATCAAAGTCTGCAGAAATTTCTGGTAAAGATTGAATCTCAATGGACAAAATATCGTCTGTAGCACATGAAAACTCACTAATAGCTTGCAACATAACTTCAAATTGACCTTCATCGAAGGTATAAGTCAAGTCTGAGTCTGAAGACACTGGAACACTGTTTACAAACCAATTGTAATCTTCAGACGCAATACTTAAATTATTAAATTGTACAACCAATGGAGCACACCCAGATGTCTCATTTTGAGTGAAGAGGGCTTCTGGCTGTGGATGAACAGTAACCAAACTAGGCTCAGAAAGAAAAGATTCACAACCCGTAACGGAATTTAATACAGACAATGAAACATCGTACTCGCCTGGGATGAATTCTAGAGTTGGATTAGACAGACTCGAAACCTGTCCATCACTAAAATTCCAAGAAAAAATCAACTCTGATAAAGGAACTGATGCATTAACAGAAAAAGTACTTAGGTCGGGAAAGCATAATTCCTGTTCGGAAACTTCTAAAGAAACAATATCAATACCTCCTGTAACTAATGAAGCCGTGTAAGATTCCTCACAATCTAAATATGATACTGAGAAAGTAATTGACTGGATCCCGTCTTGCTCAAAAACTACGTTTGATGGAGATATTTCCTCAGAGAATTGATTATTTGCATTTGGACCAAAATCCCAATAAAAATCAGCAAAATCAGGTATAACACCAGCTCCAATAAAATTATAGGAAGCATCTTCAGAGCAATCGGTATCTGGTGTCATAAATAAGGGAAACAAATCGGGATAAAGAGAAAAAGAAACTTCTGCTGTATCAGAACAAAAAGTTCCTGGATTTGAAATTAAAGTAACCTCATAAAAACCACTATCAGGATAGCTATAGGTTGGCTCAAAATCTGAAGAAATGTCTATTTCAACAGTTTCGTCTCCAAAATCCCAAGCATACTCAAAAGCATTTTGACTATTATTTTGAAATGAAACAGTCAAACCCTCACAATAAACATCAGCAATAGGAACAGACGAAGTTGCAATTTCACAATCTATAACTAGAAATCTAAAATCTCTTATCACCTCTCCTAAGTAAATTCCGTCTCTAAACTCCTCTACCTTGATACCAATTACATAATAGCCCTCTTGGGAGGGTGACCCCGTGATTAAACCTGAGAGAGGATCAATACTCAGAATAGGATTGGAATCCATAGGGTAATTGTCAGAATAACCATCTTCCCATGGAACCTGAGGATATGGAGGTGAATACGTTTCGGTAGGATCATTGTCACTAGAGCCATGAAAGGGGGCAATAAATGAATAAACTAAATTATCACCATCCAAATCAATAGCTGATTGCATAATTTCAACGTCAGTTCCCACACATAAGGCCAAAGGAGGGTAACTCTCAAACTCAGGGGAACTATTGCACTCTGCTGCTGAAGAGGCAGGGATATACGCAACTAAGGATGAACCAAAATCCTCTGGAGTCTGGATATTGGTCACTTGTTCGTTCCTACAGCATCTTTGGTAAACAATCTGATATCCATTCTGATTATTTGGAAGAGTTATAATTATAGTGTAAGTACCTTTTTCCACACACAATTCAGGAGGAATCGTAAGGCAATCAGAAGTAAATTCATCAACAACGAATTCTTCAAAGGCATTATTATGATCATACTGATCATAATAGTTATCATTCATGTTGTATATGGTGATGACTCCATTGTTATCAAAACCTGTATTATTTGCATTTGTAGGTCCACAATCTCTGTAAACTACCACTTTCACCTCATATTGATTTCCTCCAAGACATCGGTAGGTTAGCTCGCCTCCAATTAGGTGAGTTCCAAAAACAAAATTAGTGGAAAACAAAGCAAAAAATAAAAGAATATGTCTCATGGAGTACTTAAAAATTCACAATTATAAATTAACAATAATTATACCAGTAAAACCAGAATCAAAACAAAGTAATTATCTTTCGAAAATAGGAAAATCTACCATCATATGATTTACTTGATTAGCAACAAGTTCCAGAGTTTTCTCATCTGAAGGATTATTAATAACTTGATCAATTAAATCAACAATGGTTTTCATGTGGCCTTCATTTAAGCCCCGAGTAGTTAGAGCAGGAGTACCTAACCGAATTCCCGAGGTTACAAAAGGTGACTGATCGTCAAAGGGAACCATATTTTTATTTACTGTGATATGGGCCTTTACCAAAGCGTTTTCAGCGTCTTTGCCCGTGATATTCTTAGAACGTAAATCAATCAACATACAGTGGTTGTCAGTACCTCCAGATACAATATGATATCCTTTTGCCAAAAATGCTTCCGCCATGGCCGATGCATTTTTTTTGACTTGAACTATGTAATGAAAAAAATCATCGGTTAAAGCTTCTCCAAAAGCCACAGCCTTAGCAGCGATCACATGCTCCAAAGGTCCCCCTTGCATACCAGGAAATACTGAAGAATTTAAGACGGCCGACATCATGCGAATCTTTCCATTGTTAGTAGTTAAGCCCCATGGATTTTCAAAATCCTTAGGCACCATAATTAAACCTCCCCTTGGACCTCTTAATGTTTTGTGTGTTGTGGTAGTAAGAATATGACAATGTCTTGCAGGATCATTTAATACTCCTTTTGCTATAAGACCAGCGGGATGAGAAATATCTCCTAATAGTAATGCACCAACAAGGTCAGCGATTTGTCTAAATATCTTGTAATCCCAATCTCTGGAATAAGCAGAAGCACCGCAAATAATCAATTTTGGTTTCTGAGCAATTGCGATCGCTTTGACCTTGTCCATATCAACCAAACCTGTTTCTTTTTCCACTCCATAAAAAGACGTTTTATAAAGTTTTCCTGAAAAATTGACAGGAGATCCGTGTGTAAGATGTCCTCCGTGAGCAAGATCAAATCCTAAAATTTTATCACCAGGATGCAGACAGGCTTGGAAAACAGCAGCATTTGCTTGTGAACCTGAATGAGGCTGAACATTTACATATTCTACTCCAAACAAAACTTTAGCTCTTTGAATAGCGATATTTTCTACCTCATCAACTACCTCACAACCTCCATAATATCTTTTCCCAGGGTATCCTTCCGCATATTTATTAGTTAGACAAGAACCAGTCGCTTGCATGACTTGATCACTAACGAAGTTTTCAGAGGCAATAAGTTCAATACCGTATATTTGTCTGTCGTGCTCCTCTTCGATTAAATCGAATATTTGGTGGTCTCTTTCCATGGCTATAACTGCAATTTTTTTTAAAATGAAACGAATTATTAACTATGCAAATATAATCCTTATTTTAGTTCAAAATTTAGCAAAATGATAAAAGCAAATATTCCCTCACGAAAATCTTGGATCGAGGTCTCTCAAGATTCTGATTTCCCAATTCAAAATATCCCCTTTGGATCTATTAAAAAGAAAAACAACATAGCTTTTGTAGGCTCAAGAATCGGAGATTATGCAATAGATCTTAACGAGCTACAAAAACTTAATTACTTCGATAATATACCACTAAATGAGGGCATATTTCTGGGAAACCTCAATGCCTTTTTAAAACTAGAAAAAAATATTTGGCGTGCAGTTAGAGATAGAATTGCGGAAATTTTTGATCTAAATAACCCAATGAAAAAAGCTCATACTGAGATAGTATTATCTCCTATTCAAGAGATTAATATGTGTATGCCTATTCAAGTTGGAGATTATACAGACTTTTATTCCAGTAAACAGCATGCATACAATGTGGGCTGCATGTTCCGCGATCCAGATAATGCACTTCTTCCCAACTGGCTTCATATGCCAGTTGGCTATCACGGACGAGCTTCTTCCATTATATTGTCTGGAGAAAATATCCACCGACCAAATGGACAACAATTACCTTCAGATGGAGATCAGCCGATTTTTGGAGCTTCTAAACTACTAGACTTCGAACTTGAGATGGCTTTTATAACTGGCCAAGGAAAAGAAATTGGAAATCGAATTTTAACTAGCGAAGCAAACGATTATATCTTTGGAATGTGTTTATTCAATGATTGGTCAGCAAGAGACATTCAAAAATGGGAATATGTTCCTTTAGGGCCATTCCTTGGTAAAAGCTTCGCTTCCTCAATATCTCCATGGATAGTGACCATAGATGCGTTGGAACCTTTTAGGGTTCGTGGAGAAAAAAAAGAACAAGAGATTCTGCCTTATCTAGAATGTAAAGAACCTCAGAATATTGATATTAAACTTGAAGTACAAATCGCATCAGAAAAGTTTGAGCCACACACAATTTCCCGCTCAAATTATAGAAATATGTACTGGAATATGGTACAACAATTGGCTCATCATACCGTGAATGGATGTAATATAAACGCTGGAGATATTTTTGCTTCAGGGACTATTTCTGGTAGTAATCCCGAATCATATGGTTCGATGCTCGAACTTTCTTGGAAAGGAACAAAACCACTAAAAATGCCAGACGGATCGGAGCGAAAATTCCTTCTCGACCAAGATACTGTTATTATGAAAGCACATTGTGAGAACAAAGAATATAGAATTGGATTTGGAGAAATTCGCTCTAAAATCCTTCCTGTAAAAATATAAATTAGAATCTACCATTAAATAATTGGACTCTCGAGACAAATACCTTGAATGGAACATTTTGACATAGAAAAAGAAAATAAAGACATTGTTCTAAGATATAGGGCTCTACTTCGTTCATGCAACAGTGAAATTACGCGAGAGGATAAAAAGCTTATTCGAAAAGCTTTCAATCTGGCTGTAGATGCCCACAAAGACGTTCGCCGAAAAAGTGGAGAGCCATACATCTTTCATCCGATTGCTGTGGCTCAAATCGTAGCTAAAGATATCGGATTAGACGCCACAGCTATATCCTGCGCTCTATTACATGATGTAGTCGAAGACACAGAATACACTATTGAAGAAATGAGCAGGCTTTTTAATCCTAAAATCAGTCAAATCATAAATGGACTTACAAAAATTTCTGGATTTGGCGCACAAAACAGTTCCGCACAAGCGGAAAATTTTAGAAAAATGCTACTTACTATTTCTGATGATGTAAGGGTAATCTTAATTAAACTTGCTGATCGTCTGCATAACATGCAGACTTTAGAATCTATGCCTGAGCAAAAGCAGCAAAAAATAGCCTCAGAAACTCTTTATATCTATGCTCCATTAGCACACAGGTTAGGGTTATATTCTATCAAATCTGAACTTGAAGATTTAGGATTAAAATTCACGCAACCTGATATTTATCGAGAAATTGCCAGACAATTAAACGAAACTAAAAATGCTCGAATTCAGTATATACAAAAGTTTATAAAACCCCTAAAAGCCTCACTAAAAAACCACGATTTAGAATTCTCTATCAAAGGTAGACCAAAATCTATTTTTTCTATTCGAAAAAAAATGAAAAATCAAGGTATTTCTTTCAATGAAGTCTACGATAAATTTGCGATCCGAATTATCCTTAACTCAGAATTAAAAAGAGAAAAATCAGACTGTTGGAAGACCTACTCACTAATTACAGACCACTATCATCCTAACCCAGATCGACTTAGAGATTGGATTTCTACTCCTAAGGCAAACGGCTATGAATCTCTTCATACTACTTTGATGGGACCTGCAGGAAAATGGGTTGAAGTTCAAATTAGAACCGAAAGAATGGATGAGCTTGCGGAAAAAGGATTCGCAGCACACTGGAAGTACAAACAAAGTGGCAAATCTAAAGACGGAAATCTAGAAGATTGGATCAACCAGATTCGAGAACTATTAGAACAACCCGAGGTTAATGCATTGGATTTTCTTGAGGAATTCAAACTAAATTTATTTTCCAAAGAAATCTTTGTCTTCACTCCAAATGGGGAATTAAAAACACTTCCACGCGGTGCTTCAGCATTAGATTTTGCATTTGAAATTCATAGCCAACTTGGAGCTAACTGCTTAGGATGCAAGGTTAACGGGAAAATAACCCCACTTAGCCATAAACTTAAAAGTGGAGACCAAGTGGAAGTAATCAGCTCTCTAAAGCAGAAACCAAAAAAATCTTGGTTGAATTTTGTGGTCACTGCCAAAGCAAAAAATAAAATTAAAAGTTCTTTAAAAGACGAAAAAAAAATAATTGCTGACGAGGGAAAAGAGATATTAAAAAGAAAGCTAAAGCATTTAAAGCTGGTTTTGAATGAAAATATTCTTAAAGAATTAACTACTTATTATAAATATAAAACAAGTTTTGACTTATTTTATGATGTAGGAGTAGGAATTTTTAACAATGCAATGATCAAGGAATTTGCTACCAATAGAAATAGCTGGTATCAATATCTTAAAAATAAAATTTATAAAAGGGCATCGAAAACTCAAGAAATTAAAGAAGAAGTTAATTTTGATACTTTGGTCTTTGGTCCTAACGAAGAAAAACTTAATTATACCATTTCAAAATGTTGCAGTCCTATTCCAGGGGATGAAGTATTTGGTTTTACTACCATTCGTGAAGGAATTAAAATTCATCGAAACAATTGTCCTAATGCACTCAGACTCCATGCAAATTTTGCCTATCGAATTTTGATTGCAAAATGGCTAGATAGTTCGCAAATAAAATCGTTTGCTGTTCTTCATATTAAAGGAATCGACAGTGTTGGACTAATTAATCAGGTTACCCAAATCCTATCAAATACTTTAAAAATAAACATCCATTCAATTAACATTTCTACATCAGATGGAACTTTTGATGGAAATATTACATTGCAGGTTCAAGACAAAAAAAGTCTTAGTAAAGTAATCGAAAATATTAAGAAAGTCTCAGGAATTACTCACGTAACTCGCAAACTTAAAAGTAACTAATTTCTAACAATAATTGAAAATTTATGCTTAATTTTACTCTATAAAATTTGATTTAATGTCAATAGAATGACTAAAAAAATACAGAACCAAGTAAAAGAGGTATTTACTTCATACCTAGAAAAAAACGGGCAAAGAAAAACACCTGAACGTTTCGCTATACTCAATAAAATTTACGACTATGATGATCACTTTGATATAGAAACAATGTATGTCAAAATGAAAAATCAAAATTATCGAGTCAGTAGAGCTACTTTATACAATACAATTGAACTTCTTCTTGATTGTAACTTGGTTAGGAAACACCAATTTGGAGAAAATCAAGCTCAGTATGAAAAAAGCTTCACTAACAAACAACACGATCACCTAATCTGCACACAATGTAAAAAAGTAATAGAATTTTGTGATCCAAGGATTCAAAATATCATGAACACTGTTGAAGAAAATATTGGATTTAAAGTATTTCACCATGCATTGAACATGTACGGAATGTGTAAAAAAAACGAAAATGGTGAGTGTACCAAAAACTAATAAAAATATTAATAAAAAATGGCCATTGATGTTCTTTTAGGTCTCCAATGGGGAGATGAAGGTAAAGGAAAAATTGTTGATTTTTTAACCTCAAAATATGACATAATCGCTCGATTTCAGGGAGGTCCTAACGCAGGTCACACTCTTGAATTTGATGGAATAAAGCATGTTCTACATACGATTCCATCAGGAATTTTCCATCCCACAGCAATCAATTTAATTGGAAATGGAGTCGTAATAGATCCTATTATATTCAAAAAAGAATTGGAAGAATTAGAGAAACTTAATTTAGACTTAGACGGAAAACTTCTTATTTCAAAAAAAGCCCACTTAATTTTACCTAGCCATAAATTACTTGATGGCGCCTCTGAAAAAGCAAAAGGGAAAGATAAAATTGGATCTACGCTCAAAGGAATCGGCCCGACGTATATGGACAAAACTGGTAGAAATGGTCTCAGAATTGGTGATATTGAACTAGATGACTTCAAAGAACGTTACAGTAAATTAGTCTCAAAACACAAACAACTACTTACTCATTATGATTATAATTATGACCTAGAAGAAATGGAAGCGGAGTGGTTTGAAGCCATAGAAAGACTGAAGAAAATTAGATTTATAGACAGCGAACATTACCTAGATAAAGCTACCAAACAAGGGAGAAAAACTCTTGCTGAAGGGGCTCAGGGTTCACTTTTAGACATAGATTTTGGGACCTATCCATTTGTAACTTCTTCCAACACCATTTCGGCTGGAGCCTGTACTGGGTTGGGTATTGCTCCTAATAAGATTGGAAAAGTATTTGGGATTTTCAAAGCCTATCTAACTCGGGTTGGAAGTGGACCTTTCCCGACAGAGCTACTGGATGAAACTGGTATTAAAATTCAAAAATCTGGAAATGAATTTGGCGCAACAACTGGTCGCCCTAGAAGATGTGGGTGGATAGATATTCCAGCATTAAAATATGCTATAAACGTTAACGGAGTAACCTCACTTATGATGATGAAAGCAGACGTTTTAAGCGAATTCTCTACCATTAAAGTTTGTACACATTACAAATATAATGGCGAAATTATAGATTATCTTCCCTACAACATTCAAGAAGATAGAATTGAGCCGATATATAAAGAATTTCCATGTTGGAAAGAGGACATCACCGGTAAGACACAAATGTCTGAACTGCCAAATGAATTAATTACTTATGTCAATTACTTAGAAAAGACACTAGAAACACCTATTTCTATCGTTTCTGTGGGACCAGATCGAACTCAAACCATTCATAACAAATAAAATCAAGTCCCCCTTAAAGAGGACTTTTTTATGCAAAGATTTTTAGCCTTTCTTTCTATTATCTATCTAATCGTACCCATAGGAGGGGTATGTGCGCAGTCTAAAATTGAAATCATTAATGCCGATGAAATTTCCTTCAATCAAAAATTAAATAAGAATAGACAAGTGCTTCGTGGAAATGTTAAAACAAAACATAAAAATAGGATTATGACCTGCGACAGCGCCTATTATTATTTAAATGAAAATAAAATAGAAGCTTTTAATAATATTCATATATGGGAAGAAGACCAGATTACCATCAGAGGGGAGTATTTGATTTATCATGGAAATGAACAACTTGCAGAAATAGAGCAAAAAGTTATTTTCATTCACAAGGACATGCGTCTTTCCTCAAGAAAAGTTCTTTACAACTTTACTTCCAAAAAAGCCTCTTTTAACCAACAAGCGTATATTAAACAAAATCAAAAATCAATTTCTAGCAAAGAGGGGGTTTATGACATTCAAGAAGAAAAATTTAATTTTTACAAAGAGGTAATCTTGACAGATGATATTGACACACTTATTGCTGATAGTGTTTATTATAGTCTAAAAACAGAAGAGGCTACTTTTTCTTCTCATGTAACTTTAAAAAACGAATCTATGCAAATTAATGCTAAATCTGGATGGTTGAATAAAAGCAATGGAGATGCAACACTTCAAGGGGAAGTTCAAATCCATCATTTAATTGATGGAGCAAAATTATTCTCTGACCATTATCGGATCGATGGAGAAAAAAACACATCCATATCCTACGGAAATGCTCTCATAGAAATCCCAAGAAAACAGGATACTCTATATCTTATGGGAGACACCCTTCATTATTCGGAATATAATGACATAGCAATATTTACTGCTGGACCAATGGCTGCCTTCCATAGCAAAGAAATTACAGGTAAATGTGACTCCTTGTCGTACAAAAAAAGTCAGAAAGAAATGAATCTTTTCTTTTTACCCGCCATATGGATAAATGAATTCTTACTTACCGCAGATACTATTACAGTAAAACTTGAACCGGGTGATTTTGTGAAAGAAATTGATTTGAATAAAAATGCATTTATTAGTTCAAAGCTAAATAATCAGCAATTTAATCAGATAAAAGGTGAAGAGATGAATGCACATTTCTTAAGGAATAAAATTAGTAATATTGAAGTTGATGGAAATGGAGAAAGTTTATACTACGTAGAAGAAGAAAATCAAAAAACCGCCCGAGGCGTAAACAAAGTAATATGTAGCCATATGAATATATCAATTTACAGCAATAAAATTAAAAACATTACTTTCTATGAGAACGCAGATGCGAGCATTAAGCCTATTGAACAAGTAAACCCAGAGTATATGCAATTAAAAAACTTCATCTGGTATGAAAAACAAAAAACATCACTAATAATTGACGAAAGGATTAATAAATATAAGGATCTTTTTGAGAGTAAAATTATCCCCTAGAGAAGTTTTGTAATAATAAATTTGAATAGTTAAGTCAATAAATTGCAATAAATGCTTTGACATATTCTAATTTTTAGTAAATTCACACATTCTAAAGAATTAGTTCATCAAGTAACAATAACAAAGAAATAAAATTTTACAGATATGAAAAAGATTATTCTTTCATTAGCAGCAGTTTTAGCTTTTGCATCAACATCTGATGCGCAAACACGTAAAGGTACTGTATTGCTAGGTGCTGGAACTCAAATGTCAGAAACAGAATGGACAACATTAGCCATTACTCCTAAAGTAGGTTATTTTGTACAAGATGGTATTGCCATTGGTGCTTTAATCAATTTCCAATCAGATAATATCGACAAAGCAGAATACGAATTAAATAATACAGTGGCAGAAATCGGTGTATTTAGCCGCTACTATGTGTCCAACAACTTATTTACTGAAATTTCTTTGAGCAGTATGAATTCAAGTTCAGAATCTTATGAAAACATTGAGGATTACTCTCAAGTATTTGTTAATGGCGTTCCTCAATTCAATGCAGATGGCTCTGCTTTGATGGCTCTTCAAGAGATTGAGCAAGTGATTGAAAACTCAATGAAAACTTTAAACTTCAATTTAGGTATGGGTTATACAATTGTTTGGAGAGAGCACTTTGCAGTTGAACCATTCATGAATTTGACCTTCATGAATGGAGAACAAAAAACATATGATGCGGAAAATCTACAAGTAGAATCAGACGATTTAAAGGGTACTCACTTCAATTTAGGTGTAAATCTTAGCTTATTTTTCTGATATTGAAACTATTTACTATTAAAGGTTTGCTTGGCAAACCTTTTTTTTGTCTAAAATTTAGAGATAACGTCTGAGCCAAGAGTCTTTGACAGGAACCTCCCAAGAGGAAGATAATTCTAACTTGGATGAAATAAGATTATTAAAAACTTTACTTTCGGCGTCTAACTCGCCCGAATCTATAGCTTCTTTAAAACTATAAAGTGTCATAAGGTAAACTTCATTATTTTTTTTGTAAGCGATAGAAAAACGATCAAAGAAAGAAAGCTGGTATGTTTGTCCAAAATACTTAAATAGCTCTGTAAGAGAATCAATTGAGCAACCCGATGCCATTTGCCTTTGCTCATCAGCAACCACAATAACAAAACAACCATAAATAATATTATGTGTGCCATGAATCGGCTTGCCATGCGAATACCACTGGCCAATAAAAAAATTTATTTTGTCGTCTATCTCTTTCATCTCAGAATCGCTAAGGAGGCGGTCTGATTGAAATATCCATACTCGACTACTCTGGGGCAAATCTTCAAAGGGAACCCACATACCTATAGATCTTTTGCAGTAGCAATCATTTCTGCTAAATCTAAAACCTCGACTTCATCTTCTTTTTCTTTATTCTTTACTCCGTCAGTCATCATGGTGTTACAGAAAGGACAACCAGTAGCGATCACTTCTGCCTTTGTCTCAAGAGCCTCTTTAGTACGCTCAATATTAACATCTTGAGTACCTTTCTCAGGTTCTTTAAACATTTGGGCACCTCCTGCACCACAGCAAAAGCCTCTCGATTTACATCGTTTCATTTCTATAAGCTCAGCATCTAGATTCTTTATAAGTATCCTTGGAGCTTCATAAACACTATTAGCTCGACCTAAATAACAAGGATCATGAAAAGTTATTTTCTTTCCTTTGTAGTGTCCACCTTCAACCATTAGTCGACCTTCATCTATAAGAGATTGGAGCATCTGAGTATGATGAACCACTTCAAAACTACCCCCTAATTCGGGGTATTCATTTTTTATAGTATTGAAACAGTGAGGACAAGTTGTTACAATACGCTTTACTTCATAAGCATGAAGAACCTCAATATTTGCCATAGCTTGCATTTGGAAAAGGAATTCATTTCCAGCTCGCTTAGCGGGATCTCCACTACAAGATTCCTCAGCTCCTAAAACAGCAAATTTAATGTCAATATTGTTCAATATTTTCACAAATGCTTTAGTAATCCTCTTAGCTCGATCGTCAAAACTACCTGCACAGCCAACCCAAAAAAGAATGTCTGGAACTTCACCTTTAGCGATCATTTCGGCCATTGTAGGTACTTGTAAAGGGGTCTTTTTCATATTATTCATCTCTCCATTTTAAACGATCTAGTGCCGGAAACTGCCAAGGGGCACCATTATTCTCTACATTATTGAACATCGAATTTAATTCTGTCGGAGCAGCTGACTCCTCCATAACAAGATACCGTCGCATATCTATAATAATCGAAAGTGGGTCTATATTTAAAGGACAAGCTTGAGTACAAGCATTGCAAGATGTGCATGCCCAAAGTTCTTCTCGTGAAATATAATCATCTAACAAAGATAGCCCATCTTTACTTTCTGGACCATTGGCAGTAATATTTGTGCTATATTCTTCTAGTCGATCTCTAGTATCCATCATTATTTTACGAGGAGAAAGAAGTTTTCCTGTCTGGTTAGCAGGGCATTCAGATGTACATCTTCCACACTCTGAACAAGAATACGCATTCATCAATTGTACCCAATTTAGATCGTTAACGTCTTTCGCACCAAATCTTTGTAAAGATTCTTCCTCAACACCACCATCAGGCACTGCATATGGATCAGCATTGGGATCCATCATTATCTTAACTTCTTGAGTTACAGAAGCCATATTAGTAAAACTACCTTTCGCATCTAGATTGGAAAAATAAGTATTCGGAAAGGCTAAAATTATATGAAAATGTTTTGAATAAGGCAAATAGTTCAAGAAAACTAGTATTCCAATAATATGAAACCACCACAAACCTCTTTCAAACAGGTAAACTGTTTGAATATCCATAGAGCTAAACAAAGGCAAAAACCAAGAACTTATTGGATAAGATCCCGCTTGGACGTAATGATCAACTCCGAGATTCTGAAGATGTAAATCGGATGACTGCAACAATAAAAATGCAGACATGAGTAAAATTTCAAAAACTAATATCAAATTAGCATCTGTTTTCGGCCAACCGTCCATCTCTTTCATCACAAACCGTTTAATTTGAAGAACGTTTCTTCTAATAGCAAAAATAACACATGCCACAAGAACTAAAAATGCAAGAATTTCAAAGCTACCTATCAAAAAATCGTAAAGTCCACCTAAAAAAGAAAACACCCTATGCGTTCCAAATAACCCATCAATAATAATTTCTAAAACTTCGATGTTTATAACAACAAAACCAACATAAACTAAAGCATGAAGAAAAGCAGCAATAGGACGAACAGTCATTTTAGACTGACCTAACGCTACTCTAGCCATTGTCTTCCAACGAAGAGATGGCCGATCAAAACGATCAATATCTACACCAATCTGAATATTCCGCTTTATTCGTAGCACATTCCTACCAAAAATAAATCCTGCAATACCTAAACTCAATGCAAAAATCAGATTTGACAATCCCATGGGGTTAATTTAAATTAGTAGTGTCGACAAGCGATTCTTTGCGCCCAAAAATAGAAAAATGAACATATCGTTTTGGATTATTTCTCAAATCTTCCAGTAACAGATCTAATTGCAACATGGAAGAAGTCATCTCATTATAAAGTTTATCACTAGATAAAAGTTTCGAAAAACTTCCACTTCCTGAATGTACTTCATGTAAAACCAAATCAATACTATGCATGGTTTGATTGGCTTGAGAAATAGCATCTGAAAAGCTAGCCGAAGCCAACTCTTCACTAAATAATGCTGCATTGGTCACAATCGTCATAAAATCATCTCTATGAGAGAAAAATGCTGCAGAAAGAGAGTCAATATTCCTTGCGGCTCTACTGATACTTTTTTGATTTACTTCAATTAATTTAATTACGTTCTCAGACAACATAGTAACTGATTTTAAAGTAGAGTCAACGGTATTCATCAACTTTTCAGTACCGTCTTTGATGGGGACAAATTGCTTTGTCACCTGCTCGGTAAGTGAAATTTTAATATCCCCTAGAAGCGTATCTCCAGAAACTGCTATGTTCCTAGACTTACCAGGAACCATTTGTAATCCTTTTGCGCCCATAATATCCATATCGTATATTTCAAATTTGGTGTCAACACCAAAATACAAGGGCTTGGAGATATGAAAACCAACCAAAAGTGGCCCACCGAATGAAACATCAAACATTATTTCAGTGACTTGACCAATTTTGTATCCATTTACCGTCACTGGCTGTCCAACTTCTAGACCATGGACATGTTCATAAAATGCATAATATTCTTGTTTGGCACTAAAAACATTCTTTCCTTTCAGAAAATTATATCCACCAATTAAACAAGTAATTGTTGCTAGTGTGGTAATTCCAATAACCAATTCTTTGCTATATTTCATACTTGAAATTTGTTGTATCAAAAATACAACTTATTTAAGAAGTTTTACTACCTTATTTAATTCCACTTTCTCTTCTTGGTGAATTCCGACCACAAAACAGTCATGAAAACCATTTTTCATGAGAATTTCCTTATGGTTACGAACTGCTTCTAGGCTCTTAAACCTACCGCTAAAATAAGTGAATCTATCATTAAATATAAAGAAAAAAGAATCTTCTATATTAAATAAAATTGAGGAATTTATAGGACTAGATGAACTAAATATTTGAACCGAAAAAAAAGTTTTTTCTAGTTTCATTTCAATATCTGATATCGCATCAGAGGAATCAACTAATTCTGAGAGCATACCATCCTGTTCCTCTCTGTAAGACTTAAAGGCTCTATACAAGGCCGAAGCCATGAAGGTCTTTCCCTGTTCTGAGTTTAAAAAATCTTCCTCTTTTGGATTGGTCAAAAAGCCTAATTCTACAAGTACAGAGGGCATAGCAACTCTACTAGTAACATACAAGGGTTCTCTTTTCACACCTCGATCTCGACGATTAACTCTTTCTCTAAATTGAGTTTGAATTTTGTCTGCCAATAATAAGCTATTGTTTTCATACATTTTCTGATACAGTGAAACCTCAATCTGATACTCGGGGCTAGTAACATCAAAATTTTCATAATTAATTCGGTCTTCTTGAGTAGAAATAATGGGATTCTCTTTAATCGCTACTCGAGAATGCCTACCATGATTAACCCCCACGACAAAAGAGGAACACCCATTTGCTTGAGGATCAGTAAAAGCGTCACAGTGAATAGAAATAAACAAATCTGCCTTCTCTCGATTAGCTAGAGCAGTTCTTTCATAAAGTTCTGGAAACTCATCTTCTTTTCGAGTATAAATAACCTCAACTTCAGGTATATTTTCTGAAATATAAGAGCCGAATAACAAAGACACATCAAGAGCTACATCTTTTTCCACTGAAGAGTAGCGGCCAGTTCCTAAATTTCCAGGATCTTTACCTCCATGACCTGCATCAATAACTATCTTATGAATACCTGTCATGGGATCAGCAGTAAATAAATAAGACCAAACTGGCAAGGAGTAAAGTGTAAGAAATATTGCAAAAATTCGTTTCACCTTTGGTCGCTTTTTTTAATTAGTTTTGTACCGTAATTTATAACAAA
Source organism: Flavobacteriales bacterium (assembly GCA_002707145.1). The sequence continues at coordinate 16,002 of PAMD01000002.1, read as the reverse complement.
AAATAAAAATAAAATTCACTTTTGTCCTCAAAGAATTTACATCTTATTATTCTTTTATATTTTTTGACCCAATATGGATCTCAGTTGCTCCTTGCACAGGATATGAATAATGACAGTACTTTGGCAACTACCCCATTCTTAGAATCTGAAGTGACCTACTTTTCGAAAGACTCAAGTGTGGTAGACATATTAGAGAAAAAAATTTACTTGTATCACCAAGCTCAAGTAAACTATGAAGATATTGAACTTCAGGCTGAATATATAGTTCTAGACTGGAAAAATAATACAGTTTATGCCATTGGTATTCCAGACAGCGCGGGTAATATTATAGGTAAACCAATTTTTAAAGAAGGAGGTGAAACCTACTATTGTGAGAGTATTTTATACAATTTTTCGACTAAAAAGGGGAATATTAAACAGATGAAGACTCAAGATGGGGAGGGATATATTCATGGTGAAGAGCTCAAAAAAAGTGCCGATAATTCTATGTTTATTCAAGAAAGTAAATATACGACTTGCTCCGAGGATGAGCCTCACTTTTATATAAGGGCAAAAAAACTAAAAATAGTTCCCGGAAAAAGAATTATTTCTGGGCCCGCTAATTTAGTCATAGCAAATATTCCCACTCCAGTGTATATTCCTTTTGGGTTTTTCCCGATTCAAGACCAACAAAGTTCTGGATTTATTATGCCAACCTATGGTTATTCCGTAAATCAGGGATACAACTTGACAAATGGAGGCTGGTATTTTTCATTAAATGATCACATGGACCTTGCCATAAGAGCTGGAGTATTTTCTTTGGGATCATGGAGAACCAAAGTGCAAAGTTCATATATAAAAAGGTATGCTTATAATGGAAGTTTTAGCTTAAGTTATTCAAAGAATTTATTGGGAGAAGAGGGATTATCAAATTTTCAAGATAATAGAGACTTTTTTATCAACTGGGTTCACAATCAAGATAATAAAGCCCATCCCAATAGTCGGTTTAGCGCCAAAGTGAATGCTGGATCAAGCAGCTTTAACCAACTAAATTCAAATCAAACCAATGATTATTTAAAAAATACACTTACATCTAACATATCCTTCAGTTATTCTTTTCCTAACAAGCCATTTAATCTATCCTCAAATCTAAGACACAGTCAAAATACTCTGAACAATTCAATCAGCTTAAGCCTACCTGACCTAGCTTTTACTATGAACCGCATCAATCCTTTTGAGCGAAAATTAGCTTCTGGAAAGAAACGCTGGTACGAAAATATAAACCTGAGCTATACAGCAAATGCCAAGAACCAAATTGAAACCATAGATAGTTTACTATTTCAGTCTGAAACCATAGATAATATGAAGTATGGAATCCAACATAGGGTACCTATCAGTAGTACCTTTAAGTTATTAAATCACATCAATGTAACACCCAATCTTAATTATACAGAACGATGGTATTTTAACCGTATTGAGCGATCCTGGGACGAAGAAATCTTATCGGTTGTTCAAGACACCATTTCGGGATTTCGCTCTGTAAGAGATTTCAACACAGGATTTAAATTGAATACAAAAATATATGGAATGTACTCCTTCAGGTCCGAAAAAATAAAAGCTTTAAGACACATAATCACACCTAGTATTTCCTTCAGTTACCGACCTGACTTTAGCGACGAAAAATGGGGCTATTACGATTGGAGTACTATTGACTCAATAGGAAATAAACAAAGATACTCATACTATCAAGAGGGTTTGTATGGTACTGCTCCTTCTGGAAAATCAGGTAACATAAGCTTTAACCTAGATAATAATGTGGAAATAAAAGTTCGCCAAACTAATGATAGCATAAGTGAATATAAAAAAATCTCTGTATTTAGAAACTTAAACTTTCGATCTAATTATAACCTTGCTTTAGATTCTTTCAACCTCTCAAATATTACCTTCAATGGAAGAACAGAGTTGATTCCCAATATGAACTTTAAATTTGATGGAGTCATTAACCCCTATCAAATGAAGAAAGACGGAACTCTGATTAATGAATTTGCATGGAATGACCGACTTTCATTGGGAAGATTAACTAACTTTAGCTTTACCATCAATTGGAGTCTTAAAAACTCAATGAACTTCGAAAATAACCTAGTTAACTCAGGTGATAATAATAATAATAATAATAATAATGAGTTGGATATGATCCCTAATCAAACCCTCAACTACATTGACTTTAATATTCCTTGGGATTTAGGAATTGATTACAAATACAACTATAGCAATCGAGGACTTGAAAAAAATATCAGAAAAACTTTTAACATCAAAGGTAATGTGAAGTTGACGACCAAATGGAAAATTGGTTTTCATTCAGGATTTGATTTCGATAACAAAGAAATCTCCTTTACATCATTAGATTTTTATAGAGATCTTCATTGCTGGGAAATGCGTTTTAACTGGATTCCATTTGGTTTTCGTCAGAGCTTTAACTTGAGTATCAACGTAAAATCTTCTATTCTTCAAGATTTAAAATTAAACAAGCGGAAAAATTTTTATGATTTCTAGAACACTTTTTATAGCATAAAATTATATACATTTGTTTTGTGTGATATTGTTCAGATTATGAAGAAAAATATAGCCATTCTCAGAGGTGGGAACACCAAAGAAATCCATATCTCAATAAAGAGTGCAGATGTGGTATTCCAATCTATCGACCAAGACAAATACACACCTTACTTAATCCACATTGAAAACCAAGACTGGAATCTGATCGATGGTCAAAAAAAATGGCCTATTCAAAGAGATGACTTTTCTTGTATAATTGATCAAAAAAAAATAACTTTTGATGGCGTTTTTATGGCCATTCACGGCACTCCGGGTGAAGACGGAACCCTACAAGCATACTTTGATCTTATTCGTATTCCATACAATTGCTCTGGTACATTTGAGTCTTCTATCACATTTAATAAAGCCATGTGTAACGCATTACTCAAACAATTTAATATTCGAAGTGGCAAATCCATCATCTTGCAAGACAAGACTGATTTTTCTCCGGATGAAATTGAAAGAAAAATAGGTTTTCCTTGTTTTGTAAAACCTAACCGAGCGGGATCAAGTCTTGGAATTTCTAAAGTATTAAGACCCGATCTATGGTTTGAGGCTCTTGAGAAAGCATTCGAATATGATCAACAAGTTATTGCAGAATCTTATATAAAGGGAATAGAGGTTAGCTGTGGAATCATTGAAAAAAAGGGAGAATTGATTGTTTTGCCTCTGACAGAAATATACTCAGAAAATGAATTTTTCGACTATGACGCGAAATATCTAGGCAAGTCTCAAGAAATAACTCCAGCTAGAATAGAAAAGCAAGAAAGTGATCAGATAGAATCTATTAGTAAAGATATCTATAAAATTCTTCAACTTAAGGGGATTGTTCGAATGGACTTTATCATAAAAGATAAGAAAGCTTATCTCATTGAAGTCAATACAGTTCCAGGATTCACCAAAGAAAGTATCCTACCTCAGCAAGCTCTTACTTTTGGATTAAGTCTTAAAGAATTATTTGGCTTATCCATAGAAAACATGCTTTCTCATGATTAAGCCCAAACAGACTCACAAAAAAAAAAACCTTTCATTTCACGAATATATTCGAGGGATTAATGAAGGAAATATTAGTGTTTTAGGACAAGCCATCACAATGGTCGAGAGCACAAAAATGGCACATCAAAAATTAGCGAAGCAAATTCTCGAAAAATGCATGCCTAATAGTGGAGACTCAGTTCGAATTGGAATTACTGGTGTTCCTGGTGTTGGGAAAAGCACCTTTATAGAAACCTTCGGCACATATCTGACTCGATTGGGTAAAAAAATAGCTGTACTCGCCATTGACCCTAGTAGTGATGAAGGAGGCGGAAGTATTCTAGGGGACAAAACAAGAATGTATCAATTAAGTAGAGATACCCGTGCTTTTATACGTCCCTCGCCAACATCAGGATCCTTAGGCGGAGTAGCTAGAAAAACTAGAGAAACTATTCTTCTATGTGAAGCCGCAGGATACGATGTGATTTTTATTGAAACCGTCGGTGTAGGGCAATCCGAAACAGCAGTACATTCAATGGTTGATTTCTTCCTTTTACTTGTGCTTGCTGGGGCAGGAGACGAACTCCAAGGAATAAAACGAGGAATCATGGAAATGGCAGATGCCATTGCTATAACCAAAGCTGACGGGGATAATCTCAATCGAAGCAAAGTGGCAGTTGGAGATTACAAAAGAGCTCTACACTTATTTCCGGGAAAAAGAAACGGTTGGATACCAAAAACCTCCTTATGTTCGGCGCTAAATAATGAAGGAGTTCACGAAATATGGAATACTATTAGTTCCTTTATTAATTATTGCAAGACAAACAATACTTTTGAAGAGAACAGAAAAAGACAAGCAAAATTCTGGCTCCATGAAAGTATTCAAGAACAATTAGGAAATTATTTTTATCACAATAACCGCATTAAAAAACATTTGGCAATCCTAGAGAAAGAAGTCGAAAATGGTAAAACAAATCCTTTTGACGCAGCTAACCAACTTATTCATATTTTCCAAAAGAAATGAACATTCCCCAAGCATTAGTAGAAGTCTTAGACATTACATTAGCTGGATTCCGTAAAGAAAATGAATCTTTTCTTATCTCAATTTTATATAAAAAAAAGGAAATCCTTCAAGTAATCAATCAAAGTATGCTGGTAAAACCTAGGACAGAAAAGGGAGAATTTGGGATTGTATTAATCATTTGTTTTGATAATAAAAATGACTCTGAAGCCCAATTTCGTTTCAAACATTCTCATTTTAAATTTGAATCAGAAAAGGCGAATAACACTGAAGAAGGAATGAGTGAATATTTTTTACCATTACCTAATCAATCGGAAAAAGCAGCAAAAACGATCTGCAAATTGTTAGAAAAAGTTTTTCAAATTAAAAGCGACCAATATTTGAGTTTTGAATTTTACGAAGTGGAGGAATAACTCAAGACGAAAAAAACAACTTTGACTCTACAGCGTGTATCAAAGAGTGAATCACTTTAATATGTATTTCCTGAACACGGTCGGCATGCGTCGAAAAAGGGGCTCTTATTTCTACGTCACAAAGGGAAGCCAATTCACCCCCTTCCTTTCCGGTGAGTCCAATAATTTTCATCCCTTTCTCTTTTGCAACTTTTGCAGCATTGATTATATTTTTAGAGCTCCCACTGGTACTGATGGCAACAAGCACATCTCCAGAAAACCCCAACCCTTCCACATATCTAGAAAAAACAGTCTCTGCGCCATAATCATTAATGACGCATGACATGTAAGAAGGGTCCGATATAGCTAAGGCAGGTAAAGCTGGCCTGTGTACTCTAAAACGGCCAGAAAGTTCTTCAGCAAAATGCATGGCATCACACATAGAGCCGCCATTGCCACAACTAATTAATTTACCATTATTCTGGAAAGAATCCACCAATAATATAGCTGCTTTCTCAATGGCATTTAGCCCAGAATCGTCCTTTAAAAAAGAACGTAATACTTGCTGTGCCTCATGAAATTCTTTACGAATTAAATCTTTCATTACTTATTGTATTCTGCTAAGCCGCGACTCAACCAATCTTTAAAAATATCTACAGAACCATAATTCTGATAATTAGCAGCCTCCACAAGAGACTTTTCCTGATGATCAAGGATTAAATAATAAGGCTGAGAATTAATATCATACCTTTCAGTTTGCATCACCATCCATCGGTCTCCGACAGTTCGGACTTTTTTCTTCTTTCCAACTATAGTTGTTTCATATTGGTCTTCTTTAGCCAAAACAGTACGTTCGTCTACATAGAGAGAGATTATGATCATATCTTCGGCAAGTATTTGTCTCACCCCAGGATCGGACCAAACTTGTTCTTCCATTTTTCTACAATTCACACATGCCCATCCAGTAAAATCAAGCATTATTGGCTTATTAACAGACTTGGCATATGCCAACCCAGTCTCATAATCATGAAAAACCATAATTCCTTGTGGACCTAAATGTTGTCCTTCTAATTCATCATGAGAAACAGAAGAACCTGCTTGACTATTACCAACGCCATAGGGAGATTCACTGTAGTACATTGGCGGAGGGAAAGCATTAATTAATTTCAAAGGAGCCCCCCATAAACCAGGAATCATATAGACAGTGAAAGCTCCGGTAACTAATGCCAAAAACAATCTAGACACTGATACATAGGACATATCTGAATCATGAGAAAGCTTCAACTTTCCAAGTAAATATAAGGTTAACATGGCAAATATGACAATCCAGATCGCAATAAAAACTTCTCTTTCTAATAAATGTGTTTGCATTACTAAATCAGCATTTGACAAGAATTTGAAGGCCAAAGCCAATTCGAGAAAACCTAATACAACCTTTACAGAATTTAACCAGCCTCCGGATTTTGGAAGAGAATTTAACCAGCCAGGGAAAGCGGCGAAAAGCGTAAAGGGCAGCGCAATGGCAAGTGAAAAACCAAACATCCCCACTACAGGGCCAACATAAGAACCTCCAGAGGCAGCTTCTACTAAAAGTGTTCCCACTATGGGGCCTGTACAAGAAAAAGAAACTAAAGCCAGAGTAAAGGCCATAAAGAAAATACCGATGAGCCCACCTCGATCGGAAGCTGAGTCGGATTTATTAATCCATGAATTCGGCATCGTAATTTCAAAAGCTCCTAAGAATGAGGCTGCAAAGACTAGCAACAAGATGAAGAATGCAATATTAAAATAGACATTAGTCGCCATATTATTAAGGGTGTCAGCTCCAAATATTGCTGAAACTGCCACTCCCAAAACCACATAAATCCCAATGATAGAAAGTCCATAAACAATAGCATTTCTAATTCCTGCTGCCTTATTATGACTTTGTTTTGTAAAGAAACTAACGGTCATTGGAATCATTGGGAAAACACAAGGAGTGAGTAAAGCGACAAAACCACTTAGAAAAGCGATCCAAAAAAGACTCGCTAGACCATCTGCTGGAGTCTTGGTCTCTCTTGAGGGATTTAGTGATACATTTATATCTTTTGCTGCAGGAAGAACAACAGAAATATCAACCCATTCTGGAGGCAAACACATGGCATCGTTACAGGTCATAAACTGCAGCTCACCTTTAAGTTCGATGGAATCTTCAGAAAGAAGTTTAATCGATTGCCGAAAAATAGCCTCAGTGTCAAAAAACTTTAGGATGGTTTCAAAATTTGGATCAAACTCTTCATGGGCTTCTCCCTCTATGACTTTCCCTATCAATTCTATATTTGGATTGTCAAAAAAAGTAAAAGATGTAGCTACAGGACCACCATCCACAAACTGGGAATAAAGATGCCAGCCAGGATCTATGTTGGCTGTCACCACGAGTTCAGCTTGGTTATCCTCCAAAGTGCGAACATCAAATCTCCATTCAACAGGATCTTCAATCTGAGCGATCGTGGAGAATGAAATTAAAAAGGCACTTAAAAAACTAAAAATATATCTCATCACTTCTATTTTTGTATTTTCTTAATGATTTAAAAACACTAAGCTATGCATTCAAATAAATATTTTAATTATCTCGATTACTAACTACACGCCAATCCAAAAATGGACAGAAATCTGAGTCTGTTGTTCACAATGACTAGTGAATATAACAAAACAAAAGGTAAACAGCCTTTTTAATTTATTCTAACAAGATATACCTTTTGACTATTCTTCACAAGTTTAAACCGTTCATCTATTCGATGTCCTATAACCCAGACAATCTGTTCTAAAGAACAAAGCAATAGAACATTCTCTTTCTCAAAAAGACTAAGCTTTTGGTCTATGAAAAAATCACTTAATTTTTTATCTCTCTTCATCCCTAGTGGTCTAAAAAAATCTCCCTTGTTCCATTTTCTAAGAACCAATGGAAAAACCAATTTATGGAAATCCAATGCTGCTTGGTTGGGGCTCGATGACATCTCAAAGTGGGCAATGTCTATGGTTTGAAAGTAAATCTTTCGTGGATCCACAATACTAGTAATTGATTGATCAATAAAATACTTTTTGAAGTGTTGCTTAATATTTTCTCTAATAATCAGACAATCTCTGTCTTTTAAAAGCTGGTGTGAAGAGCTAAGAATAATTTTTCCTGGTTGAGCGGTCAGTAAATGAGAAACTGCCGACCAGTCGCTAAAGCCAAAACCTGAAATAAAATAAAAAATTGCCGCCACGGGCGAAGGAAACTTATATAGCTCAGGCAAAATTAAACAGATTTGGTCCCCACGGATTTGAATGACTTTTTTTCGCTGTTGTTCATAGAAAAAAGATAAATTTTCTTCTGAGCAAGAAATGCGTTCTGCATTTTGATGAAAGGTTTTTGAAATCGATGGATTTATCTTACGAAGAATAGGAAGTACTTGATGGCGAATTTTATTCCTCAAATACAAAAGAGAATGGTTACTCTGATCTTCCCTAAAAAGATATTCATGGGACTGCATCCATTTCTCAAGCTTTGCTCTGTCGCAGAACAATAAGGGACGAATCAATAAATTACTAATGGGTTGAATACCTTTTAGGCCTTTAATCCCCGTACCTCTTGTGAGATTAATCAATAGTGTTTCTACTTGGTCATCTTGGTGATGTGCAGTGGCAATATAGTCTAATTGGCGCTCTAACCTTAAAGCTTGAAACCATTCATAGCGAAGGTCTCTGGCAGCCATTTGAATGGATATTTTGTTGTTTTCTGAATATTCTTTTGTTGCGAATTCTTTGATATGACAAACCAGACCTAGCTCTTGGCACACTCCCTGCACCATAAGGGCATCATTATCAGAAGCATCTGCTCTCAAATTAAAATTGCAGTGCGCCACTTCTATTAAAAAGCCTGTACCATGAAAAAGTTGCAATAAAGCCATAGAATCTAAACCTCCACTTACAGCAAGAAGAATTTTTGAGGATTTTTCAATGCCAATGCTCGAACAATATTTAAGAAACTGATTCTTCATGATTTTCTTTAAGTACATCAAAAAGTGCGCTAGCCTTCAAAAGGCATTCTTCGTATTCACTTAAGGCTTTACTACCAATGGTGATTGCACCTCCCACCATTAATGAAAGATACTTATTTACGGTATTATACTGCAAACTTCGGATAATCACATTAAAATCGAAGTCTCCGTAGGGATCAATATACCCAACAGATCCAGAATAGAGACCTCTCTTTGTTTTTTCAAAGTTTTCAATATGTTTCATCGCGCTAATCTTGGGTGCACCTGTCATCGAGCCCATAGGGAAAGTAGCACGAAGGATCTCCTTTAAATCTGTTTTAGTCGAAATCTCGCAACTCACCGATGAAATCATTTGATGAACCTGAGGGAAAGTATAGATACCAAAAAGCTCATCTACTTTCACAGAATTTGAAAGTGCAATTCGAGATAAATCATTTCGAACTAAATCTACAATCATAACATTTTCCGCGCGCTCTTTGGGGTCTGTCTGAAGTTCTTTTATAAGGACTTGATCTTCTTTAGAGGAAGTCCCCCTTCTCTTTGTTCCTTTAATAGGCTGGGACAAAAGCATATTTCCTGTCTTCTTTAAAAAGCGTTCTGGACTCGAGCACATAAGATGTATATCTTGGATTTTATAATAACAAGAAAAGGGTGCACCAGAATGACGATTGAGCTTTCTGTAGATAGAGAGAGGTTTGATCTCTACTAAATCTGCATAAAATTCTTGACAGTAATTCATTTCATAAAGGCTACCTCTTTGAATAAGATTCTTTATTTCTTGAACCTGAAGGAGATATTCCTCAGAGCTAATTCGTGGCTTCCATTTTAGCTGAATATGAGAGCTTTCTTGGGCATCATATATACTTAAATGAGAACATTTAAAATAATTCTGAGAATCATGGCGATAGATAGAAAGCTTATTACCATGACATCGAAACATATATTTGGGAAGAAAAAAAGACATCTCAGGAGCTTGTATGCCATCCCAATTATTAGACTCAAGATGTTCGATATCATTTTTTAGATCGTAATTTAAATGTCCAAAAATCCAATCCTTATGCTTAGAATGAAAATCTTGTAATTTTTTAAAAGCGCCCGCTGTTCCCGAGCGAACTTCCTCCATAGATCCTGCCGCAAGCATCCATGAAAAGGAAGTATTGTCCAAATCGTCTCCATCGAGAAGTATTAGGGAAGACTCGTTCTTAAAATAATGCAAAAGAGCATATTTCATGGAGGGCTGGTCTTTGACCTCAATTTCTTCTTGAAATTTCATGAACCAAAGATAGTATTTCGAAAAGGGAAATAATAAATTAGATTATAATAGTGGAGGAATAAGTGCAAAAAAACTCCCCAAAGAAAGTTTTTAATCTGATAAAATTAATTTTATATATGCAAAGCCCTATTTTCTGTGGCATCTAAAGCAGCTTCTTTCATGGCTTCAGTAAAGGTAGGGTGAGCATGACAAATCCGCGCAATATCTTCCGCCGAAGCTCTGAACTCCATAGCCACTACAGCTTCAGCAATCAGGTCAGCTACTCTAGGTCCAATCATGTGAACGCCTAATATCTCATCGGTTTTAGCGTCGGCCAACACTTTTACGAAGCCATCAGTGTCGTTTGAGGCCCTTGCTCTACCACTTGCCTTGAATGGAAAGGAACCCGACTTGTATTTCTGCCCTGCGGCTTTAAGCTGCTCTTCAGTCTTTCCTACTGCAGCAACCTCAGGCCAAGTATAAACAACTCCAGGGACCAAATTATAATCCAAATGGGGCTTTTCTCCAGCTATAAATTCGGCAACAAAAACACCTTCTTCTTCTGCTTTATGAGCTAACATTGCACCTTTCACTACATCACCAATAGCAAATATATTCGTAGATGAACTTTGAAGATATTCATTCACAATGATACGACCACGATCATCTACTTTAATACCTACATTTTCTAAACCCAGTTTGTCGGTATATGCAGTTCTTCCAACGGCCAAAAGACAATAATCAGACACAAAGTGCACTTCCTCGCCTTTTTTATTTTTTGCTTTCACAAACACTTCGTCACCATTTCGTTCTACAGAGGTTACGCCCGTATTTAAATGAATATCAAACTTTAAATCTTTCTTCAACACCTTTCGCATCTCCTTTCCTAAAGATTTATCCATGTTCGCGATCAAATTGTCGGCGTATTCAATAACTGTCACATCAGATCCGAGTCGGCCATAAATCGAACCCATCTCAAGGCCGATTACACCTCCACCGATAACGATGAGCCGTTTGGGTACTTCATTTAAACTTAGAGCTTCCGTAGAAGTAATAATTCTTTCTTTATCAAGAGGAACAAAGGGCAATTCTGTAGGTTTTGATCCAGTAGCAATAATTGTTTTAGAAGCTTCGATTTGAATGGGGCTTTTGTCTTGAGATATATTTATGTGGGTAGCATCTTCAAAAGAAGCCCAACCTTGAAGTACATCAATTTTGTTTTTCTTCATCAAAAAATCAATCCCACCACAGGTCTGATCAATAACTTCACTTTTGCGCTTCATTAATTGAGCCACATTAATTTTAGGAGTGTTTATTTCTATTCCATGATTGGTAAAATTGTGCATCGCGTGATGATAATGTTCGGAAGAATCTAATAATGCTTTTGAAGGGATACATCCTACATTAAGACAGGTTCCCCCAAGGCGATTGTATTTTTCTATTAGGGCAGTTTTCATTCCTAGTTGAGCGCAACGTATAGCTGCAACATATCCTCCAGGTCCCGAACCAATTATGGCAACATCATATTTCTCCATGGGCACTATTCATCTAATTTCTACTTTATTATTATAGCAAAAATACAATTGTTAATTGATTTGCCCTACAGATTTCAAAACGAATTAAACATTCGATACTTCTGAATTAATTAAGCTATGAAGTCTCTATCAATAAAAACTTAACACATGATAAAAATTGTATTTTAGCTTAAATTAAAAAATTAAACGAACTGTCAAAACAAATGAAATGACTGCGGATATTAGTGTAATTAACAGTTTTAGACTTGTTGTTGGTAAAAAATATGTAATTACTAGTAAATGGAGAAAAAAACCATTTATCATTGGTTGGCGATATGGAAAGGGAGAAGCATTAGCAGTAATAAAGCCTGGAACATTATTTGAAATGTGGAACATTTTAAAGGTTTGTGTTAGAAATAATATATGTGTTATCATGCAAGCTGCAAATACTGGTTTAACTGGTGGATCTACACCACACGGAAACGACTATGATCGTCGAGTTGTAATCTTAAATACCTTAAGAATAAAATCTATTCATATAATTAAAAATGGAAATCAGATAATAGGTTTTCCAGGAAGTAGTTTGTATGATTTAGAAAATAAATTAAAACCTTTAGAAAAAGAACCACATTCTGTCATTGGATCTACATCAATAGGAGCATCTATTATTGGAGGGGTATGTAATAATTCTGGTGGATCTTTAGTTCATAGAGGACCCTCTTACACGCAATTTGCATTATATGGTAAAGTCAATTCGAAGGGAGAATTAGAATTAATTAATGAATTAGGTTTAAATCTAGGGTCTAATCCTGAAGAAATATTATGCAATTTAGAAAACAAAAATTATAATAGTACAGATTTTGAAGAATCTTATAAACTAGCTTCTGACAATAAATACAACGAAATAGTAAGAGGAATTGAGGAGAGCACTCCATCACGTTTTAATGCAGATAAAAGATTATTGTATGCTGCTTCAGGGAGTGCAGGAAAAATTGCTGTATTTGCTGTACGTCTAGATACGTATCCAGCGCCTAAAAAAAGTAAAATATTTTATATTGGCTCAAATGATCCAGATGCATTTTGGAAAATAAGAAGAGATATTCTAAAAAATTTCACAACATTGCCAAGATTGGGAGATTACTTAAACAGAAATTGCTACGATGCTGCTAAAAAATACAGCAAAGACAATTTTCTAGTCATTGAAAAATTAGGAACTACATTTCTTCCCACACTTTTTAACTTAAAAAGAATTACTGATATTTTAGCAGATAAAGTTAAGTTTCTTCCCGAAAACTTTTCTGATAAATTAATGCAGTTTTTAAGTAATTTTTGGCCTAACCATTTACCTAAAAGAATGGAGATTTTTAGAACTAAATTTGAACATCATTGGATCATTGAAATGACCGATAATGGTATAACTGAAGCTGAGACTTATTTTAAAGACTTTTTTAAACACAGAGAAGGTGATTTCTTTATATGTGATTCTAATGAAGGGAAAAAAGCAATGCTTCACAGGTATGTTTCAGCAAGTGCAATTGGAAGATATCAGGCGTTGAATAAAAAAAAAATTGGGAAAATGATGTCTCTTGATATTGCATTCCCGCGAAACGAAAAAAACTGGCTAGAAACTCTTCCAAAAGAAATCGATGAAAAAATTGAATTAAAATTTTACTATGGGCATCTATTTTGCTATGTATTTCATCATAATTATATATTAAAAAAAGGAGTTGATTCTAAGAAATTTAAAAAAGAATTATTAGACATATATGACAAAAGAGGAGCTGAATATCCTGCTGAGCACAATACAGGCCATGAATATTCTGCAAAACCAGTTCTTGCTGAATTTTATAAAAAATTAGACCCCACCAACTTTTTCAACCCTGGTATAGGAGGTACTAGCAAACTTAAAAATTGGAAATAAAAGAGCATATATGGAACTCAATAAAGACCTTTGGAACAAAAGATATGAGAATCAAGACACTGGATGGGACTTGGGAGAAATATCTCCTCCCATAAAAAATTATATAAATCAACTGAAAAACAAAGATCTTAACATACTTATCCCAGGGTGCGGAAATGCCTATGAAGCAGAATACCTATACATTTTAGGATTTAAGAATGTTTACGTGATAGATTGGGCAAAAAAAGCCCTTCATAATTTTGGAAAAAGAATCCAAAATTTTCCTGAAGATCATTTGATCTGCCAAGATTTTTTTAAACACAAAGGTCAATACGACCTGATCATTGAACAAACTTTTTTTTGTGCTATTTTGCCTTCACTTAGAGAAAATTATGTAGCAAAAATGGAAAAATTACTGACTAAAAATGGCAAACTAGTGGGGTTATTATTTAATGAAAATCTCTACTCAAACCGACCTCCATTTGGAGGAAATAAGAGAGAATATCAGGAGCTATTCTCGAAACATTTTAACCACGTAGAAATGGAAGAAACAAAAGATTCTATCACATCCAGAAAAGGAAGAGAATTGTTTATTACCATTAAAAAATAACTCAGGTATGGAAATCAACCGAAAAAATCATTGGGAAAACATTTATCAAACCAAAAAACCTCATCAAGTAAGCTGGTCTCAAAAATCTCCTGAAACATCCTTAGCCTTCATTAAATCCTTTAGTCAGGACAAAACCGCTAAAATAATTGATGTAGGCGGGGGTGACAGCAATTTGGTAGATCACCTTATAAGGAAAGGCTATAAGAACATAACAGTGTTGGATATCTCAGAAAAAGCTCTCGAAAAATCAAAAAAAAGATTGGGTGAGAAAGCAAAACTAATTACATGGATAAACTCAGACATAACTAAGTTTTCACCCAATACTATCTATGATATATGGCATGACAGAGCATCTTTTCATTTTTTAACTCAAAAAGAACAAATAGAGACCTACGTAAAAACAGTAAATAAATGTGTAAAAAGAAATTTAATCCTTGCAACCTTTTCAAAAAATGGTCCTCAGAGATGTAGTGGATTAGAAATTACGAAATATAGTGAGCAAAGCCTAAGTGAAATATTTAAATTTGGTTTTAAAAAAACATCCTGCCTTTTAGAAGATCATGAAACTCCCTTCCAGACCAAACAAAATTTCTTGTTTTGTGGATTTAAAAAAATCTAATTAACAACTGCTTTATAATAATTCCTGTTCATAAAAGTTAAAATTTATTGGGATATAAATGCTCTTCCTATCAGTTTAAAGTATCTTAATACTTTTAGATACCTCTTACGATTCTTATCTTAGTGGCATAAAATTAAATACATGAGACAACTAATAGAATGTGTACCCAACTTTTCCGAAGGAGAGGACATGGGAATAATCAAGCAAATTACCAGTGAGATTGAGACCGTAGAAGGTGTAAAGCTATTAAACGTAGACCCAGGAAAAGCCACCAACCGAACCGTGGTAACTTTTGTAGGACCACCTGAAGAAGTTATTGATGCTGCCTTCTTGGCCATCAAAAAAGCCTCAGAACTTATAGATATGAGCAAACACAGTGGTGAACATCCCCGCATGGGAGCTACAGACGTATGCCCTCTCGTGCCAATTGCCAACATAGAAATGGATGAGGTGATAACATACGCTCATAAGCTTGGCGAACGCGTTGGTAATGATCTGGGTATTCCTGTTTACTTTTACGAATATGCTGCAACCATAATAGAAAGAAGAAACCTTGCCGAGGTGCGCAAGGGAGAATACGAAGCCCTTGAAGCGAAATTGGTCGATCCGGCATGGCAACCGGACTTTGGTCCTGCGGAGTTCGTAAAAGCAAAGCACACAGGCGCCACAGCTATTTCAGCTCGTGATTTCCTCATTGCCTACAACGTTAACCTTAACACCACCTCTACTCGTAAAGCCAATGCCGTAGCTTACGACATTCGAGAAAAAGGTAGAATAAAACGCGTGGGCGAAATGCTTTCGGGAGATATTGTGAAAGATGCCGACGGCAACACACTTTGGACGCCGGGTAAATTAAAGCATGTAAAAGCCATTGGATGGTACATAGAAGAATATGGGGTTACACAGGTAACCATGAACATCACTAACATTACAGAAACACCTTTGCACCTGGCCTTCGACGAAACAGCAAAAGTTGCAAATGCCAGAGGCATCAGAGCAACCGGTTCTGAGCTGGTCGGTTTGGTTCCTAAAAGTGCCCTGCTGGAAGCAGGGAAATATTTCTTAAGAAAACAAAACCGCTCAACAGGAATTCACGAAAGTGAGCTCATCAAAATTGCCATTAAAA
>PAMD01000010.1 GCA_002707145.1 Flavobacteriales bacterium | reverse complement strand
AAAAAATCTGAAAGACTGTCAAAACTTGATACTGAAGAAAAAATAAACAAATATAAATTTTCGCCAGATAGAGCTGACGTTATTGATCATGCGTTACAAATTTTTAAATTTATTGCAGAGCAACTAGAGATTCAAACAATCACATCTACCAAATGGGGAATTTCAGATTCCATTGCTATCAAGTTATTCCATGAACTATATTCCAGCAAAGTTACTATTTCTTAAATTCCTGTTGACAGAAATAATTTCAAATTAATGCTCTGCTTACAAAATATTGTTTAGTTCAAATAATATTCTGAGAGGATCAGGATAACGGAAGAGTAAACCAAAACTCGGATCCGCCCTCTTTTCTTGATTCAACACCAACATCACCTTGTAAGTTATTTACAAGGTTTCTAACTATAGCAAGACCAAGTCCGCTCCCTTGCTTGGTATTAGCTCTTGCCTTAGCTGTACGATAAAATCTTTTAAAAACAAATTTTTGCTCTTCCTCTGGAACGCCTTCGCCAGAATCCAAGACTGAGATTCTTAGAAAATTAGCCTGCTTCTTGACTCTAATATCAATTGCTGAACTTTCAGGACTATATTTAAATGCATTATCTATAAGGTTGTTCAAGACTCTTTCAATTGCCTTGGCATCACTTTGAACTTCAATATCTGTTTGACGATTAAATATTAGATCTATATTTTTCCTTTTTGCTTTGGTTTTAAATGATGAAATAACGGTTTCAATTACTTCATTGATAACAATTGGTTCTATTACGAATTTTAAATCTCCGTATTCAATTCGCGATAAATCAATCAAGGAGGTTACCATCTCACTTAAACGATCTGCATTATGCAAAATAGCTTTGGAAAATATTTTTGCATCCTTTGGATTATCTAAGGCGCCATCCAATAATGTTTCTGAGTTTGCTTTAATGACACTGACAGGAGTTCTAAGCTCATGTGATAAATTTGAAACAAAGTCCCTTCGCATTGAATCCATCTCTCTGAGCTGAGTAGTTTCATGCACTACTAAAATTAACTCCTTGGTTGCCTTGGCCTTGTTCATATGAGCCAATATCCATCTTGTTTCGTCACCATCTGTATCTATCTCAAATTCAGCATCATGCTGACCTTTTTTTAATGCCTTTTTATATAGTTGTTTTAAAGGAGGTAGATTTAAGTCAACAATTGATTTGTTTAAAATTTCATCTAAACCAAGGATTTGCATGATCTGATCATTTCTGAAGGTAATTAGTCCATCTTCATTGAGCACCATAATTCCCTCCCCTAAACCATCTAAGACCAAACCAAATTGGTCTCTTTGTTTGGCAATTAATGAAATTTGATCTTTTAAATTTAAAGATATAGTTGATATATTTCTCGCCATGGATCCGATCTCATCTGAGCGTTTGGTGGGGAGAGACTCTAAGTTTTTTTTCTTATAACTACCCGCAGAAATTTCAGCCGCAGCTTTTTCTAACTCCACAAAACTTGCTCGAATGTAATCTCCAGCAAGCACACTTGCTAAAATCGCCACTATGAGACCTACAACAACTATCAGAGTGATTGAATTGCCTAATGATGCAAGAACTTGATCTAAATTTTCATAGGGGACTGATATTCTGATCACTCTGCCTTCACCATAGGCATTATCCAAAAGGGCAAAATAAAACATCTCCTTCTTAACGGTAGAGCTGAATCTTTTGCTTGACCCATAACCATTACTAAATGCTGAAATAATTTCTGGTCTATTACTATGATTGTCAAGATTATTAATTCTGCTAGCTGATATATCCGAATCAACAATCACTTCACCATTTTTTAAAATAATGGTAATCCTGGAATCAGAGGCAACAGCATACTGATCTACTTGAGTTTTTAGTTCAATTAAATCGCCAGAATTAATTAATCCAGATATTGATTTCCTTAAAATTTTTGCCTGTCTTGAAAGCTCAGTTTCAATTTGGGCCTGCAGCTTAATAGATAAATCTCTTTCAGCAACAATAAATGATAGAGAAATACCAATGAATAAACATGACAGAGTAATAAAGAAAATTCGGGTTCGAATACCCATACTAATTAATTTGGATCTCTAGAAAATCTATAGCCTACACCACGAATGGTTTGAATGTGATCTCCCACTAAACCTAGTTTTTCTCTCAAGCGCTTGATGTGGGTATCAACAGTTCTGGTTGTAACATTGGAACTGTATCCCCAAACATCCTCTAATAATTGATCTCTTGTTTGCACCCTTCCTTTTCTATTGATCAAATGTTTAAGCAATTTGAATTCTAATGCGGTCAAAGAAATTTCCTGATCATTAATATAGGCTTGATGCTCATCATAATTTACAGTGAGTTCTCCAAATGTATCTTGTGCTTCCTTAATATTTTCTGGTATTGAAACACCCCTTTTCATAATAGCTTTAACTCTCAAAATTAATTCTCTAACACTGAAGGGTTTAGTGACATAATCATCTGCGCCTAATTCAAAGCCTACCACCCTATCAACCTCTTCAGTTTTGGCAGTTAAAATAATAACTGGGATATCTTTAGTTTTAGGATCAGATTTGATATCTCTACAAAGGGTTAATCCAGAGCCGTCTGGAAGCATGAGATCGAGAATAATGACATCAATCTTTTCTGAGGCTAAAATTTTTTCTCCCTCAGCGATTGATGCAGCCTGCAAAACATCAAAAGATTCTTTTTTTAGGTTGTAATCAATGGTTTTACGAATATCTGGCTCATCTTCAATAATTAAAACGCGTGATGACATATTGTTTAATAATTTAAAATCCCTTTATACAATAAATACTGACAAGAGTTAATTCTATTAAGATTGATTTTGCTCAATAGAAACAAAAATGTCGCGCAATTGTGTCTTAGAAAATTTTCCTGAAGCAACCCTTGGAAGTTCCTCGTATGCAATTTGCATTAAAGAGGGAATTTTAAACGCAGCTAGTTTGTTATGTAAAAAATCTTTTAATTCTTGTTCTAATAATCCCATTGAAGGCTTTAGGCAAATAGCCACACACAAAGTTTCACCGAGACGCTCTTCTGGAATGCCAAATACAGCTGCTTCCTGAACTGATGGATGTGCGTAGATTGCTGTCTCAACCTCAATGCAGGAAATATTTTCTCCACCTCTGATTACCATGTCTTTAACCCTATCTACAATGTAAACGAAGCCATCATCTATATATCCAAGATCTCCAGATTTAAACCAGCCATCATCATTAAAGACTTCATCAGTGGCCTCTTGATTCATCCAATAACCCACCATATTGGCTGGACTTTTAATAACGATTTCCCCAACTGCTTTTGATTCTTCAATAAAATTCCAATTCTCGTCAATGATTGCTACGTCCGTAACAGGAGGGATCGCTCTTCCACAGCTACCAGGATGCAATAAATAATCTTTACCCAAGTTTAGAGTGCCTGCCGCATTAGTTTCAGTGAGCCCATATCCTATGGAAGGCTCGGCATCATCAAACCCATCTTTTAATTTTTTTACGTGCTCTGGAGGCCTCGGGGCGCCGCCACCACTCAGCTCCTTGAAGCTTGATAGGTCATATTTATCTTTATCTGGGTGCGTCAATAAATCCCAGGTCTGTGTTGGAACGCCCGTTATAGCTCCTATCTTTTCCTCCTGGATTAATTGCAGTGCCAATCCGGCATCCCATTTAGACATCATTACCATTTTTCTTCCTGCAATGATGCTCATTAAAAAACCTGAATGACTTCCTGTTACGTGAAATAAAGGTACGCAATGCAATATTGCTGCCTGTTGTTTTGGCCCCTCTGCACTAGATTCTGATTCTGTATTATCATCTGAATCTTCAACCTCTTGTTTTAACGTAGTTACCAATGCCCAACTGAATAATGTTGCAAGAATATTTCTATGCGTTGAGAGGACGCCTTTAGGAAAGCCAGTAGACCCTGAAGTGTAAAAAATTGTTGCATTATCATGAGTGTTTAAACTAGGCTCATTAAAGGTATCTGATTCACTATTGATAAAGTTATCAAAATCTATGCATTTATTTAAATCACTGGTGGGTCTTACTACAATTTTCTTTAAGTCTGTAAATTTATCTAAACCCCTTAATCTCTTCTCATCACCAATTAACACAATTGCTCCTGAGTTCTCTAGACCATAAGTTACCTCATCTGGTACCCACCATGAATTAAGCAATACACAGACAGCACCCATGGAGGTTATTGCCATAAAAGAAATAATATATTCAGGATTATTAGCCATACAAATAGCCACCCTATCTCCTTTTTTCACACCGTAATTTTTTAAAGCATTAGCTGTTTGAGCTGCTTTTTTATGAATTTCTTGATAACTATATCTCTCGTTATTAAAAACTATAAATTCCCATTCTGGAAACAAAAGACCAAACTCAAAAAAATTTGCTAACGTTTTAGGGGTATTTTCAAACTCACGATAGGTTACGCCCGATCTGTGCTTCACTTCTTTAAATGCAAAAGTTTGATTTGGGGCTGTAAGATTTGCTAAAACTTCGTTATATTTGTCATTCATAATCTATAAATTAAAAAATATTTGGTACCTATTATGCATAAAAAATTATCTTTAGCCCTATCTTTGATAATTATTATTGGGTGCGGTGGCGGTGGCGGCTCAAACGTTAATAATGCCTCCGCTGTTTCAGTTCCACCAACACCACCACCAGCGCCCACTCAAAGTTTTGATGAATTAAAAATTGAATTTGAAGGCCACTATGAATACTCAGGTCAATGGGGATTATCTACTATTAATGCTGCCGCAGCCTATGCAAGAGGCGCAACTGGTAAAAATATTACAATTGGAATTACCGACTCAGGTCTAGATGATTCGCATAGTGAAATAAATGCATCAAGATTATCTAGCGATAGTGAGCTTTCATATTCAAATTACACGCCCGATACTAGACAACAGCGGCATGGCACTATGGTTACTTCAGTTGCAGCTGGGGATCTCAGAAAAGCAGCTACAACGCCTATGCATGGAGTTGCCTTTGATGCAAATGTGTTATTTGTTGCAATTCAACTAGCTGAGCCAGATGATGATTATGAACCAGTGGATTTAGGAGATGTTGATGATTCAGGTGATGTCTCGAGTTCACCCGATTTCACTGGGATTGACAATTTTTTCAAACAATTGTTTGAAATATTCAACGACTTAAATGTTGATATTGTAAATAATAGCTATGGCTTTTCAGGAAATATCATAGACTACACAGAGTCTCAGGTAAGATTTGCTTTTCCAAAAACAATTGAAGAAATGAGTCAGATCGGAGTTCCTGATTCTGAAAAAACTATTTATGTATGGGCTGCAGGTAACGCAGGCGGATATGCAGATCAAGGAGTAGATTATTCCAGCCCAGAACTTTTGGCAGGAATGACTTATATGATTCCTGAATTACAAGGCCACTCTATTGCAGTGGTTTCAATTGATGAAAGCGGCGAGATAAGTGATTTTTCAAATAGATGTGGAGTAGCTCAAGATTATTGTATTGCTGCCCCAGGAGGTGCAATCACTGTGGCATACCCTACCTCTGATACAGATACTGGAATTTATGAAAGTGACATTACCTCAGATGATTATAATAATTGCATAGAAACTAATTCTTGTTTTGCTGTTGCTGGTGGAACTTCTTTTGCGGCTCCTTTTGTTTCTGGTGGTCTCGCAGTAATTGCCGAATATTTTGAAGGTCAACTCGGGAGTGTTGAAATAGTGAATAGAATGTTTGCTACTGCAAATAAAAGTGGTATTTACCAAGACAAGTCTATCTATGGTCAAGGGTTGTTAGACTTAGATGCTGCAACCGCACCGGTGGGAACGGTAAGCGCATTAATGTCTCATAGCCTTTCTGGCCCTATGATACCAGCAGTTTTTACCAGTATTCAGCTTACCAGCCCATCATTTGGTGATGCAATAACTAATGGTTTGTCCAATCAATCAGTAATCTTTTTTGATGAATTAGATGCTCCTTTCAGAAGTTCATTGAATAGCTTAGTGTCAGATTATCGTAACCAAATTATTAATCTAGATGGACTGGATGAAATGCGCAATTTTGTGACCCAAACGCATGATTCAGAAGATAGTTTTTTTCAAGTTGCTGAATACCACTATCAAGACCTCAATAATGAACTTTTAACGCCTTTACATCTTCTTGAGTCTCATGCTGATAAAAATGATTATTTAGTTTTTTATAATTACCAAAAAAATTCTTTTGTAAGCCAAGGAATCAATGGAAGCTGGGCTTTGGGTGCATTCCAAGACAAAGATTTAAGGGACATTAGCTCTTTAAGATCCAAACTTAATAATCCATGGATGAACTTCACAGCCACAGGCACATCGTTTGGAGCAATTAAAAAATTTATTCCACAACTTGACATAGCATTTGCTGTATCAAGCGGAAGAAATAAGTTTAATACAAATGAAATATTTATTGATTCGAATTCTAGTACGGTCGCTTTAATTGAAGTGCAGCCAAAAAATAAACTGCCTTCGATTCAATTTGGCATCTTAAAAGAAAATAACTCGATTAATGGATTAAGCGGATCAGGTGCCTTGAATGGAAATAATAATCAAATTACAAATTTTATTGGTCTATCTAACTCTATTAATTTCCTTGGTGGCAAATTATTTGGTTCGATGTATTGGGGTCTTGCCTCTAATGCATCTAACGACAAAGGTATGATTAAGTCAATTTCAAACCTTGAATCATCTTCATTTGGGCTTGGATATATCGCGCAATCAATCATTCTAGAAAATGATAGAATAATTTTTACAGTTGATCAGCCAATTAGAATCGAGTCTGGAGAACTAGGTTTAAATGTACCTATATATAGAACCCGTGAAAAAGAAGTATTATTTAATTCGCTTGAAGTTAATTTAAGCCCTAGCGGTAGAGAAATTAACACACGACTAGAATATACATCCTCATTTAGAAATGTAAATTTAAGTTTTGCAGTAGGGCATAAAACAGACCCCTATCACATTAAATACATGGATGATTATGGGTATTTGTCTCTAGGAGCAAATATAAAGTTTTAATTGCATAGTTTGAGGGAATGGTGAGCGCAGATTTAAATGAAAGCGTTATATATATTACCGGTGCAACTGCTGGAATAGGCTATGCAACTGCTCAACTTTGTTTAGAAAAAGGGGCCCAAGTGATTATTACTGGTCGTAATAAAGAGCGCCTTGAACAAGCTAAATCAGATCTTTTGAAGGTTTCATCTTCCGTCATTGCTCACAATGTTGATGTAAGCAATGAGTCTGAGGTTACAAAGTCATTGAGAGATACTTTTGATACTTTTGGCAGAATAGATGGCTTGGTAAATAATGCTCCCTCTATTCATACAGGCAAAATAATTGATTTAGAAATGTCGGCATGGAAAACAAACTTCAAAGCAAATCTAGATGCTGTCTTTATTACGACCAAAACAATTTTGCCCTGGATGGTAAAAGCAAAACAAGGAGCCATAGTTAATATTGCATCTGTTGTTGGATTAAAAGGTGTTGCTTATATGTCAGCTTATGGTGCTGCCAAAGCTGGCTTAATAAATTTTACTAGGGCTACTGCTGTTGAAGCAGCTCCGCATGTGAGAGCAAATTGTGTTATTCCCGGAGCTGTTCTAACTCCTGCAACTGAAAGAGCTATTACAGATGATAAATTGATGGAGTCTACGGTGAACTCCATACCCCTCAAAAGAATTGCAGAACCAAATGAGCTTGCAAAACCTATAGCTTTTTTGCTGAGCTCTGATGCATCATTTATTACAGGGGCGAGCTTAGTTGTAGATGGTGGTAAGACTGCGGACTTAAATGCTGGTAACTGAAATCAATCCGAATGATGAGCTTTGGTTCTCTGAGGTTGAGCCACCACAAATAATCACTGATCCAAACTTATTTACATGGGACGATGAAGCCGATCTTGTTATTGCAGGTTTAGGGGGAGCTGGAATTGCGGCTGCAAATGAAGCGCTTGAACAGCACTTAACAGTTATTGGAGTTGATAAAACAACTGGAGGGGGCGCCACTGCAAAAAGTGGTGGTGTGTTTTATGCAGGTGGCGGAACACCCATTCAACTTGCTGCAGGCGTCAAAGACTCTCCAGAAAATATGTTTAATTACCTTATTCAAGAAACTGCTAACATTGTTAAAGAATCTACATTAAGAAAATTTTGCGACACTTCTGCTGAAAATACGCAATGGCTTATGGACAATGGAGTTCAGTTTGATTCCTCTTATTATAAGATTAAAACCAGCTATCCTGGAGCTGGATATTTTTTGTACCATTCAGACAATTCTTTGGTGCCTAGCTATATGGAGAAAGCAGAGCCTGCTCCCAGGGGACATAGGGGTTATGAAGAAGGCCCCTTCAGGCCTATTGGAGTTGGAGGAACAATTTATTACCCGTTAAAAAAATCTGCTGTTAAAAAAGGCTTAAAGATTTTTTCTCAAACTGAAGCAAGATCACTTATTATCAGTTCTGAAGGAAGGGTCGTTGGGATGAAAGTGCTGATGCTACCATCAGGAAAATTAGCAAAAAAACACAAATCCTTGACTGCTCGTGGAGAAATGCTTCAGATGCTTCTGCCGCCTTCTTATCCGGGTTCAAATTTATTACAACTAATTGGCGGTCTCTTTATTAAAAGAGCACAAAGAATTGAACAAAATCACAGACAGGTTAAATATATCAAAGCTAAAATGGGAGTTTGTCTCTCTACAGGTGGATTTATTTTTAATCGTTCCATGGTCAAGGAGTATGCACCAAAATATTATGATGGAATGCCTCTTGGAACTCCCAATGACCAAGGCTCAGGAATTCGACTTGGTCAAAGTGTTGGCGGTAAGACCCAGCATATGGACAGAGTAACTGCATGGAGATTTTTAAATCCTCCATTAGCTTTTGCTCAAGGAATAGTAGTAAATAAAAATGGTCAGAGGTTTTGCAATGAAATGGTTTATGGGGCAACTCTAGGGGATGCTATGTGTGAGAGTAATGGTGGTAAAGCTTATTTAATACTTGATGAAACTTTATATAAGGAAGCAAAAAAACAAGCCAAGCTATCCCTTCCCTTTCAAAGGGATATGGCAAGGATGCTGATGTTCTTCAATGCTAAGAAGAAAGCTAATTTAATAGATTTAGCTAAAGTTTATAGCCTACCAACAGATATGCTTTCACAAGAAGTAGAAAAATATAATGAAGCAGCTCGATCAGATGTACCTTGTGAATTTGGTAAGGCCTCAAGTGACATAAAAGAACTAAATGGCCCTTTTTATATTATGGATATTTCGATCGATTCAAAGCTTGCGCCCCTAACAACACTTACCCTTGGAGGACTTATGGTTAATGAGGAAACTGGTGAGGTTTTAAATCAAGAAAATGCAGAAATAAAAGGGCTATATGCAGCTGGTAGAACAGCCGTAGGAGTTTGCTCAAATATATATGTATCAGGGCTTTCAATAGCTGATTGTATTTTTTCCGGAAGAAGAATAGGACAACACTTAGGAAAGGGGAACAGATGATAAATTTAGACTTTGCTTCAGTATGGGAATTAGTTTCCGATTTAGTGCCTGAGAATGATGCTCTTATTTGTGGGGAAGATATTGTTTCATGGAAAGATTATGACCTACGATCTAGCAAGATGGCTGCTGCCCTGTTAGCTAAGGGTTTGCGTCCAAATTCTAAAGCAGGACTTTATTTAAATAACAGTAATGAGTACCTTATTGGTCAAAATGCAATTTTTAAAATTGGTGGCGTTCCTATTAATGTAAATTACCGGTATGTAGAAGAAGAGCTTATTTATTTATTAGTTAACTCTGATGCTGAAGCTGTTTTTTACCATGCATGTTATAGCTCAAGAATTAATGAAATTGCAAAATCCTTGCCTAATGTAAAAGCTTGGATTGAGGTGCCTGATGGAACTAAATCTCACTTTGAACAAGGTATGAAATATGAAAAGATTTTAGAAGATTACTCTCCAATGGATAGGATTAAAAGAGACCCTGAAACAATTTATATGCTCTATACAGGCGGGACAACTGGTATGCCAAAGGGAGTAATGTATAAGCAAGGGGAATTTCTAACATTTTTGTTTAGAACTCTAAAAGCCATGGGTTACGATGTCCCAGAAGATCTTAATCATTTGGAGGGATCTATAAAGGCGGCTAAAGCCAATGATCAATTTATTAAAAGTCTAGTCGGATGTCCATTGATGCATGGGACTGGAATGTGGTTAGGTGCTTTTCTTCCATTGCTCTTGGGGGGAACAGTAATTACAACGTCTAATCTTGGTTTTGATCCTGATCAATTATGGAAGCAAGTGCAAAAGAAGAATGTTACAAATATTGTGATAGTCGGAGATGCTTTTGCAAGACCAATGCTTGATGCTTTAGATAGAGCAGAAGATTCTGGCAACCCATATGATATTAGCTCTGTTCAAGCAATTATTTCAAGTGGGGTTATGTGGAGCTCAGAAGTAAAAAATGGCTTGCTAAGGCATCATGATATGAAGTTGATGGATACAATGGGTTCCACTGAGGGAGGGATAGGAAGCTCAATTACAACCAGAGATAATCCCTCAGAGACAGCAAAATTTACAATAAACCCTGGCGTGATAGTTCTCGCTGATGATGGAGAAATATTAGAACCAGGATCAGAAAAAATTGGTTTACTTGGAACTTCAGGGCTTGTTCCAGTTGGATATTATAAAGATGAAAAAAAATCTGCTGAAACCTTCAAAGAGGTGAGCGGTGTTAGGTATAGTTTTCCTGGAGACTATGCAAAACTCGAGATTGATGGGAGCATTATGCTGCTAGGTCGTGGAAGTAATTGTATTAACTCAGCAGGCGAAAAAATTTATCCTGAGGAAGTCGAAGAAGCATTGAAGAAAAACAAAGATGTTTTTGATTGTCTTGTAGTGGGGTTGCCTGATGCAAGATTTGGGCAAAAAATAGTTGCGGTCGTAGCAACTGTTGGTAACAAAGCCCTAAAAGAGGAAGAATTAATTGAAGAAACACGCAGTATTATTGCTGCATACAAATTACCTAAATCTGTAATATTTACAGATGAGGTACAAAGAGCTCCAAATGGAAAGGCTAATTATAAGTGGGCAAAATCTTTTGCTGAACAGCACTTGTTATAAATTAAGCTTAAAAGATGCAAAGATTTAAAAATAAAATTGTGGTTATAACTGGTGCAGGATCTGGTATTGGAAGGTCTACAGCTTTGAGATTGGACTCTGAGGGAGCAGAAATCTTATTAATAGATAAAAATCAAGAAGATCTTAGTGCAACAAAACAGATGTTAAATAATAATAATTCATCTGAGCATGTAGTGGATATCTCATCAATTATTAGTACTAAAAAATTTTTTGATGATCTTGAGAAAAATTATAAAAGATTGGATGCATTAATTAATATTGCTGGCATTCTGCGTTTTGATAATTCCCATGAAGTTGAGATAGAGAATTGGAATCAAATTCTCGAAGTAAATTTAACAGGTACTTTTTTTATGTGCAGGTATGCCCTGCCACTTTTGCTTGAATCCAAAGGAGCTATTGTGAATGTGTCTTCTACAGCAGCGCTAGGAGCGCATGCATGGACAGCGGCTTACAGTGCCTCAAAAGGAGGAATAAGTGCATTTTCAAAAACTCTTGCTGTGGAATATGGAATGAAAGGGTTAAATATTAATTGTGTGTGCCCAGCTTCAATTGAAACTCCAATGTCGTCTAGCCCCCTGATGCCAAAAGATATTGATACTCGCTTATTAAAGAAGATCATGCCGCTTGATGGCGTAAATAGATCGCCTGATGATATAGCAAGCACAATTGCATTTTTAGCATCAGATGATGCAATACATATAAATGGTATTGATTTAAGAGTTGATGGAGGCTTACTCACATAAAAATGAAATTTTTATTGTTCCTGCTTGCAGCTATTTCATTAAATATAGAAGCCACTATTTTTAGCTCCAAGGCAATTGTTCATCCTGAGGTTGGTAAAAATGGCATGGTTGTGTCTCAGCATTACCTAGCTACAAATGTTGGTCACTTCATCCTTGCAGAAGGCGGCAATGCTTACGATGTATCGATAGCAGTAGCATTTGCTTTGGCTGTAGTTCTGCCTAGAGCTGGCAATATTGGCGGTGGTGGATTTATGGTTATGTTTGATGAAGCTTCGCAAAAAAGCTACAGCATTGATTACAGAGAAATAGCACCTGAAGCCGCAACGAAAAATATGTTTCTTGTTTCAGATGGATCTGTGGATAGGAAAAAAGCTACGCAAGGAGTCTTGTCAATTGGAGTTCCTGGAACGGTTTATGGAATGTGGGAAGTACATAAGAAATTCGGCAGCATGCCTTGGGCTGAATTATTGGCTCCAGCAATTAAATTAGCAGAAGATGGTTTTCTTATTTCTCCGTTCATGGCTGATGCGCTTAACAAGCGATATAAAAAACTCGAAAAATATAAGAATTTTAAAAGTATATTTTATTCAAATTATCCAGTACAAATGCATCAGAAACTCAAACAACTTAATCTAGCCAGTACCTTGAAAATAATTGCTGCAAATGGAGTTAAGGGCTTTTATGAGGGTCGAATAGCAACAAAGATTGATGCTTATATGAAAGAAAATGGTGGATTAATTACCAAAAAAGATTTGGAGAATTATCGTCCTATCTGGAGAGAAACTCTTCATGGTGATTTTCATGAGTACAAAATAGTGACCATGGGACCACCCTCCTCTGGTGGTGTTCATATCATTCAGATGTTAAATATTCTAGAAAATTTTGATTTAGTAATGATGGGGCATAACTCCCCAACCTATACGGCATTGCTCACAGAATCAATGAAGTATGCCTATGCTGATAGGTCAAAATATTTAGGTGATCCAGAATTTTTTGATGTTCCAGTTCAATCATTGACCAGCAAAGAGTATGCAAAAAAAATATTCAACAAGATCGAGCTGAATTTGATTACCCCTTCTGAAAAGATTTTTCCAGGGTCTGAATTGGAAAAGGAAGGTTTAGATACAACTCATTTCTCAGTTGCTGATAAAAATGGAAATATTGTTTCAAATACTTACACATTAAATTCAGGCTTTGGGTCTGGTGTGGTGGTTGATGGAACTGGAATTTTAATGAACAACGAGATGGATGACTTTGTGTCAGCGCCTGGAATACCTAATCAATTTGGATTGATTGGCGGAGAAGCAAATAAAGTTGAGCCATTCAAAAGACCTTTGAGCTCTATGACACCAACTATAGTCCTTAAAGATGGTAAACCTGTTTATGCAACTGGATCACCAGGTGGCTCTAGGATTATTACAACCGTTCTTCAATTTCTTTTAAATACCCTAGTTTTTAAAATGGAAATCTCTGATGCAACAGTTGTTCCTAGAATACATCATCAATGGAAACCAGATGTTCTTATGCTAGAAACAGGCTTTGACATGCAACATGCTGCAAAAATTGAATCTTTAGGCCAAAAGACATACTTATCTGGGCCTGGAACAGCATTGGAAAGCATAGAAATAAAAAATAACTTGTTTTATGGCTTTGGAGATACAAGACGCCCTGATTCAAGCGCTAGAGGACTCTAATCAATGCTGGACAAACTTTTAATAATTACTCTTTATGCTATTCCGACGGTTGCTCTATTGATTATATGTTTTTTAATTTCACGCAAAAAATAATAAGCTTTATTTTATTGCTTGTTATTTTTTATCTTTCTTTAAAACCAATAAATGCAACAAATAAATAAAATTTCAAATAATGAAGAACTTTCTATTAATAACATTGTCTTATAAATATGTTGGTTAAAATTTTCCTCTAGAATATTTTTCCCTAAGACCAATTAGAGCGGGTTAGTCATGCCCGCTTGATCTTTAGATAATTTTATTGAAGGTTTGGATTAACATAAATATTTTGAATCTCTTTGATGACCCCCTCCCAAATGAGCCATTCTTCTGTATTCAGATTGGCTGCATATTCAGCAGCTCTTAACATAGCAATAGATTCAGCATCTTCGCCGTATTGAGAAATCAGGTCCATGGCAATTTGATGATTGGAGTTTTGAGCATTCATTTTAAGTGTATTTTATAGATGTATTTCCTTCACAAGACTTCATAAGCAGAGTATTTTAAACTTATCAAATTATAAGTAAAAATTTAATGAACGTTTACTGGTTTCAAGATTCAAAAACTGGGCATCTCAAACAAGTGCAGGCCCTTTTAGATCAGCTTAAAAAAGAGATAGAGCTCTCTATCAGCCCTATTCATTACTCAAATCAAGGAAGTTTTGCACAAATATTTTCTAATATGGATGAATCTGATAAGCCAATAATACTTATAGGCGCGGGCCATAATGTTTATACAAAGATTCTTAAGGCAAAAAAATACTTAAAAAAAACTATGAGCAAGGATTTATATGCTGTAGCAGTACTTCGTCCTAGCTGCAAACTAAAATCGTTTGATTTAATTATTGCTCCAGAACATGATTTTCGCAAAAGACAGTTGCCTAGAAATGTTATTCTATTTCAGGGCTCACTGGCAGCTACATGCCAAAATCCTGTAAATAAAAAAAAGGCAATAATAGCTATTGGGGGACCAAGCAAGCACTATAAATTTGATCAAAAAATTTTCATAAGGCAGTTAGAATATATTTTAAGTATGCATCCAAAACATGAGTTTAAAATTTACAATTCTCGCAGGACGCCTGAGCCCCTCAACTTAAAAGTAATAGATCAGCTAAATCAACATCCAAAGACAAAATTTATTGACTTAAATTCACCAGAGTCTGATATGTTCCAGGACAGTCTGAACGAATCGGAATTAAAATTTGTTACCCCTGATAGCTCAAATCTAGTATTTGAGGCGCTATCTGTAAGGGGGCAAACCTATTTAATACAGATAGAGAGACCAAGATATAGACGCATTTTTGGTGCAAAAAAAATAAGAGAATCTATGAATGAGCTAGTTAATTCCAAGCGAGTTGGCGTAGTAAGCATATTAAATAAAAATGGTGGGATAAATATTTCTAAAATTGAAAGTCCTTCTCAACACTTTGAACCTTTAGCAGAAGTTGAAAAGGTATCATTTTCCATCATGAAATTTATTAATTAAAAGTGATGAATATAAATATTCAGCTTAAATAAAAAAATTTGAAAAAAGCGACTTTTTTTGATGGAAAACATGAGTGATTAAAAATTAATAGCAATATTTGAATGAGGTATTATAGTTGCTTTCAATATTCAAAAAATAAGAGCATTATCATTTAATTTAATATGCAAAAAAAACATGTATATATTGTTATAAGAGTTCCCAAATGTGGCAGTACGTCACTAACAAGAATGTTTGTAAACTCTTTTCCTGAGTCAAATAATTTTTCTATTTATAGCTCAAATTATGAGCTTATGAATGAAGATAGAAATAAAATTTCTCCCATTGAAAAGTTAAGGATTATAAAAAATACTCATAAACGTAATTGGAAGAACTACAAAAGACTTTCCCTTAAATCAGTTTGGGAAAAAACCAATCAATCAATTATGGATGGTGATATTATTCATGGGCATTTAACTATTGATTCTATAAGATTAAAAAATGCCAAAAAACGACTTATTACCTTAATTAGAGATCCATACGAAAGAATGTTATCAGATTACAACTATTCAAAGAACTCATATCAAAATAAAAAATCTCCACTTAAAAAATTTAATAAAAAATTATATGTATCTGCAAATTATTCATTAGAGGGTTACATTTCCTATCTCAAAGAAACCCAGCCTATTTTTGGTAGATACATATCCAGATTTGTGATTGGCAAAGAAAATGTAAGCAATAATTTAGAATATATGAATGAAAATTATTTTTCATACGGGCTTCTTGAGAGAATGGATCTTTTTATAGAAGATTTTTATAAAAAAACGAATGTGAGGCTAAGTCAACAAAAATCAAACATTACAAAAAATAAGAGAAAATCATATTTATCTGAATCTGAGAAGCTAGCTATTTCAAAATTTTGTGAAGAAGACATATCGCTCTATAATGAAATCAAAAGGTCTATTTAAAACAATATCGGTGGAGCGGCTTTTTTGTATCCTGTAATAAATTTAATTATTTTTGTATCTCCCCTTTACAAGATTAATTTATATATTCAATTCTAAAATATAATTCATTCTTGTCTTACTTTTTATAATATATCCTTTGCGAATAAGCTTTTTCAGCAAATCATTTTTCCATGCATCATCATTCTTTTCAATAATAATGATCAGTGGAAGCAATCTCTTTTCTGCAACATTAAGAAATGGAATGATGATACTTTCTTCATTACCCTCCACATCGATTTTCATCGCGGCAATACTTTCAATGTTTTCATCATTAATAAAATCTATCAAACTTTTTGCAATTACTTCATGTTGACCTGAATGGGTGATTTTACCTTGGCCTAAATTTTCATTTGGAGTATCAAGTTTAAATTTTCCTGATTTATCCATTAGCGCGATTTCACGAGGATAAATAGGGATGTCTTTATTTAAAGAAGCATTATATTCAAGCCTTCTAAACAAAAAGGGATGGGGTTCAATTGAATAAATTTTGGTATTTTTAAAGGTTTTATAAACATTTCCTACCGAAAATGAATATAAACCAATATTAGAACCGATATCTATGAAAGTTGAATTATCCTTACACATGTAAGCAATGAAATCTCTTTCTTTTTTCTCAAATATCTGTGGAGAAAAAAGAGCTCTTTTCTCGCTAACATTGCCTTTTGTGTATAACCTTAACTTTGAATTAAATAGCTCTGTATCAATACAGTCACCAGATAGAAGAATTGCAATTTTTCTTAAAAAGAAAATCATTCTTTTTGAAAACCAATTGCTTCCAACATTTCTAGTGATAAAAATTATTATTTTTGTAATTAAATTTGGTTTATAGTGTCCAAAATTTGATGAGTTATCTACAGGTATCATTTTTTTATATTAAATATTTTAATTTTAAAAGCATATTTCATAACTCTACAGTAATTTTTGGTCAAAAATTATAGAGATTTTAATTAAAAATAATTACTTTGCAGATTAAACTGTCACTAATCGGAATCTTTACAAGTTGAAATTCAATCAATTGAAAAAAGTACATTAAGAAGATTAAATAATTATATCAAAAGTATATTATTAATCTCGGGGAATATTAATATCCTCATGAATGTCTTATAAGTTATTATTTGCAAGTGATTAATCTAAATGAAATAAAACCTTTTGCAGAAGGTGGCAATCGGAGATGTTACATACATCCTAAAAATGAGAATAGATGCATAAAAGTTACTTATCAGGGCAGATCAAAATATCTTAAGCAGAATGCTCCTTGGTATAAAAAATTTAGATCAGAAATAAGTTTTGATGATAACTTTCGAGAAAAAGTTGGCTACAGTCAAAGAGCTCTTAAGGCAGATGATTCATATAAATGGAAACATTTAGCCAAATGGTATGGAATGGTTGATACCTCTTTGGGCCAAGCCTCTGAAACAGAATTAATCAAAGATAAAAAAAATAATGTGGCCATTACTCTTGAAAAATATTTGTTCACTTATGGAATGACAAGAGAGATAAAGCAAGCGATCTTAGATCTTGAATCTTGGCTTAGGGATACTCTTATTTTAACTAAAGATCTGCTTCCACATAATATAGTTGTTGGTTATGAGGGGTATCAGATTGTTTTAAAAATTGTTGATGGACTTGGCTCAAAATCATTTCTACCCCTCGAAAAATTCAGTGATTTTTTTGCAAAAATTTATGTTGAAAGAAGAATAAGATTAATGCATTTAAGGATAAGTAAAGATCTTTCAGAAAAAACTCATGCCTAGCTTTCACTTATCTATCTTGAGCACGCCAGAGACTTTGTATCAGAATAAATTAATAAAAAATCAATAATTACTTTCTGCCTTATGATTTCACTTTTTATTAAAACTAATCTTAACTCTTGTGAGAGATAGTGTTTTCTAATAAAGAATATATTTTATTTAATCTTAGAAGCCCTTTTGTTATATTTATCATAAGCATAATTAAAAAAATGGGGGAATGGATATTTCTAAAATTGAAACTTCTTCTTTATATTTCTAGCCTTTAACAGAAGTTGAAAAGGTATCATTTTCCATCATGAAATTTATTAACCAAAGATGAAAGTTGCGCATTTGGTATTAAGTCAAACCTTTTCTGAAATTGAACGGCATGTATATGAGCTATCATCATTCATGTCTGATACATCGGAACAGTTTATTATTTGTGACGAATCTATTCATCATCATATGGTTGGTATGAAAACTAAATCATTAAATTTTAGCTCAAGATACTCTCCACTTAATACCTACAAATTAATTAAGTTTTTAAATGTACATAATATCTCCATCTTGCATTGTCATGGTGCCAAAGCAAGCTTCATAGGAAAGGTAGTAAAGATTTTTAGCAATATTAAGATTATTGCAACAATCCATGATCATAAAAAAAATAGTGATTCTCTTGCAAGTATGGATGCTGTTATAAGTGTAAATAAATTGCTTATAAAAGATATACCAAAGGGCACTTATATCCCAAATTGGTTCAATCCATGTCATGACGGAAAACGATCTTTGCGCAGCGGATCCATTATTGCAATTGGCAGGCTTATAAAAGTAAAAGGTTTTGATCAGCTAATTAAAAGTTGGATCAATATTAAAGAAAATTTAGAAATTATCGGCTCTGGTCCAGAAGAGCAGAAACTAACTCAACTTATCAATGACTTAAATCTAGCAGATCGAATAAAAATCGTATCAAGTTGTGATTACAACTCCATTAAAAGTAAATATAAAACTGCCAGTGGGTTGATTGTATCCAGTCAAAGAGAGGGAAGCTCCAGAGTTTTTTTGGAAGCTATTAATCACGAAATCCCGGTTCTTGGATCAAGAGTAGGAATGATTCCTGATTTAATTCCTTCGGAATGCTTGTCAGAGCCTGGCAATCAAAGGAGTTTACAAGCTCTGCTGGAAGAAATGGTTCCTTTGTTACCTAAATTAAATATGGAAGGCATAAAAGCAGCCTTGATTGAAAATTATTCACTGATAAGTGCTGCCAAGAAAACAAAAGAAATTTATGAAGATTTGCTTAAAGCCAATTCATAAACCTTTATCGTTTCACTTACCAAAGACTCTTTTGTAAATTGTATAGGTATAGATTCGGGGGGTGATGCTATCAAGACTTTGTCAATTTGTTTAGCAAGCATTTCAACATTGCCATACTCAACCAAGCCAACAGGATTAATAGAGTTGATAGACTCTTTGACTCCACCTCTGTCCCAGCCCATAACATGGGTACCGCAAGCAGCAGCTTCGATAATTGTCCTCCCAAATGGTTCTGGTTTGGATGATAAATTCATAACAATGTCTGAAATTTTATAAACCTCAGCTATATCAGATCTAGCACCACAAAACGAAAGATGATCTGAAAGATTTTTTTGTTTAATCAATCTACTTAATAAATTGAAATAGCCTCTTTTATTTGCAGCAACAGGGCCGGGGATAATGCCGTGAAACCTTGAAGTATCTATATGCAAAAAAAGATCGATGAAAGACTCAATCCCTTTCCAGCCAGTTATCCTGCCTGGTAAATTTAAGATAATTTTATTTTTAGTTTGAGGAAATTCATCAAACCATGTTTTTGCCCATCCCTCACTTAATGCTAATGAATTAAACTCCTTAAGATCACACCCTCGATATATTAAATGTACATTAGATTTATCTACTTTATAGTTTTCATTGATATAGTCTTGAACGGTTTCAGAAATAGCGATGATTTCATCTGCATAGGACATGGATTTACTGTAAAAAGGTTTGCTATACAAACCATGAAAGGTAGATATGACAATGGGTCTCTTGCCCCTAAAATTCTTTAAAGCAAAATAATTTATCCATGCTGGAAACCTCGATCGGACATGAACTATGTCAGGCTGGTACTTTGAGTATATTTTTTTTAAATTGCTGATTTGTACTAATGCCCTTATATTTTTTTTTGCTATAGGAAGTTCATAGTGCTTAGCGCCATGCTCATTTAATAAATCTACTAGTTGTCCTCCCGCNGAGATAACNGCAGAATCATGACCTAGTTTTACAAGATGATCAGAAAGNTCTACTGTNCCNCGCTCAACACCACCNACTTTGAGTTCGGGTAGCAGTTGNATGATTCTCATAGATTATTCGTATCGTAGGGCTACAGCTGGCTCTAATTGTGCTGCTTTCCTTGCAGGCCAAATACCAAAAAATAACCCAACACATGCTGAAAACATNACAGANCCTAATATNGCNGANAAAGGTATGGTGAAGACCCAATCTTGAAANACTGTTACNAAGAAATATAAGCTNGANCCAAAAANGACNCCAATNATNCCNCCNATAATACAAAGAGTTACAGCCTCAATAATAAACTGNAGAAGTATTGCCTGNTGAGTTGCTCCTAANGCTTTTCTTAGNCCTATTTCT
The DNA here is from genome assembly GCA_002707145.1 of Flavobacteriales bacterium. The sequence continues at coordinate 1,778 of PAMD01000010.1, read as the reverse complement.
CTTGTTCTTTCGGTTACAGANACNAGCATAATATTCATCACGCCNATGCCNCCNACCATCANGCTGATGCCAGCAATGCCAATTANTANAGCCGANAAAATTGCNGTGGCNTGTTTTTGCAAATCAGTGAACTGTGACCAGTCATTAATTCTNAAATTATTTTCNTCNCCTGGACCTATGTCATGCTCTCTTCGNAGAACTCTTTCAATAGAAATCATNGCTTCTTCAGGCGTATANGTATTCGGCACTTCAACGCGAATTGAATCNACTCTATCTCTACCAAANACTCTATCTGATGCTGTTAACAATGGTATATAAATTTGNTCATCNGGATTAGACCANCCTGAGGATCCNTCAGATTTAGTNACTCCTATNATCTTGAAAGTCACGCCACCTAGATCAATATCCTGTCCNACCAAAGCCTTTGAAGATGTTTTGAGCTCAGTNCCTACACTNGANCCAATGATTGCGACTCTTTTTCTAGCCAGATCATCTCTTTCGGTAAAAAAGGNNCCTTGGTCAATTTCATANCCTTGAATGCTCAAATAACTTTCTCTGGCNCCAATAACAGAGATGCTAATGCTTTCATTTTTATATTTTAAGGANTTGCTNCCNCTNATTTCAGGAGATACTCTCCAGTTTATCTCTTTGTCTTTNATTAATGCATCTGCATCAGAAATNGAGAGAGGTGCTGCGCTTATTTTTTGNCTGCCCCTGCCACGGGATGGGTATACAGATAANGTTCGTGCNGATAAATTAGTAATTGAATCATCAATTGCTCTTTGAGCGCTTGATCCAATCCCNACCATGGCAATCACNGATGCNGTGCCAATAACAATCGCAATGGTGGTCAAAAGAGATCTTAGTAAATTAGCTCTAATAGAATCTACTGCGGTAGAAATTGACTCTTGCAATACCATAANTTAACCGAANCTACCTTTTACTCTTTCAGANAANTTTTGCTGGTATTTAATGAGACCTTCNCTAGGNAGAACATATACTACTTCGTTANACTCTATGCCTTGNTTNACCTCAACATAATTAAGATCNGTTTTTCCAACTTTTACCCAAATAGGTATTGCNCCCTTCTTNGTTTTTTTAAGAACTATGTATGNGTCAAAATTTTCGCCTTCAACTCTTTTGGTTAAAAAATTATTNANCTCATCTTNNTTAATCCCAAGCAACGGAGCAACNGAACNAATNTCTTTTCNCGTTCTCAAAGANCCNGCTGGTAATGCTAAAGCTACNTCCTCATTTAAAATTTCAATTTCAACGTCAGTGTTCATTCCTATNAGTAATAAATTATCTTGATTCTCGATGTCTATTAGNACTGGGAATGTCGTAACATTTTGATCAATTTTTGACATAGGTTCNATCTTNGANACAACTCCCACAAATTTTTTGTCCCTATANGCTGAAACCTTTAATGTAACTTCTTGACCAATAGTAATCTTNCCAATGTCTATCTCATCGATTAATGCTCTNACTCGAACTTTATTNAGATCTGCCATCTCCATTAATAATGTNCCGCCACCTACAGCNGATGTTGGTGAAGTNATCACTTGGCCCACTTCAGCTNNTCTNCTGATAACAGTACCAGCAATTGGNGATCTTACNCTTGTATCATCTAAAGCTATTCGAGCATTTTCTAAGAATACTTCCGCTCTNACTAACTGAGCTCTTGCNGAGGAGAATGATTCTTGAGCATCCTCAAATGATTTATCAGAAATATTACCTTCATCATGCAATCTTTTGGAGCGCTCAAATTGATTTTGGGC
>PAMD01000009.1 GCA_002707145.1 Flavobacteriales bacterium | reverse complement strand
ATTGGAGCGGATGGAGTAACCGTAGGTACGACAGACGATAGAGGACCAGAGCATGGAAACGCCACTTCACCATGGGAAAGTGGTATTATATACAAAAAACCTCTACGCAGAAGCGGTGAGCAGGAGATGTCTGTAGAGTTTAAGTATACTGGTAGTAATACACCAGTGTCTGCAGCCGGCTATCATTTTATTGGTTTAATGACAAATGACGGACACATTGACGAAAATGACGATACAGATTTTACCTATTCTGGAAGAGTCCAATATGGTCTTTATTTTCAAGGACCTCAAATTATGGTTATGCCTCCAAATACTGGATATTATATGGAATATGGTACCTCTGATGGAGGATATAAATACAAATATGATAGAGATGAAAGTGGTCAAAAAGACACCTATTTTTTAGATGGAGATCAGCGACATAGAAATAACCCATTTGTAGGCACATTTAAAGGATATCAGGCAGGAGGAACAGCTGAAACAGATATATTGGCAAATGGAGATACTCCAATGCCGTTAGAACTCGCAGTTAAAGGTGATGTATGGAAACTATGCTTCATACCTGGAGATGAAAAAGGATGTCAATTGATAATTTATAGAAATGGCGAGTGGTTTAAAGAGTGGCACTGGGATACAGGAACCGAAGAAATGTTATATCTTCAAAGTTCTTTCTACGGTAGGGATAGTTCCAACACGGAAAGCGACATATTTACCATAAAGGATGTTTCAGTAAAAAATGCACCTGTATCCCGAGATAAATGGTTTGTTGGAAATGCTACAACCATAGCATCTTCTGAAGGTGTAGAACTTTATAAAAGTAATATCGGACCCGTATTAGATGCTGGTATTATGTTAAAAGATAAAATTAAAAGATCAGAAACTCCTGTAGATACATCAACAATTAGATATGGACAAGAAGTAGATATAACCTGGAATCATAGATGGCAGTATAATTCAGACTATTATTACATGGGTCTATATAAAGATGGACCTGACCCAGCAACAACATTTGAAGAACATGATTATAATAGTTTAAATCGTAATGACTACTACCCTAATAACATGCAATATGGAATATATTCCCAGGGTAGAAACATTTATCTGAGAAACCCTAATAATAGTTCTTTAATTACACACAATGGGGTCACTGACAACGCATCACATGGAAACGCATATTACGATCCTAATAAAACAGAAAAGATGTTTAATCAGGAAACCGGACTTTTTGAAAGAATAGAAGATACTAAAAACCCTAACTTCCCATACTTAATAGGATGGGACGGACACGGTACAAATGCAGAGTCACAGATGGTAAATGAAGGAATTCCTTTATCAAATATTAAACAGGGTGAAGAATATGACCCAGCAGTGCATACAAATCCTTTAGACCATTTATTAATGATCCCTAAGTCCACCGGTAGTACTGTACAAAATCGCTATAAGATTAGAATGAAATTAAGACCTCAAGCTGGAGGAGGATGTGAGGCTGAATTTTGGATATGGAATGAGGCGGACTTATTAATAGCAGAGAAAAAATACACATGGACAGATAAATATTACACTACATCCGGTAACCCTGTAGTAGATGATTTATACTTTGGAACTTCTATTTATGGAAAAACAGCTGATAGTCTAATAACAACAACATACCCGGCAGGAATAAGAATAAAAGACCTTAAAGTAACCAATTATATTACTAAAGAACATGATGGAGATCCTGAAGGAATCTTAAATTTAGAAGATTATACTACTGATTCTTTAATACAAGATAAAGTTACAGTTGGAGAAAAGCTTACATTAAAGCTTAAGGCTTTAAAAGATGGAGGTGCTAAATTAAAACTATTTAAAGAAGACAGTACATCACCATATAAAACATTTGACTTTGTGGATGATGATCGAAATGGAGCTGCCTCAAATAATATCAGGGCAGGTTTAAGTATTTACAATAAACAGAGAATTAAAACTCCGGACAGCCCTCCTATAATACTTCATGAATTCTCTGTAGATACCAAACCAGAAGGAGATGGTACAACAACGATAAAAGTTCCGTGGGACTACCCTAAAAATGAACTAGCCTATTTATGCGGCTGGCATACTTCAATGCAGGGTACTATTAATATTGTAGGAGATCCAATACCTTCTATAACACCACTCTATACTGAAAGAGATCAGGGTAAAATATTACAGGTAGGAGCAGATTCAGAATTAGAATGGACTGATTCTCCTCAATCAAATCCATCAAACGGTCAAGATGGATCTGATGGTCAAGATGGATCTGATGGTCAAGATGGAGCTGATGGAGCTGATGGAGCTGATGGAGCNGNNGGAGCTGNTGNTAAAAGTGTAGACTTTTCAACAACTTCAACTGATTTACATTCAAACGATGCAGGTAATACTTTAACAGTAGACTCTGATTTATCTTATGTAGGTGGCGAATATATTTCGATAACACATGCATTAGATATGACCAATGTTCAAATTGCAGTAGTAACCGCTTATAGTGGAACTCAATTAACATTTTCACATATAACAAATAATGGTAACTTATTAAATAGTAACGTTACTTGGATAATTAATTTAAGTAGCGCGCCAGGACAGGATGGACGGGATGGACGGGATGGAGCTAATGGACGGAATGGACAGGATGGAGCTGATGGAGCTAATGGTTGGAATGGAGCTGATGGACAGGATGGACAGGATGGAGCTGATGGACAGGATGGACAGGATGGAAATGATGGAGCTGATGCACCTGTTGTAATATCAAAAACATTTACATTATCAATTATTAATAGTAATTACGCAATTGACGGAGTTGAAAGTAAAAAAATATCAGTATTTAGAGGACATACATATTATTTTGATAATCAACTGGTCAATACATCACACCCTATTAAATTTAATATTGATGGAAACATTATAGAACCAGGTCCAGGGTATCAAGTAAAAATACCAGAAGACGCTACATCTTTTAGTTATGAATGTATCAATCATCCCTCGATGACAGATACTATAGACCTTTATAATTTAGTTCCTGAAGAACTTAAAGGAGCTGATGGTACAGATGGTACAGTTGGAGGAAGTTTAACTCTTGCTGATAATTCTAGAGGGTCTGAGTACTCTGCGCAGCCAAATGACTTAATATACATCGCTTCCGGCCAAATTTGCAAGGTAACCCTACCCGTTAGGGAAGGAACTGGTAATGCTGGAGATACTATAGTAATAATTAATGATAGTGGGTCACCCCAGCAAATAATTGGAGCTGATGCGTCCGGTCTTGAACAGGTTTATAGCTTCAAAAACGCCTCTAGAGTAACCTTTATGTATTTTGGAACTGGATGGACTCCTGTAAGTTATTATGGAAAAGCATTAACAGTAGTAATATAATAAGATAGAATAGTGGAACCATTCGATTTTAATATTGATCCCGTAAACGAAGAAGAACTTCGTGAAAGAGCCATGGAAAACGGTTATAAAGTGCTTTCAGGTGAAATTACAATTGATGAACTTCTTTTTACAACAGGAATTATAGACCTTGTCTATTTACCATTCGATTTTTATCAGCAACTTTCTATACAAGACTTTAAAGAAATAATTCAAAATAAAATGGTAGATTTTTTTGAAAACAAAGAACATTTTGAAAAATGTAAATTTCTTAAGGAAATGAAATATTCAGACTATTGCCAGTTATTCGATGAATTTTTCGGTAAAATTTGAAACAAGAATAAATAATACCATATAAAATATATGGGTAAAAATAAGACTAAAAATACCATAGATCTTCATGGTATAAAACATGAAGAGGTAGAGTTTGTTTTAGCAAATGAGCTCTTTTGGAAGAAGAGAAGAAATTGCCACATAATAACAGGTAATTCAGAACCTATGAGAACCGTTGTCTTTGATTTTTTAAATAATAATGACTATAAATACTGCGTCGAATTTACAAATACAGGCCAGGTAATTATTATAGAATAATTAGAGATAAATAGAATATGAGAAAATTGTTATTTTTACTGGTATTTTTACTATTTTTTAATAATTCGCATTCACAAAAGGTCTATTGTCAACCTATGGGAGAACCTGAGGAGTGCATATTAGTCTATTTAGCAGCAAAAGAATTTATAGGAGATACAAATCTTATTATTATATTTAACCCTTATGAACCTCTCATTCAATCTTTAGAAGGTCTAACCTGGCAATACAATAAAAATATGTATCTTGTGTCAATAAGTTCTGAAATAGACAGTCCTTTAAGAAGACTATGGGTAATATTTCATGAAATGGGGCATGTTATAGACATGTATAACGGAATATTAGAGCCTTTTCCGGTTAAATGGAAAGGTAAAGAAATCACAAATAACATGCCATGGGAAGAACGACCATGGGAAATAAGCGCCAATAAATGGGCTGAAACAATATGGATAAAACTATTAGAAAAATGATAATAAAATAAATTATGGAAAATTTAATAACACTAGAATTATACGCAATGTCACTTAATGAGGGGACTATGAGCGATATTCATTTAATAGCTAAAGAGGCTAAAAACGCTAAAGAATTTATAAAAGAATTTATGGCCGAATATGGCGACATGGTAGAAGATACTGCTGAAACCAAGAAATGGTTAGAGAGTATGTATAATGATGTTGCAAATGAATCATTTAACACCGCAATAGATGAGGCTGTAATATCTCTTCCGGGTTTTATATTACTTGCAATAGGCGCTGGTTTGGCTACTAGAATAGGCTTCATGTCAGATGAAAAATTGCAAAAAGGAATTAACATAACAAAGGCTACAGCAAAGGCAATTGTTAAAGAACTTCCTATTATTGGTAATAAAATTAAAAAGAAAGAATTCGATAAATCTCAAGCAGATGATATTCAAAAATATTTAAAGGACGAACTTTCAGATCAGGATATAGTGGATATTTTAATGGAGAATCCAGACATTAAACAGGCTATAATAAACTTATCAAATGGAGATGGAACTTATAGATATTACTATAACACTATCAAAAAACTAGGAGGAGCTAAAGAATATGGTTATGCTCATCCAAAATTCAAAAAACTTAGAAAGAAAATAGCAACGGGTAAAATAGAAGTTAAGGAATCATTAGAACTGGATATTTCAAGCGCAGATGGAATAGAATTAAATAATATATCTAATTCAATTGAAAATTTTAAATTGCTTTCTAGAAATGAACAAGACCAATTCTTAAAAAATTATACAGCTATTTTACCAAGTAATGTAGTAGATATATTAAAGTCGTATAGAGTAGATGAAAATTCAGGTTTAAATGAATCAAAGGTTAATGAAAGAAAAAGATACACATCTACGAATTTTACAAAACCCGGTAATAGTGGTGATATTTACTTTTCAAAAAGAGAAGGTAACGCAATTGCTATTAGACGAGGAGATAAGCTTGAAATGCTCGGTACATTCCAGGGTACAGCGATTTTAGGGAAAGTTATTGGAACTGATAAACGTTGGGAAAATAAAGGTCCAGCTTCTGAAAAACTTTTAATTGATTTATCAATGAAGAATTTAGGAGGACTTGCTACAAGAGAAACACAAACTGAAAAAGGAAAACTATTATATAATCTTATTAAATCATTAGAAGAATCTCATGTAATGACATTAGAGAGTTTTATTGCAGAAGCAAGAGCATATAAATTAAAAGCATCTGAATTTGGTCAAGATACTATGTCAGCACCTTACAACGTAAAAGGAGAAAAGACTTGGAGAGTTCATAGTACTTATGCTATTGACCAAGTATCTGGTAATGATAATAAAGAAGAAAGAGATGTAGTCTTTTTTGAGGTATTTCCTTACTCAAATAATATAGTCATCAAGATTGGTGGAATACACAACATTGGAAAAACAAATGCTTCGACATACGGATCAAATTTTGCAACAACAGTTGAAGAATTTAAAGAAGACCCAAGCGGAATAGCAAAACAGGCTAGTGATTTTCTTACAGATGCCAACCATCTTAAATGGTTAAATAAAAACGCAAAGAGCGAAGGTCAAAAAATCAAATGGGCTCTTAAAGACGACTATTCACCAGTTATTAGAGACCTGGTTAATAAGGCATTAGGACTTAACGAATCAATAGATCCGATAGATGAAGCTAAACTATCTAAGATTTATAATGCAGCAAAAAAGGGAAGTTATCCCGTATCTCTTGTAGCTACTGAAAATGACAAAGTAATTAAACAAGAATTGGTTGGAACCCCTGAAATAGTTCCAGCAGCATTCAATCAATTACAAAAGGAATATCCTAATGCTAAAATAAGTATTGAATCTAGGACTGGAAAAACATTATTCATAGAATCAGTAGTTAATGAAGCTAAAGAAACATTTGATTGGAACGACCTTTTAGATGCACTTGGAGAAATACCCAACTCAGGAAAGATACAAAAAAAGATTAGCCAAACAGATCCAGAAGTAAAAGAATTACTTCAAAAAGAATACGATAGATATTCAGATTTTTCAAAAGCAATTGCTTCAATGTATAATCTAAAAGAATCAGCTAACGAAGGTTTTGAATGGTATCAACCTTTATTAGCTTTAGGTGGATCAGTAGGATTAATGGCAACTGCATTATTTGCTATTATTGGTCCTAGCGCACTTGTTAGTGGTTCATTTATGGGAGGAGATAGTTGGGGAGATGTACTTCGACATTATAAAAAGAAGTTCAATGATAAAAAGGCTGCTAAAAATTTAACAAAGGAAGATGTTTTAGAACTTATTAACCTTATACAAGCCAACATAGATAATGGTGATTTAGAAGTTGGCGTAAAAAGGTATATGAAGAGTTTAATGAATAATCTTCAAAAAGAACTGAATAAAAGCGAAGAAGATTTAGATAAAAATAAATTATTGAAGCTTTTAAGAGATGTTGAAAAGTACGCTAAAAGAAAAGGAGTTAATGTTGATGAATCAGTTAACGAAGGTAAAATGCCAGACAAATATATCGGTAACGATGAAATAGTTTATCTTAAAACTAAAGAAGACAGCAGAGGAGCCCATTACAATCTTTATTACAAAGGACATGATATAGATACTGGTGGTAGAAAATTTCGTAATGAAATGGACCTAATAGATTTTGCAGATGATTATATTTTGTCAAATCAATGGTACAATAAGCTAAGGTATACAAAAGCAAAGCCGCTTCCAGAATCAGTAGTTAACGAGGCACATCTTGGCGATAAGCTCTATCCAGAAAATGCAGAAGAAGCGGACGGAAAAGCAATCACAAAATTATTGGAACCATACAAAAAGAAATGGATCAGTAAATCTAGTATGATGGATAGCCGAGATTTTGATGCGGGTTTAAGAGAATACATTATGGACTTTGAACCAGAGGCTATTAAAAATAAGAAAGACCTTGTAGAAGATTTCGCAGATTATCTTTCTGCTATGGGTTATAGTGATACACTATCTCTTCAAGAATCAGTTAATGAAAAGAAATTAGACCATAAAGTTCATGCAATAGAAGATAGCATACTCCAAGGAGTTGCGGAATGGGTAGGAACCACAAAAAGTAAACTATTCAATATTTTAAGATATGATAAAAGAGCTGCTAGAGACCTTGCAGATCTTTCAAAACATTTAAAACCAATCTTAGATAATTGGGATGAATATGATAAAGTAGAAGAGAAATTAACACAAACATTTGGAGACTATCTTAAAGACCTAGATATTAGATTCGAAGATGGACATAAAGCAGCTATGGGAGATAATGGAGGAGAACCTCTAGAAAATAGACAAACTGCTCTGCATAACCTTAGACTATTTGGAAATTATATTAAAAGTCTCTTAAAAGAATATGGAAAAGACAAGACAAAATTAACATTTATGAAAGAATCTAGAAATGTAATGACATTAGAAAGTTTTTTAAATGAAGAACTTCCTACACAGGAAATAGACCCAGACAAATTTCCAGACCAGTGGAAAAAAGACAAAGACTTTTTTAAAAGAGGTTATAAGGATGATACTTCAATGGATGATGTTGTTGAAACAAAACCTGTTCAAATACCTGCAAGTAGACTTAAACCATCTCAAGATGCGGTTTACTTAGGAAAAGCCCTAGGTATGGCAATTGGAGGAGTTGAAGGTGGAAGTCTTCATGCTATTATTAGTTCAGATAACCGTATTTTAGACGGACATCACAGATGGGCAGCTACGATATTTAACAATCCAAGCGCAAGAGTTGGAGGAGTTCAAGCACAGCTTAGAATTGGTGATTTAATACCAGTTCTTAGACAGGCTGGAGATGCTCTTGGAAATAAGAGAGGTCTTCCGCCAAAAGGAGGAGATATTAATATTTTTAAAGCAACTTTAGAAGATGTTAGAAATTGTGTTTATGACGGAGAGAATATGAACCCTGAATTTTACAATAGAGAAAGCGCAATAGATTGGTTTGAAACAAAAGGAGAAAAGAAGATTCAAGCAAGTCTTAATCTTTTACAAAAAGTTGGACCTCCTGCTGGAGCACCACCAAGAGCAGATATGCCAAAGGTAGAACCTGAACAGGTAAAAAATGTTACAAGTAAACTTGCAGGTGGAGCCATTGATGTAAGAAAACCTTATGTTGGAGACCCTAAAGTTAAATCAGGTAAATCGGGACTTAGCAAATACCTAGGTAAATGAGAAAATATCTACTAATTTTTTTAGCATTTTTTGGTTGTAAAAAGATTGATGAGAATGGTTTTCAAACATACACGATCAAGAAAGGTAAGCACCGATCAGGTTGGAGATATAACACGACAAGGTCTAATAGTTTTAACATTGAAGTAATATTTGACGAATCAGCAAAGTACACGACAGTTGATCCCGTAAATCAACATGATGTAAATAAATTATGGGGCGTAAGTGATTGTGATAATAATCATTCTGATAATTCAATCCGATTTGGGTGGAGATGGTTAAATGATAGCCTAGAAATTTTATGGTATAGAAGAGTTGCTGGTCAATTTGATTTTAAAAAGATAACTAATGTTAATATAAATGAAACAAATCGCATGCATTTATCTATAAATAAAAACAGTTATGAATTAAGAGTTAATGGAGTAATTTCAACAGTATCTAGACCATGTGCAGGAGACTATAAACGTTACAAGTTATATCCCTATTTCGGTGGAGATGAAACAACTCCTCATACTATTAATATCATGATAAAAGAATAAACTATAATTATGTCAAAGAATAGAACACTAAACGAGATAAGACAGACAAAGGACGCCATATACAAAGCCCCTAAGTCACATGAAATAACAAAAGATACAACATATACTTTTTCTAAAAAAGGGCTAATAGATTTATTAGAACAATATAGAAATGCAGATGAATTACCAGAAGATTTTGTTAATACAATCATACCTTGAAAAAGAAAAAACACAAATATAAATTAGGAGACATTTTAGAATTTAAGTTCTTTGATGGTGGAGTAAAAGTAGGAGCTGTAACGAAATTAAGTTATGCTCAAACTCCACAGCGTGTTGTAGATTGGAATACTCCGCAGTACACAATAACCGTTAAAAACAATAACCCTAAAAGAGGAGCTAAACAGTACCATTACCCATGTATAGGCTATGATAGGATATTTTGTAAATTAGATAAATCTCACCCCCATAGAGACTATGAAATATAGTAAAGATGTTAAAATCTTCGCGATAAGAATAATGAATGGTGAATCTTTAGAAACTCCAGAAGATTTACAATTCTACTTAAATAATAGAGAAGAAATAGAAAAAATACTAAAAGAGTTTTCAGAAGACGATGATATTTTTAAATGAAACATTTTTAAATAAACTAATATAATAATTAATAAAAAACTACGCAAGTGAATAACAAAGATTGGACAGCATTAGCTAAAACATTTTCAGAAAACTGGATATTAGGTAAAAGACTAAGAACTTTTTACAATGAAAAAAATGAAATAGTTCATTGTGAAGATGCCTCTATAAACAGAGATGATGTTTTAAAAAACATAAAAAGGTTACAGGCCAAAGACCTTAATCCTGAAAAAACAAAAAAACAAAAATCTAATAAATCTAAAGATAGAAGAAATGAAATTAAAAAACTTAAAAAAAGCATTAAAAAGCCGGATAATAGATAATGAAGGCCTAATGGGTATGATAACCCTGTTTCTTTTAATAAAAGGATGGGAACTCATGAATACAAAAGAAGAATTAACATGGCTTTGGGGTTTAATGATGTTTAGCTTTGGTTTTTTTAATGCTGTACCTACAGCTGTAAAACTTATTGATGGAAAAGGTTTAAAATAAAATAAAATATAAAAATGAATAGAAGTAGAGTAATTATAGCCTTAAAGGCACAGGCAAAGGCTGATAGAGAAAAAGCACTAATGGCACTAGACCTATTAGAAAACCAGGCAGTTGGTATTGGAGATCATACTGCAAATGATTTTATGCAAGACGCGCAAGAGGCATTATCACTTCTTGTAGATGCTGATGATAAACTAGAGGCTATTGAAAAATATTTCAATTCTTCAGAAAATATTTAATAATGACAACCTACAAGCCCGGTAAAAAACATTCTTCAAGAAAATACTTTGACACAAAAACAAAAATGATGTGTGAAGAACCTTGGGAATGGGCTAAGAAGGAGGGCAACCTTAATGTTGGAGAAGGAGATGCATTATGGAGAACAGGCGTCGCATATATAACATGGAAAGACCCTTTAATGAAAGAAGGTATTTTAGAATGTTATAGACTTGTAAGTGCTGATAGGACGCATTTTAGAAAAGACCACTATCAGGCGATGAGACATACTGGAAGGTGGCATGAAGATGATGTTACAAGAGACCAGGTAATTATGTCACTTGCTGCTCTTAAGGTTAATGGAGATCTAATAGAACTTGACGAAATAGCAAGCAAACTTCCCTATAAACTCTCAAGAAAATATAATATGACACCTGATATGTGGGCTTGGACAAAAACCCTAACATGTCAATCTGAAAAGAAACTAAAAATGTATACGAATATTGCATGTTTCTTTGGTATTATAGAAAAGTTTGTTGCCTTTAATTTTAATAGGCTAATTGCAAAGGTTTGTGGTTATGAAAGAAACGTAATATCAAATAATGAATACACTTCAAGGTTTCATTATGATAAAAAAGAAGAATGGAATGAGTTTCAGCTTAAACTTTCAAAGGCCTATTATATGGGCTTTGCTTTTCATTTAGCATGTTGGCAAATGTATACTCTTCCTAAGAGTCAAAATACTTTTTTAAGAAGGGTATTAACAAAGATGATGTTAAACTATTGTGAGAAAGAAAACTATCTTTGTAGAATTCTTTTAGGTGATAAAACAATAACTTGGGAACAGGTAGAAAATTATCAACCAAGAGAAGGTTTTAGATGGCAAGCCTATCTTGATGGAAGTTGGCCAAATTACAATGGAGAACAGAGTGAAGAGTGGAAAGAAAAGCATCTTAAATGGAATCAAATGGATAGAGATTGTCTAATAACAATGTGGGAAAAAGAAATTGGAAATGAGTAAAAAGAAAGAAGAAGATAAAAAGGACTGGACAGAAGATCCAGAAATTCAAGATTTTTTAGACCATGCAGATAAACCAGGACCATGGCCTAAAGAATATGACAAGGTGCACACAGTAGGTGGCTTAACTGCCGACAAAGAAGGAGACTTTATGAAATTTCAAAATAAAATAAATAAATCTTATAAAAAAAGAAAAAGCCAGATAGAAAGGTTTATAAAGGGTAAGAATATTAAGAAAACAATAACATGGAGAATTATAAGTCTTAGTGTTAGTTTTTTAATAGTCTTTTTTGTAACAGGGTCTTTAGAATTAGGAGGCTTAATAGCAGTTTTAGATACTCTAATAAAATCTGGAATATTTTACTTTCATGAAATATCATGGAATAAGTATACTACAAAGAAAATTAAATCTATAAAATTAAGTTTTAGAGAACCTATAAAAAATTATGATAAAGATATCGACTAGGCTAGTATTTCTTATAAAGTCTAAGGTCTATAAGTTTCCATTATCACGAAGAGGATATTTACAAGGTAAGCAAGAATCTTATATATGGAACAAATATAAACACACTAAGTTCTTTGCTCCTTTAATATGGGAAAGATTTGGAATCGTGTGTCAAGAACGCGTTAGCCCATTAGATAGATTTTCACATAATAGATTAGAATTAATAAGAAACAGCATAAGCGAACTAAAGATAGAAAATTGTGACTTATATAACATATCTAATTGGGGAATCTACGAAGACCAGCCCGTTTTATTAGATTATGGTATAAACAAAAGAATTTCAAATATGTACAAACCAAAAAAGAGATGAGTAAGAGAAAAAACAAAACCACGATAATAATTGCCTCTATAATTTCATTTACAATTGGGTTTATAATAATGGAGGTACTGCTAGGTTTAATTTAAAATATAAATATGAAGAATGATTGGGCTTTAGATACAACATTAAAATATAAAAGAAAAAAAGACATTGCTAACCTTGTTTTTATGGTTTCAGAGTGGTGTAAGAATAATCTAACTTATAAAAAAAATATGCCTATTGTTTGGGTAGATTGGAATAAATCTGATATTTATGGAGAATATGAAATAGATGAAAATGAAATAATAGTCTATAGTAGTTTTCATAAAACAGTAAAAGATCTAATAGATACAACAATTCATGAATGGGCACATTTTTTACAAGACAAGAAATTACTTTTAAAGTCTTTAAAGACATATAAATTCTCTAACTATTTAAACCCTAATGAGATAGACGCCATTAAACTAGCTGAAGAAAACATTAACAAATGCTGGGAAGACATCAGGAATAACAGGGTGAAACTTTCTTAGTGATTAATATATAATATAAAATAAAACAAACAAATTAACCAGGTAGTTTAAAATGATTAGTTTACTCGCAATATTAATTCTATTATTTTTATTTCACATAGGACCGTACCCGATGATAAAGGGTTTTATAAAAGGGTACTTAGACGCTAGGAATGGACGACCTTATAATAATAAAGAAGAAAATGGAGAAGAACAACAATAATAAAAAGAGAAGACCCTATAGAAAGAAAAAGAAAAAGGTAGAATTTTCTGTTGAAAATAATAAAAAGACTGCAGTTCAAGACCTTAAGGCACTTGAAAATTTTAATAAAATTAAAAGAAATTTTAGACCTTCTAAATTAGATGAAATAGAAGACAGTGTTAGAAAGGGTGAAATGCTGAAAGCAGTCAAACTATTTAAAGATATTACGGGTTCTCCATTAACTCCTTCAAAAGAGGCAGTTGAAATTTATAGAGAGACTGGAAATTGGAACCATTGGACCTTTGTTAAAAATATCAATGTTTTAGATTTAGCATTTAAAAAGGTTTGTGGAAATACCCCAGAAGAATATACTAAAAACCAAGATAATGAAATTTATGATAGGGCTAAAAAGGCAAAAACTCCTATAATTTCAGTAAATATGGCCTTAAGAATTGCAGTACAATACGCACAAATTTTAGGCTCGGACGAGATATATAAAAGTAGCAAACAATAAAGTCTGTTATTAAAAATAATTTAAAATCTATGAAATTAGAACAAATTATTGAAAAGTTACACGGATTGGTTAAACAACTTAAGTCAGATTATATTTCTAAGTTAGAAAATACTGCTAAAGAATTATTAGCAGATCTTGAATCTGGAAAAGGTGGTATTGAAGATATCCGTAATCTTACTAAAGAGGCAGTAGAAGAATTTCAAGCTGATTTAGAAAAAGTTTTAAGTGATTTGGAGAGAAAGATAGAAGATACTACATCCGCTGTTGATTCTGATTTAGATTCAGCACACGCTGAAGCTGAAAAAGAAATTCAAAACGGGTTTGGAAAGGTATTTGAAAGAATCTATGCCAAATTAAAGGGGTTATTTAGAGGATAAATACTCTTTGCTCCGGTCGTCTAATGGTTAGGACGCCAGGTTTTCATCCTGGAAATCGGGTTTCGACTACCCGTCGGAGTACATTTTACCGGGTCGTCTAGAGGCAGGACTCCTGGTTTTGGTCCAGGTAACGGAGGTTCGAATCCTTCCCCGGTAACAAATAAAGGACTGGCAGTTCAGTCCGCTAAATTTAAAATAGAAATAAAATGTTTGACGAACCTGAATATTTTGAGTACTCTAGTCCTGATGAGGCATTAGAAAAATTTACAGCCCCAATGGAACTTATGTATGAGTTTGCAATAGGAAATAAATGTTTTTCATCTACCTTAACAGAACATAACACTCATTATTTCACATCATATACTGGAGATGTTGTAGCAACGTACAGTCTAAACGGTGATAATTTTACAGTATATCCATTTGACCCTACTAATATAACAAAAGAAGACATTCAAAAAATGATAGACTATTTCGAAGAAAGAGAAGAATTTGAAAAATGTGCAAACTTACTAAAATTAAAAAATGAAGACAACTAACAAACCAGGGCAAATAGAATATGAGCATGTAGCGTTAATACTAAAAGAAGCAAACACACATGGACTTCATTGGGAAGTAGATGACTACGCAAAAAAATTAATTAATAGATCTCCCGAAATTAATATTGTTGAGGCCTATCAATTAGCATATGAGGAATGGGTAAAATAGTTAAAATCACAGAAGAAGGGACACTTTATTTGGAATGGCTAGATGGTATCAAAGGCATAGAAGAAAGAGAGAAATTAGATGATGAAAAAGACTGTGCCGTTAGGGCAATTGCTTCTTCAACAGGATGTACTTATTTAGAAGCATATGAATTTTGTAAAAAAAGATTCGGAAGAAAAGATAGAGAAGGTGTAGAAGGTTGGATAGGTAAGATGGAGTCTATACAAGGTCTAAACTTTTTAAACAAGACTAAAGTCAAAAAAATAATAAAATATGACCATAGATATACAGTTTCTGTTAGAGATTTTATTAGGGAATATCCTAAAGGAATTTACATAGTGAATGTTTCAGGACATGTTTTTACAATTTGGAATAGTATTATTATTGGAAATAAAGAGGACAGAGACCGTATAGATTTAAAGATAGGGGCTATATTCAAAATATATAATAAAGATGAGCAAGAATAAAATAGAATGGTGCGGGTATGAGTGGCTTACACGAGAGAGATGGGGAGATATACATCCAGGAAAACCAATATCATATTATGACCCTATGGCAGTAGAACTTAGAGAAGGTCAATTAATTTTAAAAACCCACAAAAACCCAAAATACTTTCCAAATTTAGGTATAAAATCTAAGATTGGGGTTGGTTTGGTTTCATGTACTACACCTTTCAAATATGGTATATTTGAAATAGAGGCTAAATTACCTAAAGGACCCTATTTATGGCCTGCATTTTGGACTTGGGCATTTGAAAGCTGGCCACCTGAAATAGACATATTTGAAGGATATTCAAATAAGAAAGGAAGCTATTTTAACTGGAACATAGATGCATTACTTGGTAATTTTTGGAAGGTTAAAACAAACTTTCACTTAGGTAAGCAGCCCGATAATTATGATCTTGGGGCAGAATGTCATTATTATACATGGAAAAAACCCGATAACACTTTTAATAAATACAAACTTGATTGGAGACCTGACCGAATAGATATTTTCTTTAATGATAAATGCGTAAGGAGTATTAGAGATGAGGAGGTTTTAGAAATTTTTAATAAAACAACACAAAATGTTATTATTAATAATGCGGTTCAAAATGAACATAATGAAGAAAACCCAAGATACTCTGAGTTCATAATCAACTATTTTAAACATACTCCTTACGAACCATAAACTATTTAGTATTTTTCAATATAATCTATATGAAAAAGAAATATGTTTATCTTACAAAAGAAGAAGAATTAGAACTTGTTAATAGCTATTTAAAAGGGAACACCAAATCTTTTGGTCCACTTTTTCAGAAATATCAAATGGTTTTCTATAAAAAAATTAAAGATTGGTATGGAAAGGCCTATTCAGATCCAGAAGAGGTAAATGATATGGCGATAGATTTTCTTGGAAGAATAAGTAAAAAGTTACATTTATACGATAGCAAAAAAGCACAGTTTAATACTTGGATGACCCGATCTATGAAAAATTTTACAGTGGAATATTGGAATAAGAAACAGAGACAAAAAAGAATTAAAAATACAGAAAGATTAGACAAGCATTATGGTTTAGCAGATCCAAGTGCTGATTTAGATAAACAGCTAGAGCTAAAGGGCCACAGAAAATTGATTAGAGAAATGTTAGAATCACTAGGACCAGAAGATACTAGAATGTTTAATGAAGTTCTTGTGAAGGGCGAATCAATGGCAGAAACAGCCCGCAAAATGGGAATTAAATATAGTACATTTGAATACAGGTTTAAAAGACTTAAAAGAAGATTAGAAAAGTTTAGACCTGAGTGAAAATAGTTGCACCCAGATTTTTTTATGTCGTTTATTTTTATTATATTAGTAGTATAATGATTAAAACAGATAATATGAATAACGATAGAAAACACTACCAAAGACTTTTAAACACCGAATGGGATATGAGTTCGGGACATATTAATAGTCATGTAACATGGGATGAATATGGAAACTTTAATAAAATGGCCGCTGCTATTGAAAAAATATTTGATAATAGGTATGGTTGGAAAGAAGTAGCCAAGTGGAGATTAAGTAATTCAAAATAATATGATTTGTAAAAAATGCGATGAAACCATTCCACAAGGAAGAGTTGACTTAGGTTACTCTGTTTGCGTTGAATGTTCAGAAGTAGAAAAATATGGATGTGTTGATGTAGTCAATCACAAGACAGGAAATACAATCGAAGTCCTTTCAAGAAAAGATGCCGATCAGGCAAGTAAATTAACAAAGCGAACGGGTTTTGGTACATTAAGAAGTCTAAGATCTGGTAAAGCTCCAAAAGAAAAAATATCGATAGGTGGCTCACCTTGTTCGAATGTCTTTATTGGAACTAAAGAAAGTTTTGAAAGGGTTGGTAAAGATTGTATGATGTGGATAGAACTTGAAGACTATGAAAGGGTAACAAAGACCCTA
Source organism: Flavobacteriales bacterium (assembly GCA_002707145.1). The sequence goes on along the minus strand of PAMD01000009.1, from coordinate 27,430 downwards.
GACAAAGCGAAGAGAGATTGGGTTATTTCAGATCTTCAATATCATAGGCTTTGGAAAATTATGAAAGAGTTTATGCCAAAACAGGAAACTCCTAAATTTCAAACAATTAAAGAAAAGCCCGTTAGTGAAGAAATAACCCATGTTTTCAGAAACTGGAAAAACTCAAAATCATACAGGTAACGAAACAAATTAAGTATTTGTTAATATAATAAAATATGAAAAGATTAATACTAAAAATACATTTATGGTGGTTATACAGCAAACCAAAAAAGAAAAAGAAAACAATATGGGAAATATAAAATTATGGGACTAGATATAGCAAGTTATTCCAACTTAAAAAAAGGAAAAGAGACAAGAGAAAGTATTTACATAGGTAAAGGACCTAAACATGTTGCAAGACACGAATATGCTGAAGGATGGTATGAACCAACCTTAGAAACAGAAGGACATGGTTTTAGGGCTGGAAGTTACAGTGGATATAACCAATTTAGGGGTTATTTATGCGAAGCCATTCATGGAGTAGAATGCGAAGAATTTTGGAAAAATGAAGACTATGAAGGAACTCCCTTTTACGAACTAATAGATTTTTCAGATTGCGACGGTGTAATAGGAGTAGAAGAGTCTAAAAAACTACATGCTGAATTTATGTTACATAAACATATATTTAGAAGATATTTAGAAAATAATATTCATAATTCAGAAGATGTTGATTATTACATGGAGAAATATGATGATTGGACTAAAGCATTCTCAATTTCAGCGCAAAAAGGAGCCCTATTCTTTAGATAATAGTGATATATAAATTATGAATTTTTTAAACTCATATAAAGACTTCCTATTCGAGAAGGGCGATAATACCGCAAAAAAGATAAAAGATGCTGGTAAAAAACAAAAGGACGCTGTAAAAAAAGTCAAAGATTTTCTTAAGAAAAATAAAGAAAACAAAGATAAAATAAAAGATGGTGAAGCTGGTGCATCAGACAAGTTAAACGGTCTATTACTAAAGGTTCAAACACAAGGAGCAATGGCAGATGTTCAAAAAGCTGGAATTAAAAAGAAAGAATTGGAAATAAAGTCTAAAGTAACTACCGCAAAAGATAAAGAAAAAGCTCAAAAAGACTTAGAGAAAAAGGATAAAGAAAAATGAGAATAAGATCAGCAAAAGATCTTTTTAGATCTTGTAAAATAGAATGTAAATTATCTACAATACCCGGTGGAGGAATGGGAGTTTTTGCTAAAGAAGATATTAAAGCAGGAGAATTATTAGAAGTATGCCAATTTATTACATTTGGAGACGCTACAGTAGATAGAAAGAGCATTGCAAAATTATTTATAGATTATCGATTTTGGTCTGATGCAAACAAATCATCATACTCAATTGTTCTTGGATGGGGATCTATGTATAATTCTTCAGAAAACAGAAATGCGACATGGGTAACTCCAGAAAATAATAGAGATATGTTAGGTTATAAAATAGATGGAAAAAACCTAGTAATAAGAAGACTTCCTACGGGTTTTTTCGAATACTGGACTGTTAAAGATATTAAAGCAGGTGAAGAAATCTTTTTAAATTACCATGATTCATCATTTAAACCAAATTCTAATAAATAAAAATCATTATGAAAAATTTAAGAGCACCCTTTTATGTAGTTTGTATAGTTTGCACAACTCTAATTATTTTAAACTTCGGACTAAATCGTACCGTTGATAAACTACAATCAGAAAATAGAGAACTTCTTGATAGCTATTTAGAGCTAAGAGCCCAACACGACCTTATTTTCGATGAGGTCTTAAGACTTGAAGATGAGAACCAGATCTTGGGTTCAGCGGCAGCCCTAAATGAAACAAAATAGAAATTTCTTATATAATAAGTACAATTTAAAACTAAAAGATATGGACGCTAGTATAATGGTTTCCCTTGGAGTAATTGGTTTTATAGTACTTTACATCACATACAGTTACTTCACTTGGAAACAATCAAATAAGAAGTAATTTTTAAAAACTAAACATATGCCAGATTTCGGAACAAAAAATGTCTTTTTTCCTCATAAAAAATTTAGAGGAAAACTATCACAAAGTACAGAATCAGACAATATAGTCTACGTGGAATTCGAAAATGAAGTAAGAGCATATGACAATATTAAATATCCAAGAAGTTATGTTAATAGGATAATAGGAGAAATTAACGCAAACGGCAATCGCGATAAAATAGTTGCAGTATGGCGAGAAGGATATTGTTCTTGGAAAAGCTCAGACTTGCGGAAAGCAGTAAAGGATGTCCAAAAAGACGCACATCCACTCTCTTCTGAAGATGATGATTTGCCTTTTTAAGAGAATATATAATCTATGAAAAGAATGAAATTATATGAAGACTTTATCTTAGAGGCAGAAGATAAATTTGCAGACTATCCGAAAGCAGCAAGTACGAATGCTAAAAAAGCAATTGAATGGAAAGAGAAGTATGGTAGAGATGAGGTTACAGCTGGAACCGCAGTAGGATGGCAAAGAGCACATCAACTGGCAAAAGGTGAAGCGGTATCAAGAGATGTTGTAGGACGTATGGCGGCTTTTAATAGACATAGAAAAAATAGTTCTATAAATGCAGAACATAAAGACCAACCGTGGAAAGATAATGGACATGTAGCATGGCTTATTTGGGGTGGAGATGAAGGAGTTGATTGGGCTATTAAGAAAATGAAAGAAATCGAAGAATAAGTATGAAGCACTTAAGACTTTTCGAAGAACATATCAATGAAATTGGAGATGCAAGCGCAAAACCATTTAAGGTCCATGGACCTTCTCCAAGACAAGTAGTTAAGGATATGCTCAAGGCTCAAGAGAATAGAACAGACAATCCTATAGATTGGTTAGACCCTGATAGAGTTGTTAAATGGAGTTTTAGCGGTGATAAAGGTACTGACTATGAAATGGAAATAGCATGGACTGTTAAAAAACACATAAGTCGTCGTCCAAAACCAGTAAAAAGAAAGACTTCTAGAAAACTTGAAATGAAGATGAACATAGGTTTCTATGCAAAGTCTAAACCCATTACAGGTACTGAATTTAACATAGACGATGAAGACGACAGAGAAAGGACAACAAATCTTCATGAACAATATAGAATACTTGCAACCGTAGTAGACACTGCTATTCCTGTAATTAATGAAGCGTCTAAAGACTTTATGATTAATGAAATCTATATAATTCCTAAAGCAGACAAGGGTGAAGAAGAGAGTATAAACAATAGAAGAGGTAGATTCTATTTAGCCTATTTGAAAAAGGCAATCAGAAAAATTAACGACAAGGTCACGATATCAGAAGACAAATATAATGGAGGCTTTGTTATTAGAGGAGGACATATCAGTGGAGGTGGAGGTGGTGATCTTGGATACATTAGAAATGAAAGTACTGTTAACGAAATAGGAGTGAAGCATATAAAACTATTCGAAGAACTTATTAATGAGATAGGAGATGCTAGTGCAAAGCCATATAAGTATAAACTACAACAAAAGGATCAATATCATGAATACTATGATTTTGAAACAGACTTAGATACCAAATATGAAGTAACATTTGACTTTCATGAAGATTGGACAAAAGAAGGAGAATGGACAGTAGTAAACATTAGCTTTGGTATAATTGAAGATGGATACCTGAACAATGTTGTTGTAACTAATGAAGGAGACATTTTTAGAGTAATGGCTACAATAGTAGACATGACAAAGAAGGTTATTAAAAAGAATAAGAATATAAAGTCACTCGAATTTACAGGTTCTAAAAACAGAGGAGATAACGACAGGAGACGAAACAATATCTACATGGCATATATTAAAAAGCATTTAAAGGCAAAGAATGTAGAAGATGATGGAAGTCAAATTACAGTAGAATTATGAAGCATATAAAACTATACGAAGACTTTTTTGGAAGTAAACTATGATGATAGCAGAACAGGAATGAAACCTACCCGAAAAAACATCTTAACCCGGTTTAAGGAGACGGTCTCCAATAACGATCAATCCAGAACCTACGCACAATGGCTGAACGAAAGTATAGACGAGGCCCTAATGAGAGAAGACTATGAATGGGCCATCCGCCTAACCGATATACTATTCAGATACCAGAAGAAGACCGCCAAATAAGGGCGCACCCCCTCAATAAACATAACCATAATATAGATAATATAATAAACAATCTATATAGATAACAAGAGAAGAAACCCCTATAACACCTATAAGGACTAATAGATCCTAAACAATCAAACTAATCCACCCCTTTCCCCTCCTATTTACTCTAACCTCTCACTATTCCGGAAAAAAATTGGAAAAAACCTGAACCTAACCCCTCTCTACACCAGGCCTCCTGCCCTAAGGCCCACACCAACCCAGTCTGGTACTCTCTGTACTCTAAGTATCCTATATCATTATAATATAAGGAGACCTCCAGTACCCAGACAGGTCATATCCCATTCCAAATCCTATGTCAACTCTGAACCATCCCCTACACCCAGGCACGCGAGGACCCCAAACCCCCTTTGAGAAGACACATGACGACCCATTAGAGTAGCCCTTAATTAAACCCCAGTCCCCATTGTGACACCGACCGTCCACAGGATACCCTCTATTGCACCAGGTTCTAACCGACGGCCCCTCCTTATAGGTTACACATACCGGTTAGACGGGTTACAACGGTACCTTTCAGACCATACGCCAAAGGGCCCAATGCAAGGGGCCCGATGACTACTATAACATCCGTTTATATCTCTTTGGCCATCTCCACGTCAGAGGTCTCAGTGTCTCCTTTGAAGATATCGTCCCAGTCGAACTGGTTAGATTGACCTTCGTCCTCTAGGATCTGCTTGTACTCCAGTTCTTTAATGAACCTCTCCTCGTCGAGTTGGACAGTTTCGCCCAGTCTGTAGTAGAGTTTTTGTCCAACCATTCCGCACCTGTTCTTGGTGAACTCCATATATCTCTGTCCACTGTTTTCTCCACCTTCCCAGTTAATGTCCATCATAGCTGAGGTCATATGCTTTAGTTTGTTACTGCCTACGAAGGTACCACCTTTGGATAACTGCAGTATGGTAATGAACGTGGTAAAGGTTTTGGTCCTGTTACGGCCTTCGTTATTGGAGATCATCAGGTCTAGGAACCATTTTTCGGTTTTAGATCGGGTTAGGTTACAACTCTCTTTGACAGTGTCATTAACTTCAGTGTAGGAATCGGTTAGGACTAGGTCCCAACCTTCGTTAATAACCGATTCTACTACGGTTTTAGGACACTGATCCGTGAATTCGTTAAGGAAGAGGATTGGAAGGTTCGACCAGTTAGGGAATCTCTTAGTGTAACGGGCCATATCCATCTTGTTCATTTCTGCGCTGATGAAAAGGACCTTATGTCCGTTCTTTTGGGCACCTTCTAGGAGCTCTAGGAGTAGGGTAGTCTTACCGACACCTGGAGCACCTGCTGCCATGATGTTGGTTCCTGGTAGGAAACCGCCTTCGTTAGACATAAATTTGTCGAATATAGTTCCGGTCTCGATAGGTTGGAGACTGTTAGGGTCTATATCTAATTGGGCCATCGTAGTGATCGCCTCAGATGGGTTAAACTTTTTAGCATTGGTCTTAACCTCTGCCAGTTTGTAGTCACCTCCATAATCGGCACAAACTGTAACTCTACCTGTAGCGGTGAAATTGACTATTCTCTGGTCTTCTCCAGCCTGTCTCATCTTAGAGTAGTGTCTGTTTGATGAGGTTATTAATTGAGGGTTACCACCTTCTATAGATTGGAGGATGATGTTCGACTTCTGTACTTTTACTGTGAATTTTCCTTTTTGCATTTTGTTATGTGTTATAGTTATTAATTTGTTATAGTTAAATATAATCATAAAGGACGACATAAAAAAATCTGGGTGAAAAAGTTTCAAAAAAGTTATTAACAATCAGACCTTACAAAGATGAGGTACCCAACGGACCTCATCTCTATTATAACATAATTAATAACAGTAACACTGTTGGGGTTTAGGTCTTTTAGTTAAGGATCATCCCGATCTGATCATCAGGGTTTAAACCTCCAGTGAATGGACTCTTTTGTCTATTCTGTAAATGATATTTAGAGTCTAATAGGTTTCCTCCAGCTATTTGAAGGTTAACCCTGTCTTTATCTTGGATATTATTCTCTAAGACTTTATCGCTATTAGTGGCTGTCCATGTGATAGCATTAACAAGTGACCATATAGACTGGTTACTTTCAGCGGTTCTTTTATCAACCTTTCCAAGGTTAAGGTCTACTCCCATTTTACCATAGGCATCGTAGTTCTTTCCTCTTGGGATAATAGATTCAGCACGTTCTCCTACGAATGGTTTGATGAGGTTAAATGCCCTGTTAACTTCAGCAATGGATGCTTTAGTATTATGTGCACTTCGGACTTTGTCTCCATATCCTTCTGGAATAAAGTTAGTTTTTCTTAAGTGATTAATATGTTCAAAGAATTTTGAGGTACCTGGTACTGATAGGTCGTTAAGCATATAACTCTCCGCTGCCATTTGGGTAGTACAACCATTAGCACACCATAACCTGTTTATATATGGTGAGACCTGAATTCCTGTGTTAGGATTGTTTGAGATTGTAAGTCCTGTTTTAAAGGCCTCATTAGAGAGACTTTTAATCTGATGTTCTGCATCTAGCATAGCATTCATTGAGACTCCTCCAGTAACTGGGTTAACATTCATATCAACCAGTTGGAACCCTTGACCATCTATGATCTTGTCAGACAGTTTAAAGAATGATTCATTAGTTATTATAGAACTTGATTTTGTGAACCCTACGATTGTTTTACTGATAGGACTTAAGATAACATTTAAGGACTTTGTTCCCAATGTGGCGATTGCTCTTGATAGGGTATTAATAAAATCAATTTTAGATTTAGAGTTAAATAACCTGTCTAATCTTGATGTAAATGATTGAGGAAGCTCTAAGGATTTAACCAGTCCTTTATAGGCATCCTTAGTAATTTTAATAGTCATTCCGTTTATTTCAACGTGACCTTCATCAACCAGTTTTAGTTCTCCTGTAGAGATTCTCTTGGTTAATGACTGGGCTTTAATGGCCTCTTTTTTCTTTGTTTCGACTAGTGTGTTGCTTAATAATGTTTGCATAATGATCTGTTTTTTACTGTTATTTATTATATGTGATTAAATCGTTTTGTTTCATTTCTATAATATAAATATAAACCTTTTTTACGACTTAAAAAAATCTGGTCTAATTTATTTCGATAAAGTTATTAACAACCTGCTGGAGTCCAATACTGGACTACTTCTGTCTGTGTATGTCTTACGAATTCTGGACCTTGGTCCTTTATCATAAGTTCAAGAACCTCATCAACTCCGTAGTACTCTTCACCATACTCGTCTCCATATACAGGAAGCGACTTATATAATTGGAATTCTGGACAATCAACTGTAGCGCCTTCGCTAATTAAGAAGTTCTCGAATTGTTTAATGTTGTAAAGTTTACCAGGTCTGTCTTGAGCTAAATTTTTCATGATTTTTGTTTTTATGTGTTATAGTTATTAATTTGTTATAGTTAAATATAATCATAAAGGACGACAAATAAAAATCTGGGTGCAACTTTTTTCACATAGTTATTAACAATCCATTGTTAATAACTTTTAATAACTTCTTGTAACCTTCCATAACTGATTGGTTCTCAATCAGTTAGGGGCCCCATAGACTGTTAATAACTTTTTTTATTAACACAGGCCCGGATTAATCCTACCCAGTTAAAGCTTTTCTGGGGAGAGATCACCTATATGATCAATTTTCTATATAGGTAATATAATAAAACTTTCCCACATAAAAAAATCTGGTACACAAAAGTTATTAACAAGTTATTAACAACCGTATAAGTGCTACCCGAGTGTTCTTATGGGTAGGAGACTTCTCAGAAGTGCTACCCGAGTGTTCTTCCCGGATTGCTTACCGGATTGCTTACCGGATTGCTTCCCGGATTGTTCTCAGGAAGTGTTCCCAGAAGTGTTCCCAGGCAATTGCCAGGGCAATGTTCTGTGGCAATGTTGCCCTAGGTGTACAATGGTCAATGATGATGAGGTGACGTCAAGAGTCCAAGTGACCTCAAGAGCGAGGGAGCACACACACTACTACACCTCTATAGACACAGTAAGAGAGTAAGACAGAGTAAGGTTATAAGAAGCCTATAGTCCGGGTTATATGACAATAGGGATATAAGAGATCAGAGAGATCAGAGGAGTCAGACTCTTTGAGATCATTCCAACCTCATCAGATGGGATCGGACCTCAGAGGTTCAGGAGTCCCAAGACACCCAAAGGCCCTATAAGCCATTGGGGCCATTGGGGTCCTAGACCAATATAGACCATATATATGAGGTCAGGTTTCAACAGGTGTCTCCAAGTCCCGATTAGAGAGGTCTGTTATAATGGCGCGATTCTACTCATGTCCCTAGGGAAGACCTCTTCCCAGCATGGCTCTCACACTAACCTAACTAATTGGGGTCATAGTGGAGTTTGATGTCAACTATTGGAGACCATTATGACTGCCCGGGATGGATAAAAAAGTGTCTATTCGAGGGCCCCAAATATTTCCGGAGCGGGGAAGGCTACCATTCCTTTATTTCGCGGAAAAAGAGGATAAGAAGGATAACCCCTATTCCTACTACGAGCCACTCCAATCCTTCGATGTGGCGGAAGGGGTTAAAGGTTAGGTGTTCCATCTGTCTCTTATAATCAGACAGACCAGAACGGTTAGAGAGATGATTTGTATTTCTAATAGTAGGTCTATCACTTTTTCACTTTTTTTATTATGGAGTCTATTATTAGATATAGGAGTAAGAATGGGGTTGAGACTATTCCTCCTATTATGAGTATTATGAGTGTTATGAGGTCTTTCATTCCTGGTTTTTTATTAGGTCTCTTAATTGGGCAGCCTTTTCATAGTCTTCATTGGCTAATGCCTCTTTTAGGGACTGGTTTAAATAGTCTATATTTTGTTGCCATAGGGTTTCTTCAATAATGCCGTCTTCCAAATCAGTGAACATTTGGCCTATAATTTTGTGGGTTCTCCTTTCGCGTCTTAGGGTCTCCATTTTTTGGGCCCTTTGGCGGCCAAGGAACCAGCCTACGGTAAAGCAAGAGAGGCCTATAAGTAGTAGAAGGGTTATATCAGCAGTCGTCATAGATTATTATATTATAGACTATTTATCTAGTAAAGTTTTTTCCTCTTTAAAAATTTTCTAAGGGGGCTATAAACAAGTCTCATTATTCATATATAATAGATATGAAAGAAATAGAAATAGTTTTAGGAGAAGACGACCATTTAGAGGATATTTTACTCCACAACAAACATAGAATATCGGTTCACCTAGCTAAAATGCTGATATGGGCACTTGATAATAACATGGACAGCTTTAGTTTTGCCAATATAAAGATTGAAGGAGATGATGGTGGAAATTTCCAATTGGGCTGTAAAAGAGAAGACTATCTTGAGGCACTTGAAAAACAGAAGGAGAACCTCATCGAATTTGAAGAATATGAATTGTGTCCTAAAATGGAAGAGTGGATAGGCTATTTAGAGGCAGAGATTATAGTTAAGAACATAGACGACCACTTACGATAAACCTTATATATAAATTATAATGACTAAAAATAATAAAGCAGAAGACGCGTGGCAGGTACTGCGTATTCAAGGAGAATTCATAAAAGGGTTTGATCAATTATCAGAAATAGGACCGTGCATAAGTATATTTGGATCCGCAAGGACCCAACCCTTAAGCCCCTATTATGAAAAAGCCGCTAGGCTGGCTCACCTATGTACTGATAACGGATATGGAGTAATAACAGGAGCAGGTCCTGGAATTATGGAGGCTGCTAATCTTGGAGCAATTGAAACAGATATGCCAAGTGTTGGGCTTTCTATAGAACTTCCATTTGAGTCTAAGGCTAATGATTATATAGACCAATTAGTAGAATGTAGATATTTCTTTACTAGAAAGGTTTTCTTTTTAAAGTATGCTCAAGCCTTTGTAGCATTTCCTGGAGGGTTCGGCACACTTGACGAACTATTCGAAACATTAACTCTTATTCAGACTGGTCATATAAGAAAGGTTCCAGTAGTTCTTGTTGGTAAAGACTATTGGGAGGGACTTATACTATGGATACAGAAGACTATGCTAATGAAAGAAGGGAATATTTCTATAGGAGACTTAGACCTATTTAAAGTGGTAGATACCCCACAAGAGGCTATGGAATATATTCTAGAAGGTTTAAAAGAACATAGCGTAAACTTTTAAACAAACATAATATTATAATCTAATAGTATACTAAAGTCAATAGTATTGTATTACAAGAGTATATAATAGTTACAATAAACCACCCCCTACGCGCGTATTATAGATATATACCCTAACATATCTTTTCCAGGGATATAATTAAAAATTTAATTTCGAAACGTATTTATTTTATTTTACATTTAAATAAAACAAAATAAAAAATGTCAGAATTAAATAATAAATTTAACGAACCAAATTTATTTAAGGTTGGTGACGGTCATAGCGTATTGCTATCTGCCGTACCGCAAACAGGCGAAGGTTTCCAAAAATCTGTAGGGCAGAATGGTATATTTGTAATGTGTAAACACAGTTACAAAATGTATGGTTCAGTTGACGGATCTTCTTGGTCTCTTTTACTAGAGGTTGATCCAGACCATGAGCAATTTAAAGATGGTGTATCTATGGCATGGGGAGATTTTCAAAGTTTTGCTTTTGAAGTTGAAAACGTTGAGGCTTCTCTATATGTTGTAGGACAGGATGGACCTATGATGGTTGATAATTCAGATGATGGTATTTATAACCCTCAATCTGTACTTATTGATCAAAACAATGTTTCTGCTGGTATGCCAATTATACAAGTAGTTGGTGAATCAGGAGGCAAAGGTGATACTGGTGAACAAGGACCGCAAGGTGTCCAAGGTGATACTGGTGAACAAGGACCTCAAGGTATCCAAGGTGGACCTGGTGAAAAAGGTGATGCTGGTGAAAAAGGTGATGCTGGTGAAAAAGGTGATGCTGGAGATCAGGGCCCTGAAGGAATTCAAGGAGAGCAAGGAGATAAAGGAGATCAGGGTGACCAAGGACCTCAAGGTGAACCTGGATCTGGTGAAGGTGCTGGATTTGTAAAATGGGAAGAAATCGACGGTGCACTTGTACCAAAACTTGCTGAAGAAGGAAGTGATGAGGTGTTTGAAGTATCTTTAGGTTCTCCTGAAAGAATGATAAAAGACATGCATATTTCTCCGGATACTATACATATCGGAAAAATGTCTTTAAGTTCTGAAGGTGGAAGAATTGTAGAAAAAACACTTACCCCTGGATGGTGCCAAAAAGTTGAAGAGGCTTTTGAAAGTTCTTCTAAATGGTCTTCAATAACTATGATGAATGCATTTGGTGTAAAATCACTTGCTGATATAGATATGAGGCTAAACACTAAGGCTGCTAGAGTTTTATTAATAGAATTTAAAAACCCTAGTGAACTTTTTGTTGCATCTGATTATGAAACTGTAATGGCTCCGGCTATGAAAGATGTTTCAGAAGTAGATATGACTCAAGGTCTTCCTAACGGTACCTTTGTTACAGACAACGCTAATAGTGATCTTTTATGGTATTATGATGGTGAATTCCATGTAATATTAGATTTAGCGAGTAGTACACCTACAATTAAAATGGTTTATGAACTTAGAAGTTGTAATGACTCTAACATAACTGTAAAAACCGGAATGGACCTTTCTGATTGGAAAGGAAGATATAACTTTTTCAAAGACAGCGAAGATGGTGTTTGGGAAATCGTTGGTTTTGGTGAAGGTGTAGTTGAAGATGCAGCGGCTGTTGGAAAACCTGTTGAAGGTTTCGATTCTTGTGAAGAGGCTAAGGCTTCTCTTGATAGGGCTCTTGTAAATTGTGGAGACTATTCTTCAATTGATGAGATCGAAAAAGCAATGGTTGATTTAGACCTAGATTTAGCAAGAAACGAAAAACAAATGGTATATGCTGAAAGAAGATTAAGAGATGCTAAAGATGAAACGGAATACGCTTCATTAAAAGATGCATTAATCGAATTAGGCGATGCTAGAATCGTTTTAGAAAACACAATTGTAGAACTTGAAGGTTGTAAAAGAGGTTTCGCAACTAAAGATCAGGCTACTTGGTTATGGGCGGAACCATGTTCAGGTTTCGATGAGGCTCCAGTTGCTGATGGTCCAGGAGATGATGAAAGAGATCCTATACTTAAAATGGAGTTTCCACTAAGACACGAAATGGGTCAATGGGCTGGAGATAAACAGGCTAGAATGATGTATGGTGAAATATACAAACAGTTCGGAAGAACTGGAGTATTTATTTACAAAGCAGAGTGTTATCAAATTCACAGTATTGGAGGAAATGAACCTGAAGGATATCGAGAAGGTGGTAAAGTATCTTTTGAAGCTAAAAGCTTTTTACAAATTGCAAGTTCTAAAGACTGTGGTGAATGTACTGGAGATTCAGAAAGATCTGAATGGGAAGAGAGAAATGCGACAGTACTATCAACACTAAGATCTCAAGTAGATACTGATAAATCTGCAACATTATCATCACAAGCAAAATATGATGAACTTGACAGATACGGAAGTATGATAATCGAAATGGATAAAAATATTGAAAACTTCCATATGATTTATGATATAGCTGGTATATCTGATTTTAAAGGACTAGAAGAATGGACTTCAATGGCCGACTTTATAGATGCATTGCCTTATAAAATTAGTAATCTTGAACAGGTTATTAGCACTATTGAAAATCTAATTGCTGCTAAAACTGAAGCAGGAGCTTCTGTTATAATGGATAACATGGACCTTGAATTTGCTAAAGTACAGTTACAGATGCTAGTGGATCTTTCAAGTGATGCATCTAAGTATTTACCATCTATAGTATGGACGTTTGAATCATGCAGTGAATTACCATTTGGAGATGAAACTCAACTTAATTTATTAAACAGTGTGAAATCTCACATTAGTAAATATGTTGATAAATACACAGAGTTAGAGGCTGCCTCTAATGCATCCTATGATATTGTAGCTGGTCATTTAAAAGCATCTACTAATGTTATGGTGGGATTGCATGTACCAAATTTAGAGAATTGTATGACTCAATCTCAAAGTGGAGATGTAGAGCTGATTGAGGATCAAACTGAGATTATTGAGGATCAAATCATAAAAATAGGTAAAGAAGCTGAATCTGCTTCAACGGAACTTAATGATGCTGAGAATGAATTGGCTGATTTAGAAAACCAAGACGCTGATGCTGCTTTTCAACATGATGCTACTAAATCTGCAAAGATTGCACAGCATAATGAATCGCAAGCTGCACATCTAGCTGATCATAGCGCTGAAGTTGAACAATATGAAGGGGATATTGCAACTGCTAAAGGTTTAATTAATCCTGATCAAGGCTTAATAGATCAGTTAGTTAATTCATTGAACCAGTTAAAAGTTGAATTCGAAACAGCACAGGCTGCTAGAGAAACAGCACATTTATTAAACTTGGCTGAAGATGAGGCTGCATACGCAGTGTTAAAAGCTAACATTGCTGCTTTACTTTCTGCTGCGAATGCTAGAATAACACAACTCAGAGATAAATTAGACAGTTTAGTTGAGCAAATATCTGACGCTACAAAAAATCTAAGTGTGAAAGATAATAATCTTATGGATCAGTTAAAAATCGCTGAAAGTATGAGAAACTTTAAGACATCTGGTGATTATGAAACGTTAGCTAAAGATGGAATAAACCTAGATTATGTTCAATTAGTCAACGATGCATATGATCAACTTATTGAAAAGAAAGAAAAAGAATATAATGAAAAATATGATTTTGATAATGGACCTAAAGATAGTGTTTCACAGCCCTCTAATGATGAAGGAGACGGTGTACCAAGCTTTAGCACATGGATAAATGACAAAAGACATTTATCTGCTATCAAAGACATAGTTATTAAATTATACCAAGATCTTTTAAGTGGAGGACCTTCTGGAGGACCTAAAGGCGCTGTATATATGTCTATGACAGGTGGTTTTATGGGAGATGAGTTCGGTGGTTATGATGTCAATACATTCTCTTTAGAATTTCCACATAAATTCCGATTATTAAAAAATACGTTTGCAATATCAATGCCAATACTAACTCAATGGGGAATTGCTAATAAGCCAGTTAAGGCTGTTATTGATTTAATACAAGGAGATGGAAGAGGCTTAGATTTAGGAGATGCTGAATACAAATTTGATACTGCAAGAGCGGACTATATGATAAAGGTACATGCTTTAGAAATACAACCAAAGGTAGATAGTCTTCAAAAGGTTGCAGACCTTACAAGTTGGAAGAGTGAAGTTATGAATAGAAAATCAGCTATTGATTCAATTTCAAAATCACCTGCTGAAGCTGTTTGGGCAAATCAAAGAATGTTAGCTGCATTAGAAAAAGCAAATAATGATGAAGTATTATTCTGGAGCAATGTTAACTTTGCTAGTGAAATGCAAGATGATACAGAACTAACAAACTTAAATACGCTTATACAAGAGAAAAAATCTGACTTACAAAAAACAATAGATTTGATGAGTAACCCAGAACATGAGTTAAATGTTCGACAGACTGTTGTTGATCAAATTGGTTATGTATTAGATCTTAATAGTGATTCTTTAGAAACGAACGATAAAATGGTTCTCGATATAATATCGAATCTAAAAGCTTGGGAAAGTTACCATGCAGCTAGAATGTCTCAAATTGAGGCTGAAATAAAGAAAAATGAACAGACTGCGGAAATCCTACTTAAGGAGGCAGATACTTCTTATAAATTAGCAAGCGAGAAGCTTGATAATACTTTAAAAGATCTTGCTGTAGCTAAAGAAGCTGGGCAAAAAGATGAAGTAGAAAGACTTACTGCAAAACTTTCTGATGTAAAAAGAAAAGTTTCTGAAATTCAAGCAGAAATTCAAAAATTAGAAACACAAAACTCTGATTCTTCTGCTAAAGATAAAGAAAGTTTAGAAAAAGCAAAAGCTGCGCAGTCTAAAGTACTTGATTATAAGAAAGCCGGAATATTCCAATGGCCTTTAGATACTACAAAGTACCTTTTAACTACTACTGCAACGCAAATGGAAGAGATGCGAGACAATTCTCAACGGGTTTTAGATAATATTCAAGATGAAAAAAGCAAAGGTTTGGCAAATCTTGATGCTAAAACTGCACAATCCGCGGAAAAACAGGCGGTCATGACGCAGTTTGGAGAAGATGAACATTCTAGAGCTGCTGCTGCAAAGCAGGCTATTATGGCGAAGGAGATGGAAATAGCAGCATCGGAAAACGCGAAACCTGAAGGATCTGAAGGAGACCCAAATGAAAATTGGTTGTCATGGTCAAATGCTCATGATGTATTAGTTAAAGATTCTGATGCAATAAAGAATGAAAACGATACAGCGAAGGAAGCTTATATGGTTGGATATGATTTGCACTTGGAAGAGTTAAATATCATACAAATTGAAGTTGCTGAAATGCAGACTAAAACTACTGATCTAAGCGCAGAATATGAGAAACTAAAATCAGATCTTACTAAGATTAACACTCAAATCAAGCAAACATTTGGTATTAATCACGAGAAAGCTATTACTAATTTTAGTGATTCAAGTATATATGCTGGAATTATTGAAGGATCTGTAGATCACTCTACGTATATGATAGAGGTTTCACAAATGTCTTGGGATATGTATTTAAGTAAAGTTATAGTCCGCGATGTCGCTTTTGATTATTTCAATATTAAAGATCAGCTTGATACTATAGGCGAAGGTTCAGAAGGAGATGCAGATCAAATATCTGAATTAAATAAGGAGCTAATGGAAGCTCATGCTGACTTTAATAAAGATGCTGCTGTAGCTGCTGAAGAGGAAGCACTATATATTACTCGATTCTTTAATTCAGGTGGAGGTTATTTAGGAGATCTGAATAATTTCGAACCGGGAGAAAAGGTTGGTAGACAAGGTGCTGAATTCTTTAACCCTGCTATTAAGTTAATGACATACTTCATGTTAAATGCAAAATATGCTGGAGATATTCTAAAACACATGGACAAGAAGTCTTTAAGTAAACTAGAGAAACTCCGAAACGTGAGCGATGCTGATATAGATAGTAAAATAAAGGCACATGAAGAGGTTCACCATTACCATGCACCACATGAATGCGGAGACTCTTTACAAGCCCCTAATACTCAAAGTGTACTTGATGATGCAAAATTAGTTGAAAGTGACGCTAGATCTAAATTTGATGCTAAATTTAACAGTTTGAAATTGGAAGCTGAAAAACTATGGATGGAAGGTCAATTAGGAGAAAAACCTGAAGGATCTGAAGGATCTGAAGGAAAAGATGCTGAAATTCCAATAGAAGTATTAGAAGATTTTCTCGCAAAGGATAAAACTTTACCTATGCTGAGCTTTTACAATGTAGAAGAATCTGATTATGTTGAAGAAATTCAAACATGTTTAGAAGGTCAAATTTCTAATACTGATACGACTTCAATTAGTAAAATGATACAGTCAAATACTCAAGCTTCAATTAAAAGTGATACAGAGTTTGGTACTTATAAAGCTGATGCTAATGCTGAATATGAAGCATCTTCTCATAAGCTTGATTCTTCAGATTCGAAAGAAGTATCTGAAGCTATTGATGCTGCAGATAACTTGTTTAGAGTTTTCCATGAGGCCATTGAGAATAAATTAGAACTTACTCATGAGCTAAGAGATCAACTTAATGAAAAATCTAGAGAAATTTCTAATCTTGAACTTTATGCTGATAATAGAGTAGCACAGCTAGAAATTGATATTGTTGATGCTAATGTTAAAATAGAAGAAATTTTATTAAGTATAGAGAATTTACAAGTCCAAGAGGATGCAATTGCAGCTTCGAAATCGCAAACTGAACAGGCTATTAAAGATGAGCGTAGTAAACCCGATGGAGGAAACCTTGAAACTATTGCTAAATTGAATAGAGACGTAGAGGCTTTTAATGCCAATCTTGCAGAGATTGCAAAATCTAAGTCTGATATTCACGAACAGCAAAGTAAACTTATAAATTCCATTGCTGATAAAAATTCTAATATTGAATTGCTAGGTAATTTAGTTGAAGAAGTAGAAGCTAGATTTTTAGTCGATATTTCTAATGCACAACTACAGATTGAAAATAGAACGAATATTAGTAAAGCATTACTGGAAGAAGCTGTTGATTTTTATGAAAAACAATTTCTTACAACTGTCGAAGATAAGTCAAACATATTTGCTAACCAAATTTCGCAACTTAACGAGGCAGTATCTGAATTAGTCGATGCGAAAGCAAAGGCTGAAGAGGATGTTACCGTGGCAGAAGAAAATAAGAAAAAAGCTGAAGACGATAAGGAAAAATATGAGGCAGTTACCGTGGCATGGACTGAAAAAATTGCAAGGACGACTGCGGAAAAGGCAGAAAACTTACAAGAGTTTTATGCTCATGACAAAGAGTTAGATGATACACATGCTGAACAGCTTGACAAAATTGCAGCCGAAGTTGCGAAGATAACTGTTGATAAGGATAACGCTAGCACAGCCTATGATGTTGCAGCAGCTGTTGCAACTGCAGCAGGTAATACTTTAGATGATAGACAGGAAGATCTTGAAGACGCTAAAAACCTGGTTGAAATTGCTAAAGGTGAAAATGTGTTAATTACAGACGAAAATGAAAAAGGTATTCACAAAACAGATGTTGTTGACCCGGCCATGGAAGCAGAGGCACTTGCATCTGTGGATGTTGTTAATGCATCAGAAGAGTTGGCTAAAGCAACAAGCGATAAGCTAGATGCCTATGATTTATTTGAACGTGAATCTCAAAAATTAGAAGACAAATCCGCGGAAAAAGAAGCGAATGTAGCTAGATACACTGCTGAGAAAGCAGAAATTTTGCATGTAAAAAATGCTGTCCAAGAAACGATGGATGAAATTATAGAAGAGGCAAATACTGAATCTTCTACGTCTAGTGCAAATGCGGCTGCCGCTGCACAGTTGATTGGAAAATTTTCTGCAGAAATAAATGTTCTTGAAAATTCTCTTAGTCATTCCATGGCAGAACTAGAAGCTAAGAATGTTCAACTAACAGAGCTTAATACGAAAGCCACAATAATGTCTACGTACTATAGTCAAAAATCAGTTGATTTTAACAAGAAAGAGACTGCTCTACAAAGGCAATGTCGCTATATAGAGAAAACTGCTGATGAAGTTAATAAAATAAAGGATGAAATTGAAGGTTCTGAAGGTTCTGAAGGTTCTGAAGGTTTACCTGTACCTGATAGGATTGAAAATAGCTAACATTTTCTTAATTTATTTTTATGAATCTAGTTTGATAGTTGCTTAAAACTATTACAGAGGGGACGAAAGTCCCCTCTTTTTTTTGTAAAAAGTTAGCCCAGATTTTTTTATGTCGTATTTTTTTATTATATTTAATAAAATGAAACAAGTATTACTATACTACTATAATATATATTATATATGGGGATGACTTGGAATTGATTGGTTCATTGAAATATTAAACTCAAACTAGGTGATGACTTACATCAACTTTCGTTTTAATTGGCGAGACACAACTTGCAATGGCAGCCTAATAGTTAGGTTCTAATGCACATCGTTCTATTGAGTAGACTTGTAAATAGATGAGATGTTAAAGGAAGTACATGAAGTGGGAAGGGTACTGATACTGTCTCCGATAGCAGCTTTAAATGTAGATAAAAAGTATCTGTTTCTGAAAGTTTAAAAAAACTTATTCTATGTTTGTAAAAAGGTTTTTTATGGATTGAATACAAGACGAGGGTTCGAAACCCTCCATCTCCACTATTTTAAAAAATATGTAGATAATAATGGATGAGAAATATATTAAGAGAAGGAAGATTCGAAAGTTTCAGATAACTCTTGCGTCTATTATATTTGTATTTATTACATGTTACTGTTGGGTAATTACCGACTACCATATCACAGAAATTCAGCTATCTAAATTTGGAGTCCACGAGGATGTTAAACATTGGTTTAACATATCAATGGTTCTCATATCGCATCTTATGTTAAGAAATATAAGCTCATTCCTAGAAGAGAATGGAAGAATTAAACGCGGGAGATTATGGAAGCAAGTATTTACAATGTGTCTTTTTGGATTAGCAATTGTTGGAATAGTTCCAATGGATCCAGGATCTATAGATATTCATGACATTGCTGCCTGGTCGTATTTCTTTATGTTTCCCTTAACCATCCTGTTAATGGCATACACTGAACGTAAGAATATACAACACAGCGAATTCTTACATCACGTGATAACCGCTGCAATTATGGCTATTTTACCAGCATTTGTATTTGATTTATTTCAAGGTGCTGCAATACCAGAAATAATACACTCTTTAGTAGTTTTGTATTGGAATACTTATATTTTTATAAAGTATAAATAGTAGGTAGCTTCCATAATAGCCGACTATTTTAAAACAATCTTAAAAATTCTTATATATAATATAACAACTAGGTTGGCGTTCTTTGACAAAAAAAGTAATTAAATTATGGAAACACAGACAATTGTATTGGTTTTAGTTTCTCTATTTGGTGGTGCAGCATTAGTCATGTTGGCGTCAGCGTTTAGAAGTATAAATACTAAAGTTAATGTAACAGACTATAAAATAAACATGATAGAAAAAGAAAGAGATGATAATGATAAATTTAGAAGTTTAAACGAGGAACTTGATGAACTCAGAAGAGACCATTCAAATGAACTTGATAGAATAGAAAAAGATATCGTTAATATCGAAGACCTAATGCATTCTAACATTTCTAGAGTTGATGGTAGAATAGACTCTAGAGCTGACAAAATTCATCAACATTTAACTGATGAAATTGAAGCTCTACGAATCGAAAACGAGATGCAAGCTTTAAAAATTAAAAAATAATTAAACAAAACATAGACGCCAGCCTAGTTTACTATGATATTAAATTACTAAAATATTATTTTTTATAACATACCAGAAGATATATAAAAAATATAATTACTAGATAATGAAACATAAAACTACACCGACATATTTTCAATGGGTTTTTAAAGACCATTACTTTAACAACGGAAGAGGTATTTTAAAAATAATAGGAACTCTATTCGGTTTCTTTATGGCATTTTATGTGCCAGGACCTGTAATACAAGAATATAACGAAGGATGGATCCCTATCTGGCCAGTATTAGGTACGTTTATAGCAGTATATGGTTTTCTTATTGGAATCATTTTACAGCCATATAGCATATATAAAGGGCTTAAAAGAATGAACTGGTGGGAAAAAAGCCAAAAGTTTTAGATTCTTTTATTACTATACTATGATTATATTGCTCCATTTGACAAAAACTTAAACAAGGGTTCGATACATAATTAAAAATAAAAATGTTTATGGGTTTTAACTATGATTTGTTATTCTCTTTCTTTGGAATTCCATTTCTCTATATGTTAATTATTTACCTAACATCACCTTATAAATCTATAAGTTTTAGAGATAGTTTAAAAGCAATAATTCTAGGGTTCGTATCTATTACGTTATTACATTTTATGTATTTAATATTTCCGCCAGTAGACTACAATTGTTTAAGTGAATTTAAAAAATGGTTTTATGTTGTAGGTTTTAGAGAAGAACTTGCTAAATTTTTAGCCTTTTTAATGTTAATGAAATGGGCTATAAAGGAAAAAGAAATCCACCCTATATGTTATATGTATTACTCAGCGATGGTAGGGCTTGGTTTTGCTATTGAAGAAAACATGGTATATATGCAAAGGTACGGAGAATTTGTTTTAGAAACAAGAAACTTTACGGCAGTATTAGCTCATATGTTTTTTGGAATGTTCTGCGGTTACTGGTATGGACTAGGAAAATTAAACACAGGTGCATTTTATTCTAGAAGCGTTTTCGGGGTTGTTATGAAAAAATGGCCAAGAGTAAAACAGTTTGTTTATTCTTCTATTGGAGTAGTATGTGCGGGTGCATATCATGGTTTATGGAATTATAATTTAAACAATTCAATGTTTGCACGAGATTCTATAATGATACTTATGATATTTTTCGGTTTTATAGCCACAAAGTTATTGGCTAATAACTTAATGAAAGGTTACAGAAATAAATTTAATAAATAAACCTTTAAACATAAACTTTTTTAGAAATAAGAATAGAATAAATATAAAAAAATTAAATACATGAGTTACGCTGGAGATTTTGAAAGACAGGATAGTGGTAAGTCCAATAAAAAAGGAACGCCGTTTTTAGATACATTTGGAGAAGACTTAACTAAACTTGCATCAGAAGGGAAGTTGGATAAAATAATAGGAAGAGATAAAGAAGTATTTAGAATATGTCAAATACTTTCTAGAAAAAAGAAAAACAATCCTATAATTCTTGGGGATCCAGGAGTAGGTAAAACAGCAATTGTTGAAGCCATTGCCCAACGAATCATTAATAAAAAAGTACCAAGGCTTTTATTAAATAAAAAGGTAGTTAGTCTTAATATGACTACAATTGTAGCAGGTACTAAGTATCGAGGAGAGTTTGAAGAGAGAATGAAAATGATAGTAGACGAACTTAAAAAGTCTCCGGATATTATAGTGTTTATAGATGAGATTCATACTCTTGTCGGAGCAGGAGGTGTTAGTGGTTCATTAGATGCTAGTAATATATTAAAACCAGCATTAGCTAGAGGTACTGTGCAATGCATCGGCGCTACTACATTAGATGAATATAGAGAAAATATTGAAGATGACGGCGCTTTAACCAGAAGGTTTCAGGAAGTATTTATCGACCCGCCTTCAAGTGAAGAAACTATAGAAATATTAACAAGAATAAAAGATAGTTATGAAGATCACCATAATGTAGTTTATAACGAAGATTCTATTAAAGCGTGCGTAAAATTAAGTGAACGATATTTAAAGAGTAGAGAATTGCCAGATAAAGCAATAGATTTAATGGATGAAACAGGTGCTAGAAAAAACCTAGCTGACGTAAAGGTACCCGCCAATATTAAGAAACTTGACTTAGAATTAAAAGAATGTGGGGATAATAAAGCTACTGCAGTTAGAGAACAAGACTACGAAAAAGCAGCGTATTGTCGCGATCAAGAAATAGAAATAAGGAAAAAGATAGAAATTGAGAATGAAAAATGGGAAGAGTCTCTTAAAAAGAAGAAGAGGCCTGTGACTGAAGAAGATGTTGCTGAAACCATTTCTCTTCAAACAGGAATTCCATTAAAAAGACTATCAGGAGACGAGCTCAATATGATAGTTAATATGGAAGAAGAGTTAAAAGGAAATATAATAGGTCAAAATACAGCAATCGAAACCTTAACAAGAGTTATTAAAAGAAGTAGAGCAGGAGTTGCGAGTTATAAAAAACCAACAGGAAGTTTTATGTTTTTAGGTCCAACTGGTGTTGGTAAAACTCAAACAGTTAAGGCACTTTCAGAATACCTATTTGGAGATGAAGACTCTTTTATTAGAATCGATATGTCAGAGTATCAAGAAAAGTTTAACGTCAGCAGACTTGTTGGTTCACCTCCAGGATATGTTGGTCATGAAGAAGGAGGCCAATTAACAGAGATGGTTAGACGTAAACCCTATTCTGTAGTATTATTTGACGAGATAGAAAAGGCCCATCCTGATGTATTCAATATGCTATTGCAGGTATTAGATGAAGGTAGATTAACTGATTCTCTTGGAAGAACTGTTGATTTTACAAATACAATTATTGTATTAACTTCAAATGTCGGAGCAAGAAGAATAGCAGATTTTGGAACAGGAATTGGCTTCCAATCTAAAGGAGAAGCTGGAAAACATAATGATAAAATAGATGCTATAATTAAAAAAGAATTAAAAAACAAATTTAGCCCAGAATTTTTAAATAGACTTGATGAAATTATTCTTTTCGATCAGTTATCAGAAGATAATATACTAGAAATAGTAGATGTTGAAATATCTGAGTTTATAGAAAGAATGCTAGAAATAGAAATTAAAGTAAGCATATCTGCTGAAGCTAAAAAGTTTTTAGCAAAAGAAGGATATGAACCAGCATATGGAGCTAGACCTCTTAAAAGAGCTATACAATCTCACGTGGAAGATATTGTTGCAGATGCTATTATTCAAAAGAAAATTAAAAGAGGAGATACTATAACGGTTGTTAAAATACCTAAAGAAGATAAACTTTCTATAAAATAGGCATATAATAACTATAAATTAATATAAATGAAATCACCACATGTAGTAAGTAATACTGTAGACAAAACAGTAGAACAAGACAATAGTTTATCTAGAATTTTTAAAGACAATTTAAATCTTATAAATAATCTTAACCAAAATGCGGATCCCAGAGGTTTAAAGGTTAAAGAACAGATATTTGGTTCTATTAAAATCGACCCACTCCAACCTATCGCAGATTTTAAGGCTAGACCTTTTAATTGGAAATATTTCGCAGGTGAATTAGCATGGTACTTAAACAAAGATAGAGATATTAATTACATAAATAATTTTAGTTCGTTTTGGAAAGGTATTACAAACCCTGGAACAAATGAAATAAATTCTAATTATGGCTCACTTATATTTAACGAACAACTAGATTGGGTTGTTGATAGTCTTGTTAAAGATAAAAACAGTAGACAGGCTATTATGTTTTTTAATAGACCAGAATTTCAGTTTGAAGGTAATAAAGATTTTGTATGTACTATGTATGCTAATTTCTTTATTAGAAATAATAAGCTACATATGAAAATTCAAATGAGATCGAATGATATGTTTTACGGTCTTACGTTTGATGCACCCTTCTTTTCATTTCTTCACCAAACAGTTTATCAACTTGTCTGGTCAGAAAGAATGAAAAACGGAGGTAATGCAAATGATGAGGCTTTAGAATTAGGTTCTTATTTTCATTTTGCTGATAATTTACATTTTTATGAAAAACATTTCGATTTAGCAAATAAAATAATAAGCGAAAAAGAGCATGATAGATATGGTCTTAAGTTAAAGTTTCCTTTCTTTATAAGAAATAATGGTAAATTTGAAATGACAGAATTTGCAATCAGCTTTTTAGATAAAATCAAAGAAAGTATAGAATTAAACATTAAAGAAGAAAAGTATAAAGAAATAATTAAAGAATATTTTGAAATTTAATGCATGAAAATTCCAACTTTTTATATGGACGCTAAATATATAATACAAGGAGATTTTGACATGTACCTTTCTTCTAAGCATGATTTATTTTTTAGAAGAATAGTTGAACATATAAATAATAGAATTGAAGGAATTGAGAAAAGAGAAATATTATGTACGATAGTAGATGAAGACGAAAATATTTATGAATTATACCTACCCGAAGATGGTTTTCCGAAAGCTATTAAAAAATCTTTAGACTACTTTAAATTAATAGAAGAATACGAAACCTGTGGGTTTATAAACGAACTACAAAAAAACTTATAACAAATGCACTATTACCCAAAAGAAAAAGAATTTGAAAGATACGCAAGATCAGAGAAAGGTATATCTTCAAGCAAATTAGATTATTATGGAAACCAAATAGAGGCTTCTATTACTCCATATATTCTCGAAGAAAGAGAAATGAGAGTTACCCAAATGGATATATTCTCAAGATTAATGATGGACAGATTATTATGGGTTGCAGGACCTGTAAACGACGACATGTCTACCGTTATACAAGCTCAATTAATGTTTTTAAGTAATAATTCAACAGAAGATATTACAATGCATATTGATAGCCCAGGAGGTTCAGTTAAATCTGGCCTTTCCATGGTTGATGTAATGGACTATGTTAATAATGATATTAGAACTATTAATACCGGAATGGCAGCTTCAATGGGCTCGGTATTATTAGGAGCCGGAACAAAAGGTAAAAGAATGAGTTTACGCTTTAGTAGAACAATGTTGCACCAGTCAAGTGGAGGTTTTAGAGGAAATATACAAGACGCTGAAATTGATTGGGCTGAATGGCAAAAAGTAAATAATATTCTTTTTGAATTACTTGGAGAATACTGTGATAAAACGGCAGAACAGGTAAAAAACGATGCTACTAGAGACCTTTGGTTAAGTTCAAAAGAATCTTTAGATTATGGAATCATTGATGAGATAGTAACCCCTTCTGGAGGAAGCAAACCTTGGTAAAATGAAGGTAACTATTTATATTAATAAAAAAGACGCTCAATATTTATATGATAATATGAAGAAGGGTGCAGAAAACAAGGTCGAATACGGATCAGACCATAGTGTACTTCAAAATTTATGTGTGACTATAGAATGGGATGATTATATAAACCTAAAGGATAGAAACCTTTTAATAGAATTTTAATTTTTAAACTTACAAAATGGAAAAGCAGACATTAATTCAACTTATTAATAAACAACTTAAACCTCATAACAAGACATATGAAGACGTAGAAAATACATCAAATTGGTTTATGAGATATACAACATCAAAAGAAGAACAATCTAAATTCATGAATTGGGGCGTTAAATTTCTAATGGAAGATTTAAAAATCAGTAGAAAGCTTGCAGAAATAGAAATTTCATGGTTCGTACTAACTCATGGTCTTCAAATAAATTCCGAAGAAAGTATAAAACAATCTTAAATTATCCCTACTTTCATGGATAAATAATACATGAAAGATGGTGTAAATGTTACAAAATGGTTTTATGAAGAACCTATAGATTTTGAATCAAAAAAATATAGGTTATTGGGTAGTGTTTCAAAGGCTCAAGAAATGATAGATGCTGGAGATATTCACGAGGCTATGGACTTTATAGAGGATCATCTAGTCTGCTTTTACAAATTTAAAACAGAAAAAGAATTAATGTCTTACGATGATAGAGATATTGTAGGCATCGACCCTGTATTAATGAGAATTATATGGGACACTCCACAAAAAGATAATTCAAAAGAAATAGAAATACTTTGTGATATTGCTGAATTAGGGGTACTTGAGTTTGAAGCTCTTCATAGTCTTTTTAGAATAAAGTGGAGAGATATTGACGATGCTTTAAAAGTTAGTTATATACCTGAAAGGCCTCTTTTAATTTCTAACGGCTATGCCTTTGTATCTAATTCAGATGAAGATTGGACTAGACTTTATACCTTTTTAAACCCTTCAGATTGCGAAGAGTGGAAAGATTTTGATTTAAAATTAGTAGAACAAACAAAATACTATCCTAACAAGATTTTAGATTTTGTTTCGACTCTTAAAGAAAATGGAAATCAATCTATAATTTTAAACTGTAACCTTAATAAAAGTTTTAATTCAATAGAATCTATTGATTTTGTGTTGAAGTGTAAACTTTACTATAGACTTCTTAAAGATTATATGTTTTAAAAGAATATATAAATCAATAGAATAAAAAATATAAAAAACTAAATGTCTTACGTATCTCAAGAAGATGTAATACTCTACGTTGAATCTATTACCAGTTTTGCAGCTGGGGATGATTGTCCTATTAGACTTATAATCTATAAAGACTATTTAAATACACAATTAGATTTATCAACAGTTGATGCTATTACAGTCACAATATTCGATGATGTCGGTAGAAGAGTATTAAGCTATGCACATCCTTCTATTCCTGGAAAATCATTGCCAATTTCAATTGGAGGAAATGATCCAGGCCAAGAAGGTTTTATTGAATTCACATTAGAAGGTCAATACAATCAAAATTTTGTTGCTAACGATGTATACGCTACTGTCGGTTTGGTTTGGACAGATTATTATCCAGAACCAAAAACAATAACAACCCCTAAATTAAAAATAGGTTTTGTTGACGGGTCTTCAGCGCAACCGCCCCCATTAGATAATAATGTAATAGGCGCGCAAGGACCTGCTGGACCAACAGGACCTCCAGGGCCGCAAGGACCTGCAGGAGGACCAATGGGACCACAAGGACCGGCAGGACCTCCTGGAGAAAAGGGAGACCCGGGCCAATTAGGAAAAGATGGACTAAGCGCATACGATATATGGTTACAACAAGATAATTCAGGAGATGAGACTATCTTTTTAAGTTCATTAAAGGGAGAAGCTGGAGAAGCTGGAGAAGAAGGAGCACCTGGAAAAAACGGTCCTATAGGACCTCAAGGTCTTCAAGGTTTAACAGGACCAGCAGGACCAGCAGGACCTGCTGGAGTTGATGGAGTTGATGGAAGTACAGGAGCCCCGGGTCCAACAGGAGATCAGGGCCCTCAAGGTTTGCCAGGAGCTGATGGAAATCAAGGAGCTGATGGAGCTGATGGACAGCCAGGAGTTGATGGAGTTGATGGACAGCC
>PAMD01000008.1 GCA_002707145.1 Flavobacteriales bacterium | reverse complement strand
GCCAATAAGTTTTACACCTATGCCGATTTTCAAAATAACTTGTATGGAACGGTAAGCGATTTTATTGACTATCCAGGCATTGTTGATCTAATGGAGGGCAGGGCTGCGTATTTAAGTGGTTATCCCGGTTTTCAGGGGGCGCCTGATATAGAGAATGTTAGTGTTTTCCCAGAAGCACCTATTTCAAACGATATGCTTCTTTTTACTACCCAGGCATCAAATGCATCGGAGGTTATTTTGTTCTATAGAACAAGGTCTGACATTGTATTCGAAGAGCTGCTCATGAATGACGAAGGTATCGATGGAGATGAGCTTGCTGGTGACGGTATTTTTTCGTCACAATTTTTATTTCAAGGTCGTGATGTGGATTATTATATTTATGCTGAAAACGATTCTGCTGGTGCTTTTTCGCCTCAACGAGCGGCTTATGAATATTTTACAATAGAAGGGCAACGGAACCCTGGAGATATTGTGATTAACGAATTGATGGCTTCGAATGTGGATGTGGTTGCAGATACAGATGGATCCTATGACGATTGGATTGAACTGTTAAATACCACTGAAAATGAACTGTCTTTAGGGGGCTTATATCTTAGCGATGATGCTACTAATTTATCTAAATGGGCGCTTCCCAATCAGGAACTTCCTGCGGGTTCATATTTTATTATTTGGGCAGATTCAGAGCAAGATCAAGGTACAAGTCATGCCAGCTTTAAGCTTTCATCGGCCGGAGAGGCTCTTTTTCTTTCTGATGCGCACCAGATGTTAATTGATTCTGTTTTATTTCCTGAACAGATAGAAAATGTTTCTTACGGAAGAATGCCCAATGGCTTTGGTGATTTTACATTTCTTTCTCCGACATATGAACAAACAAATGATGGTGCCAATTTAATTCCTTTAGACGATGTTCTTGTTTTTAACTTGTATCCAAATCCGGTTTTAGATGTGCTTTATTTTGAAATTGAATCTCAGTTTAATTCTACGATCCAAATTATAGATGTATTAGGTCGGGTTGTTTTTAAATATGATCTTTCGGCAGGGATTACTACAGGTGAATTACCCATTTCAGATTTGAATGCGGGGCTGTATATTGTTTCGTTAAGGTCGAATGATGATATGATGTCAAAAAAAATGTTTAAACATTAAAAATAAATAGGTATGAAGTTGGTTAAATTNTNCATTGTTATTTTCTTTTCTTATGCATTGTCAGCNCAAGATTTTACAAATTATTTNGAGGCAGATGGTNTACTTGACAACTCGGTGAATTGTGTTTCTGTAGATGCTGATGATAATATTTGGTTTGGGACCAATAGCGGAGTTTCTTTTTTTGACGGGTTTACTTGGGTATCCTATTCGACTGAAGATGGATTAATTGATAATTCTATAAAAGCTATTTTTGCTTCAAGCGATGGTGCAGTCTGGATAGGAACAGATTTTGGACTTAGCGTCTTTAATGAATCTAATTGGGAAAGCTTTACGCAGGAGAATGGTCTAGGTGATAATCGTGTTAACCATATTAATGAGGACTCAAACGGATGGATTTGGGTTGGAGAGAAAGATGGTTTAAGTGTTTTTAATGGCGAATCATGGACGGCATTTACAACTGCTGATGGGCTTCCTTTTGGAGGTATTAATCACGTTACCTTTGATTCGAATGATGACAAATGGTTGGCCAGCAGTATTTTTGGAGTAATTCATTTTGACGGTACAACTTTTACAACATTTAATACGAATTCTGGCTTAATTAATAATAATGTTCGCGCTATAACTGTAGATGAAGCAGACCATAAATGGGTTGCTACTGGTCAAGGAATTAGTGTTTTAGATTCAGACAATACAATTTCTAATCACCATACTATGATGTTGCTTTTACCCCCACCTGATACCTTAAATCCTGTAGTTGATATTGAATTGGATTCGAATGGGAATGTTTGGGCTGGAATTTACGTGGATTATCTTATAAGTGTTGGTGGTTTGGCAGTTTGGAATAGTGCTTCATGGACCGATTTCGATTATATTGAGGGGGCGACTAACGGCTTGGCAGGNCCTGTGATAAGAGATTTGGCCATTGATTCTCAAAATAATGTATGGGTTGCGACAAGCACGGGAGTTACTAAAATTTCTAATGTTGAATTGTTTGTGTCTGATCTTTCTAAAGAAGCTAATGTTGAAATTTATCCAAATCCAAGCACATCGAATTTAATCGTCAGATCAGAACTTGAAATTCATGATTTCAGACTTATTAATTCGGCGGGTTGTGAGGTGATTTGTCCGTCTTTAGCTTCATTTAATGGCCTTGAACTTGATGTGACTAATTTAGATAAAGGGTTATATATCCTGGATTTAAAAATGGAACAACAGAACATAAAAAAGTCTTTATTAATTGATTAAAAACACTAAACATCATTATAAATTTTAACTTAAAAAAAAAGATAAAAAAGGACAAGTTATTTTATAAAATAACTTATGCTAAAACTCTCCCCCTTATAGGTTCTTTTTATAACCTCTTTTGGAAAGACCTCAAGATATTATCACTCCACATTAAAAATAATTTCTGATACGGCATTCATTTTTGTTTGATACCCTTGACCAGGAATCATATTACCAATTGCGTTAAATTGCCACTCAGGAAGGTATGCATCTCCTAAATAGTTTTTTACAATGATTAAATCCTGTTCGCAATTTATAAGAACTTCCTCAATAGGTTGTTCTGCTTTATTTAATACAGCTATCATATTCCATCCTTCATCTAGAACTATTGAAAAACTAGAAAGATAATGTCCATAAATGTCAAGAAAAAAAGAATCATTCGCTTTAATCTGATAAGCTTCTCCGTATTCAAGATAGCCAATGCCATCAAAATTCAAAGAAGGAATAAATGCTTGTCCTAGGTTATTCTTCATTATTATGATATTATTTGCATTTTCTCCAATAAAATTAGTTGGATTTAACGTATCATTTTTTAAATACGTTGAAATAAGATTCCACCCACTATTAATGGCTATTTCTTGAGATTCAACATATTCCATATTAACCACAAATAGTCCAGACTGAACATCAGAAATTAATATTCTTCCAGATGGCAAAAAAGAATATACACCCCATGCACCAGCATAACCTCCAGTATTTTCAGGTATATATGTATCATAATAAGCAATTCGGATTGGGTTGTTAGGGTTTGAAATATCAAAAACTTGAAGCCCATCTTGGTAATACGAAATATAAACCAAGTTGTCTTTTATCATAAGGTTATGAGCTATTGAAAATTCATTAACATTTGAATTAAATATTGATATAAGCTCTAAATCTGAAATATTAGAAGCATCAACTATTTTTAAATCATAACCGTTATTCTCCTCTGCGAAGACGTATATATCACCAGATTTCCAACCGGAATGATTGGTTCCAAAATCCGGATAAGAAGTGAAACTTGAAATTTGAGTGGGCTGACTTGTAAACTCCCAAACAAGTGTTCCATTTCCCGGACAATTTATAAAAGCAGTATCATTGTCTACCCATATGTCATGAGTGTTTGGCATATACTCATTCATATTATGCAACAGACTGGGCTGCAAAGGACTAGAAATGTCATAAACACATAAAGAAGAGTTCCAAAAATTACCCAAATCATCGTATCCCTCTGTTGAACAAGAATATAATTTTTGAGAAATCGTATCAATAAATATATTATGAGATCGACTGAAAAGCTCATTAGAATCATAAACAACATCTGTTGATTCAGGAAGGTTAGATAAATCAATAATTTGAAGTGTGCTTTCTCCTTGATCACAAACTGCGTAAAGAAGGTCCTCAATGATATGGTAGTCTCTATGGATTACTCCGGAACCTGACCAAGAGCCTTGAATAAAAGCAATCTCAATTAAACTTCCAGGTTCATTTATATCAATGATATGAGTCCCATTTGTGGAGCCAATAATCGCATATTCCCTTCCCTCTTTTTCATAACCATATACCTCTGAATAACTTCCATCTAAACTATTAATGGGTAAATTTTCATCTGACCATTGTCCATATAAGCTTGTATTATGAGAAATATAAATACATCCAGAGCTAGAAACTTCATTATAATTATTTGCAGATTCATCTGTGCAAATATCGAAATCACAATCTGAATTTAATGAAAAAGAAAGCTCCCCATAAAACCCCGTGGGTAAATCTCCAACAGAAACTATATTTGATTGATTATCCTCTATAATCAAGAACCCCCCTTGCCAACCATCTCCATAGCTGTCATACATATTAAAATAAAAACAACCATCTGCCAAACAAATATCATGCTGATAAGTAGTGTAATTAATGTATTGATAAGGCTCATAAAAATCACTCGTATCCAAAACAGTACCTAAGCTATCGTATATAGACCAACTTACTTCTTCAGCACTACCACCAGTTGAAATCGTAAGCATTAAGCTATTTGCTGAGCAAGAATCGGCTATTTCTTCTGGAACACAAAAACCTTGAGAGCTATTAAAATAGCTTCCCTCCATGTGACCAGAAGCAATTAATGTTCCAGAATCAGAAAGAAAACTGTAAGTACCTCCTTGCCATCCGTCTCCATAACTATCATATAAATTGAGAAAATAACAACCCTCCACTATGCAAATTGTGTCGAGATATTCTAAGTAATTTAAATAATTGATTGATGAGGTATCAATTAAAACACCTTGATTATCTGTGATAGACCATGAATATTCTTCTGCCCAATCTCCCGTATTTAATTGTAAAATATACATTTCGCAACCCTGACACAAAACACATTTTGTTATAATCAGAAAAGAAAAAAGAAAAATAATTCTAAAATTTTCCATTTAATAAATGTACAAAATAAAAAAAGTCAAGTTATTTTTAAAGATAACCTGACTTATAAGGCTCCCCGTATTGGTTTTCGTTCGAACTGCTTGTGGTAAGGTTGAAAGAAATTTAGTGAATGAAGCCATCCTACTTTAGTGGCTTTTGTCTATTTCAAAATATATCGCTGCGGGATTTCGTTAAAGAGTTAAAAAGCGCGAATAACACGAACCCTGAATGAGCCGGTCTTAAATGCGCTGGACGCACTACCATCAGAGGAATTAACAAGCCACGCCCATCCACTATTTTCCTCCGAAGAAGACCAATACATACTGTTTTCGAAACCTCCTATATTGCCGTCTAAGCCACCACTCCCAAGGGTGGTGAACATTTCTACAAGTTCATATTCTGAAGGCCAGTACCAATCNCTGTAGCCCTCTGATTCATAAGCTAAAGCCTCACTTGCGGCTATAGGTGTTTCTGAGCATCCTGATACTATTTCTAAAGTATTCTCTAGACCTGCACCTATAGCTTTAAGTTCTGGACTTAAACTGGAATTATTGCCGTTAATATCTGTTCCTACGCAGCCCCACTCATAACTTCCATCTAAATCTTCTTGTGCGGCTACTAATCCATGCTCGCCTGTTTCGTCTATGTAAAAGACTATTCCTCCGTGAGACTGACCACCAACATAAATTAATGGGTTACCCTCGCAATCATAGCCGTCTTGAGCATCCTCACAACTTCCATCATCTGGGTTATCTTGTTCATTTTCGCAAATGTTATAATTATTGATTTCCTCTGTCACTTTCAATAAATATCCATACCCTCTCTCTAACTCACCGATTCCATTGAAATTAAAACTTGGTAAATAAGCGTTACCAGCAGCATCTTTAGCGATAACAATCTTATCTTGAATAGAAGAAAATGCTTCAATTGCATCAGTATTTTCACTACAAGAAAAACCAATCATGTTCCAGCCATTGTTAATTGTAATTGAAATACCTCCGCAATCAGGAACAGTATTTTCTACACAAATTGCACAACAGGATCCATCTTCCAGAATCCATTCTCCATCGCATGGCAAACCCATCCATTCTGGACAATCAATAATAACTCCAGAAAAAAAGCCTCCGTCATTGCAATATCCAAAATCACAAGGATCATCAGGGTTAGCCCATTCTCCAATTTCATATATCTCCTGACCAGTCCATGAAGTACAAATTACTCCACAGTCCCAATCTATTGAAGTGGAATTTCCTAATTGATTAACCCAAGAAGTAATACCTGCTGCTTGAGCAACACAAGAGTTGGAATACTCGATACCATCACAACCTATCACTGGATCCCAAATCTCGGGACACATAGTAGTTGGATTAATCAATCCTGGATTGATACAACAGTTATTTATACTTTGAGCAGTTGAATTTAGTCCAATAAAAAATAAGAGAAATTGAAAAATAGCTTTCATTTTTGACTTTTAAAAATTGATAATTTATTGTAAAAATTTCTTGTCGACTCTACCATTATCATAAATATAAAATAACAATTGGCCACTTTGATGAATTTTTATATCTCGTCCTAAGATATCTATCATTCTGAGAAGCTTCGGTTGTCTATTGTTTTGAATTTGATCTAATTCCATATTATACCAAATTACAGGGTATGAACAAACTATATTTGATGTCCCGGCAAAAAGGCCTTCCACAACACATAATTCTCCTGAAAAAGGAAGAACCAACTCATTTACAAGAATTAATTCACGTGTTTCGGATGTGTTAGGGCTAATTCCATACACATTAACCGCTGTTGAGATCGTCTCAATTGCAATAGTATCTCCCATGTCATCTATGAGCATAAGTCCTGCATAAGGAATAGAATAATTACTAAAGTATGTTTCAATATCTACCACTAAAACACTGTCATCCCAAACTCCACCTAAAGGTAAAATAGGATTTAAACTAATTGAGTCACAAGAATAATTAGCTATTACAGATTCTACACATTCTGAACAACACTGACCTTCTACTTCCACCCATTCACCATTACAAGGCATTCCCGTTTGTTCCATACAGTCAATCACTATTTCTAAAAACTGACCATCTGAAGTGCATTCACCTATATCACAAGGATCATCAGGGTTTTCCCAAAAACCAAACTCAATAATTTGAATTCCTGAATTAGATGTGCAAATGCCTCCCTGAGAATTACATTCCCCTCCAGTGAAATCATAAATACTATTACATGCAGCATCTCCAGAATTTGAATATGTAACCCCATCGCATCCACAAACTGGATCCCATAATGCAGCTGACCCACAACCTACTATTGGGATTGCAATACATGAATCGATTGAGCCATTTTGATCTTCACCAACATTCTCATGTACAAAAGTCCATCGACCATAAAGTGTTCCACTAGGTAAATAATCTTCTGTCCAATATAATTGATCTTCAATCAAGCAACTAACCGGATTGCCTTCATAAATAGCAGAATCATTTACTAGATGAGCACTAATATTCAGTGTATCAGTTAAAGGCAAGTTAGGTTGGAAAGCAAAGCGATGATAATCAATCACGCTTTCTTCAGCGACAATGTTACCTTGGGTGTCTGTAATCTCCCAATCTATAACATTGTATTCTGATGGGTTAGTTAAGTAATGACCAGGGTGGTAAATATCAACAATATTTGTATCAGAAACATTAACAACTAGTCCCATTAAGTCACATGCAGCAGTCATTGTGACTTGTCCTTTAGTGAATTGACTTAGCCCTAAACTAACAACTAATAATAGTAAAATTTTCTTCATGAGTTTGATAAAATTGTTTTTTAAAACGTATGAACATAGCTCGTAAACAGCATACTTATTATGAGAGTCAATAACCATTCCAATTAATATAAAAAACAAGTGATTTTTATATATAACTTGACCTAGATGACCAAAAATAAACCCACACAATTAAATAGGTTTTTGTATAATTGTAAAAAAAAAAATGAAAATAAGAACTTTAGCATTTGTGATTACTATCCTTTTAACTAATAGTATAAACGCACAAGATATTGAGGGAGATTGGAATGGAGAACTAAATATTCAAGGACAGGAAATGCCTTTAGTTTTTCACTTTACAAAAGAAAATAATGAATATATTGGGACAATGGATTTTCCAAATCAAGGAGCCAGAGGAATACCAATTGAAAACATTACTTTAAAGAAAAATGCTTTATCATTATCATTGATGAATGGATCATTCTATGAAGGAAAATTAAAAGGTGAATTAATAAAAGGGATATTCAAGCAAAATGGAAAAGAATTTACTTTAAATTTAAATAAAGGAGAAATGCAAAAGCCAGGAAATGTAAGCCTGCCCAGTTCAAATAAGGAATTAGAGGCTCTAGCTACAAAAGAAACAGGAGATTATAAATATGGAGTTAAAGATTATTTTGCTAAACCAACTTCATCTTCATTTCAGTTATCACCAAATGGAAGATACATGAGTTTCCGTAAAAAAGATAAAAACCTAAAGAATCATGTATATGTGAAAAATATTGCCAATGGTGAAGAGAAAAGAATAATAGTTGAAGCGGAGGAATTAATCAGAAATTATGGCTGGGCAAATGATGATAGATTAATTTACATAATGGATAAAGGAGGAAATGAAAATTATCATTTATTTGCTGTTAACGTTGACGGAAGTGATCAGAAAGAACTTACACCTTATGATGGGGTAAAAGTTGACATTATCGAAGGATTAAAAGAAGATGAAGATCACATGATTATTAGCATGAATAAAAATAATCCTCAAGTATTTGAACCTTATAAAATCAACATTTTTTCTGGAGAAATTGAACTGTTGTATGAAAATAAAGATATTCAAAATCCAATATCAGAATATGTTTTTGATAAGGAAGGTAATCTAAGAGCATATAGCAAACTAAAAGACGGTGTAAAAAATCAATTTTTTTATAAAATGGATAACAATAAGTTTCAGCTCATTCATGAAACCAATTGGGACGAAACCTTTTATATTCAAAATTTCAATTATGCATCAAAAAATATGCATGAAGCTTATGTTATATCGAATTTAGA
Source organism: Flavobacteriales bacterium (assembly GCA_002707145.1). The sequence goes on along the minus strand of PAMD01000008.1, from coordinate 8,881 downwards.
AACTGATAAAACAGAAATATTTAGATACGATCTAGCTGAAAAAAATTCAATAGAAAATTTATTTAGTCATGAAAAATATGACGTATCTACTCTCGGAATTTCAAGGAATAGAAATTGGGAATTAGATTATTTTGGTTATGAAGGAGACAAATATCATATAATTCCAATTAGTGATTACTTTAAGAAATTATATTTGAGATTATCCGAAGAATTTGGTGACTATGATTTTTATATATCAGACAAAACAGATAATGAAGATCAGTATTTAATTTATGTTACAAGTGATAAACTATATGGAAAATACTACTCTTATGATGTAAAAAAAGATAAAATATCTCTCCTGTTTGACCTAATGCCTCAATTAGATGAAAATGATATGTCTAGTATGAAACCCATTCAATTTAAGAGCAGAGATGGCCTTACTATCGAGGGATACATAACTTTACCTAAATCAGTAAAAGAAGGACAGAAAGTACCTGTTGTGGTCAATCCTCATGGAGGTCCTCAAGGAATAAGAGATTCCTGGGGGTTCAATCCAGAAGCGCAATTATTTGCCAGTAGAGGATATGCTACGCTTCATGTTAATTTTAGAATAAGTGGAGGATACGGAAAAGAATTTTTACGTAAAGGACTTAAGGAAATTGGAAGAAAAGCTATGGATGATGTTGAAGATGGCTTGAAATATATAATTAAACAAGGATGGGTAGACCCTGAAAAAGTAGCTATATATGGAGGTAGTCATGGAGGATACGCTGTTTTGAGAGGGTTAACCAAAACTCCGGATCTATACTCTTGTGGTATTGATTATGTTGGAGTTTCAAATCTTTATACGTTTATGGAAAGTATGCCTTCATATTGGAAGCCTTATTTAGATATTATAAAGGCAATTTGGTATGACAAAGATATAGAAGAGGAAAAGAAAATAATGGATGAAGTATCTCCTGCTTTTCATATTGATAAAATCACCAAACCTCTTTTTGTAGTTCAAGGTGCTAACGACCCAAGAGTAAATATTGATGAAAGTGATCAAATTGTTAGTGGGCTAAGAGCAAAAGGTGTTAATGTTCCATACATGGTAAAATACGATGAAGGACATGGATTTCAAAAAGAAGAGAATAGAATGGAATTATATAGTGCTATGATGGGATTTTTAGCAGAAAATCTAAAAGACTAATAATTTATAGAAGGAATAATGATATTGGCTTTTTTGATACAGTTTCTATTTATATCTTAAATATAAGTAGAAACTAAACGGCTTCACAACTTTCTAAAAAGTTCGAAATTAGCACAGAGATGTTATGGATCACATAATGAGCTTGTCTTATACTTCCAAGAGTACAAAATAAAAAAGGTCAAGTTATTTAAAAATAACCTGACCTGTATGTTTCCCTTTATGAGGTTCTTGTTCGAATCAATCGCTCTAGGAAAGACTCGAATAAGTTAGATGGATGTTAGTTCCTATTTCAAAATTTGAAGGTATAAGATTTAGTTTTCAAAGAAAATCTTTGAGTATTCTTGATTGTCATTTAACCTAAAATAGTTGTTGAGGTTTTCACTTGAAGTAACCACGAAATCTAAAGAGACACTGTCTTGATATGCATAAAGTGAAACTTCCTTATTTTGCTTACTAACTATTTTGAGTTTTGAAGAATATTCCTTGTTCAAATTTGAGTCATCATAAAAATTTGAAAGACTCAATTTAGATATGTAATTAAGATAAGTATCAAACTTTAATGAATCTAGGGGTTCATTAGTGCTAGAAACCCATACAGAATCATTAAAAGTAAAGGATTTACCAACCGAGTCATTTTGATTTATCTCAATGCTTGCTAAAGAATCCATGTCAATTAGTTGATTTTCCCTAAATGAATTTACACCCATGGAAAACATCAATCCATAATACCCCGTAATTTGATAAATACGATTGTCTTGATTCATTCTAATAAATGATTTCGGAAGCTGATTTTGAGCTCCGGGATTATAATTTTGTGAATTATTTACATTATCGAGATCAGTTTTACCAAAATAAATTTTTGTGGAAGAATTATTTGATTCAAACATTTCAACTAGGGTAGTTAATGAATCAGTGAGTTCATATTTTTCCCAATTTTCGTTTGAATTACTAACTAGGCGGTCAATTTTCAAGTTTGATAATTGATCAATAATTGTATTTAAATCTGACGTTCTTGCACTGATATTTTTGCCATCTTTAAAAATGAACCAATCATTGTTCTCTTTAATCAATGTGTCAACTTGATTTTTGGAATTGACCAAAATCTTAAAAAGATTATCAGTTTCAACATCCAACACTTTGGATTTAAGAATTGACTTTGAATTATATTTTTCAAAATAGTTATTCGCAAAATATACAGTAACCAAGGCAACTAAAAGTAGCGCCAATATTTTATTATTCTTATTCATAATTTTCTGTCATTATATTTACTCTTTTCAATTTATTTGCTTGAAGTCTAAGAAGACCGTATAATAGTACTAGAATGATGGGTAATAAAAAATTTAAATACTTTAAAAATGTCTTTTTAGAATCTTCTAGCTCATCAATTGGTCTGTATTTTATTCCCTTTGTTCTTAAATCAATAAGTCCAGTATCATCTGTCATCCAATCAATTGAATTAATCAATAAATTAACATTATCCTCTGGTACTCTTTTTTGATCTTGTCCTTTTCCACCTACAGAAAAATCACCATCTGTGAATAAACATATTCTTGAGGTTGTTCCGTTTTCATTTTTATTTTCTAAGACACCACCAACCACGATACTTTCCTCTGTAAAATCCGATGTTTTCCATTGTTTTTGAATTTCGAAGCTTAGAGGCGCATCATATTTGTCGGATTTTTTTGAGGTGAATGCTATAGGAGTAAATGTACTTGAAGTATCTATTTGATTATATTCTATGGAACTTGCAAACTCCATAACAACAGCCTCTATACCTTTGGTGATAGGATGATCGGCAAAATTGCTAATTATAGGCAAATAAGGAAATGACACACTAGACTGATAGCGGAAAAAACCTTGCTGTTGTTGAACTGATATCTTGCTACAATTCGAGTCAATTACAAAATTCTCCCCCACAGTGATACCCTTAGACTTTAGCCATTCAAATAATCCAATATTATTAACAGATCCAGTGGCATTGGTAAAATCACCTACAACAGAATTCATTGCAATTAGAATATTTCCACCTGTTTCAAGATAATTATCAAGTGTTTTTAAATCATCTGAATTAAGTGAATCTTTTGTGTTTATTAATGCAACTGTGGAGTAAGACTGATTATTTATATCATTCAATAAATCTATACTCTGAACATCATACAAAACACTAAGCCCTGCATCAACCTGTTGAATTTCTTCAATTTCAGCTTCTCCATTTGATTGAACGATACCTATAAGAGGTTTGTCTTGTAAACTAACTTTTTTTATTGAAGATGAAAGAGCATACTCCAGTGCAGCTCCAGGCTGAACAAAAGGTATAATTTCCTTTTGATCTTGCATTTCAATTACAAGACCAAGGTACGCTTTTTGCTGTTTTACTTGATCTTTCTCCCGAACGTTAATCATGACAGGACGTATTCCATTTTGCATGGCCTCAGCCTCAAGTTTATCATCTGAACTCGGATCGATAAATTTGTAAACAAGGTTATGGTTTGAGATTCTTGAATACTCCGTTAAATAGTCCAAAACGTCATTTTTTGCTTGGGAAACATTTGAGGGAAGATTTTCTGAAAAATAAGCCTTGACTGTGACAGGATCCTCTAAATTTTTGAGAATATCTTTTGTGGCTTTACTCAAAGTATATTGTTTGTCTTCTGTTAGGTCAAGTCTAAAAAAGAACTGATCACCTAAAAGATTTACCATTAAAAGTATGGCTATAACAAGAATTGTTGAAAAACTTATTTTACGCATATCAAATTTATTAAGAATGACTTTTTGTTAATGAGAGTTCAGCTAAAAATAAACCCAGAACAGTAAGGGATAAGAAATATACTAGATCTTTAGAATCTATGACACCTCTTGAAATAGAATCAAAATGAGTCTGCAGACTTAAAGTTTCGAATAACTGACTTAAAAATCCAGAAGAATTAGCAGATAGAACATCAAAAATGATGTGAAAAAACAAGCATATCACTAGGGAAAGCATAAAAGCTACTATCTGATTGTTTGTCAAACTACTAGAAAAAATACCGATTGCTGTATAAGCAATTGTCATTAAAAAAAGTCCGAAATAACCACATATAGTTCCTCCATTATCTAAATCTCCTATATAGGAAAGTGTTATTACATAGGGAAATGTTGCAATTAATGCAACTAGAACAAGCCCAACAGCGCCAAAAAATTTGCCCAGTATAAATTGTCTATCAGAAATGGACTTTGTTAAAATTAACTCTAGGGTACCAGACTTTTTTTCCTCTGCAATCATTTTCATTGTAATTGCCGGTATGAAGAAAAATAATGTCCAAGAAGCAACAGCAAAAAATGTTTTGAGATTTGCTTGTCCGACTAAAAAAATATCATTTCCATATAACCATGTGAAAAACCCACTAAAACCTAAGAACACTAAAAGCATTACATAGGCAATTAAGGAGTCAAAAAACACCTTTAATTCTCGTTTTGCGACTGTTAAAATTAAATTCATTTTAGTTTAAGGTTAAATTTCTAAATATATCTTCAAGTTTCGTTTGATCTGGAGTCATTTCGTGTAAAATCCATTTATTTTTTACACACAATTCAAAAATTAATTTTGTGATATTGGGGTTAGAGGTAGACTTTACCATGATAATTCCAGTTTCTTTATTTGTAATATCTACTGATACTACGGTTGGAATTGTGGTTATCTGCTCCTTAACATCATCAATATTTTTCGAATCTATTCTTAGTTTAATAGTGTCTTGCCCTGTTGATCCAGACTTCAAATCCTCAGCAGTTCCATCTGCTACAATTTGTCCATTATTAATAATTAATATTCTATCACAAGTAGCTTCTACTTCAGGTAAAATATGAGTGCTTAAGATGACTGTTTTTTCTTTACCTAAACTTTTAATTAATTTTCTGATTTCAATAATTTGATTGGGGTCTAAACCAGTCGTTGGCTCATCTAAAATGAGTATTTCAGGGTCATGAATCATAGCTTGTGCAATTCCGACTCTTTGCCGATAACCTTTTGACAACTCACTTATAAATTTGTGTTTTTCCTTGTTTAAGCCACAAACTTTTATCATTTCTATTGTTCGGCTTTTTATCTTCAGGGGGCTCATCTTCTGCAGTGATCCACAATAGTTTAGATAATCAAGAACTGTCATATCAAGATAGAGTGGGTTATGCTCTGGTAAATAGCCAATATTTTTTTTAATTACATCAGATGTTTTTTTAATACTTCCTCCATCAATAGAAATATCTCCCGACTCAAGTTTAAGAAAACCTGTAATTAATTTCATGGTCGTTGATTTACCAGCACCATTTGGACCTAAGAAACCAACAATTTCTCCTTGTTTAACTGAAAAACTAATATCATTTACTGCTTTCTGTGTATCGAAAGTTTTAGTAAGATTTGAAATTTGAATATCCATTATTTGAAAATTTTATCGAAAATATTTAATGATTTAGAGATAATAAAAAAATTAACATTATTTAACACCAAAAATTTATGGAAAAAACGGATCAACCGTTTAAAAATGTTTGCTAATCTATAAGTAAAAATGAAACTTCACAAGAATAAATTTTCAATTTATCAATAAAATAATAATCTTTGTGTGATAAATAATTTTATAATAGAATTTGTGATTAGAGACGTCTAATTACATTTTACCTCACATCGTATATCGGTGTGAGGTTTTTTTGTGGCCGAATATTCAGTGTGAAAATGAATATAAGCATAAGACTGATTTCAGTTGTCAACTAATTATCTTTTTAATTAGCTTATTTTTTTTTGTATAATTAATTAAATAAAACACTTAAGACTCTTTATGAAAAATATTATCCTTTTAGTATTTTTTGTCTTTCATATTTCATTGTTTGGTCGGAATTTGATTAATCCATTAAATAAATCGAAAGATAAAAACTTCAGTAATATAGGTTTGTATATCGATGGGGGTACTTTTGGAATTGGATACTCAACTTTTTTTAATATTGAAAAATACTTATCAAGTTCAAAGTCCGAGAAAATTCATCTTTTCTTCAGAGGTTCATATGGAGATGTTAGATTCTTAGGTAGTGGGTCTGGTGGTGGATCTTTCTTTAAAAACACTCAAACCATCGGTGCTTCAATTACTATGATTACAGGTCGGGGTAATCATCATTTTGACTCCAGTACTGGGTTGTTTTACAGAGATGAATCAATTTTACCTTTATTAGACCTTGGTTATCGATACCAAAAACTAAATGGTGGAATAATTTTAAAAGGAAAGATTGGAATTCTTGGTCTTGGATTTGGAATGGGCTTCTCATTTTAACTGGTTTTAAATCACTTCAATGGTTAATGAATTAAGATAGACCAAACGATTTATCAAAAAAACTCGATTATTAGATAATTAGTATTGTGAAAAATAACTATGTCTACTAAATCAGTAAGAAGCAAAGACTAAAAAAACAGAATCAATAGCAATTTTAATCTTAAATTACTGATGTAAGATTTTATATAACAGTGCTTTCGTTATTTTTTTATCTTTATTTATTAATAAATCTCTCTAAAAATATTATAACAATGTATCGATATATATTCTTATTTCTCTTTGCTTTATACTCTTGTCAAAACAATCCCGCTAGTGAATTACATGAGATTACTATTGACATAAAAACTGACTCTATTTACGCAACAATCCAAAATGATTCCATCTTTGATAAGCAGGTTATAGTAAAAAACAACTTTAATCTATTTGATGATAGTAACAATATATACATGGTACAACTTTATTTTCAAGGCCCTGATTCATTAATTAGTTTCTGGGGTGGGTTTTCCGAAAAAAGTGAATTTAATAAGGCTAGGTACCACTGGACATCTGACTCCTCAATTAACATGACTCTCTTTAACGCTGAAAATGATAGTAGCAAAGCTGTTTTTTTAATTGGTTCTATGGATGGGAAAACTGGTCGTAACGGATACTTAGAATAAGTTAAAGTAGACATCACCTTTATCTTTAGATTATAAATAATAAATCTTGAGAAATTTTAATCTTGTAAATCAAATAAGTAATAAGTTATTTTAATACCCTATGCTCTTATTATGAGGTTGATTTTTCGTATATTTGAATAGTTAATAAATAGCCTATCAGCCTAGGTGTTTAATCAGTGTTGACTGGGAAATATAAGGTGTTAAACAGCTGGAAATCATAGCAAAGAGAAAAGTGCCCTCTGTACTTCCTAGAACAAATTTGGTTCTACACCCAATGTCAATAATCTTGAATAATTTTTGTTAAATTAGAAAAAAATTAACTAGTTATGATTGTACCCTAAAAAAAAAAATATTGGAACGTATTTAGCCTCTTTTTGTTTCTTTCAATTCACTCCTTATCCTTTTCTCAATGTGAATTACCCACTGAATACGAGGGTAATACTGGAGCCAACATGACTGTTTTAATGATTCAGACATTTTTCAATTCAGCTCCAATATTAAATCCGGACGCTTATGTTGTTATTGTATCATCATCGGGTGTTATTTATGGATCAAATCCAGTAAATGGAAATACCCAATCAGTCCCAGCATGGGGAGATGATCCCTCTACAACTGAAATTGACGGTTTATTAGCAAATGAATCATTTTCACTTCAACTTGTAAATGGCAATGATTTATATGATATAAATACAGGAAGTGTTGTTCTATTTTATGGTACAAATAATCAATCTTTCTTGCCATCTGCATCATTTAATATTTGTTCACCCAATATTGAAGGGTGCACAAATCCAGATGCATTTAACTTTAATTCCTCTGCAAACGTTGATAATGGATCGTGTATTTTAATTGTGAGTGGATGTAATGACCCTAGTGCGTTTAACTATGATTCATCCGTAAATACCAATGATGGGTCGTGTGAAGCTATAATTGAAGGGTGTACAAATGCTTCAGCATTTAACTATGATTCTAATGCTAATACAAATGATGAGTCGTGTGAAGCTATAATTGAAGGATGTACAAATCCTTCAGCGTTTAACTATGATTCTAATGCTAATACAAATGATGAGTCGTGTGAAGCTATAATTGAAGGATGTACAAATCCTTCAGCATTTAACTATAATTCATCAGTAAATACCAATGATGGTTCTTGTGAAGCTATAATTGAAGGATGTACAAATCCTTTAGCGTTTAACTATAATTCTGGTGCCAATACTAATGATGGGTCATGTGAAGCTATAATTGAAGGATGTACTGCAATAATAGCCTTTAATTACAATTCTGAAGCAAATACTGAAGACGGTTCATGTATGGCCGTAGTCAACGGATGTACCGATATAAATGCATTTAACTATAACCCAGAGGCCAACACAAATGATAGCTCTTGTGAAGCTATAGTGAACGGTTGTACCGCAATAATAGCCTTTAATTACGATACGTTAGCTAATACTGATGATGGTTCTTGTACAGCTATTTTGTTAGGTTGTATGGATGTAACAGCATTTAACTTTGATGTTAATGCAAATACCTCGGGAATCTGTGAAACAGTAGTTGAGGGTTGTACAAATCCATTAGCATTTAATTACAATGCATCGACTAATACTGATGATGGTTCTTGTACAGCTATTGTATATGGTTGTACTGATGAATTTGCTTTTAATTATGATCCATTAGCTAATACCGATGATTCTTTTTGTGAGGTAGTAGTTGAAGGTTGTACAAATCCATTAGCATTTAATTATAATTCTGAGGCAAATACA
>PAMD01000007.1 GCA_002707145.1 Flavobacteriales bacterium | reverse complement strand
CCTAAGACTTTATCTTTAAACATATTTTCGATTGATGTTGTCATAATTATTTAATTAATCAGTTACTTATTTATCAATCATTAGGATTGATGTCTCCATAAAAATTTATTCTAATATTCTTTCGTTTTCTTCAACGTTGTGTGTTAAACGCTTTAGAGGCTTAAGTAATACAATAACTAATAGCCCAAAAATTACAGTAAAGATTACAATTCCAGAGAAAATAGTATACTCCCCAAAGTCCTCTGATTTTTCGCCCAATATACCAGCTACCTTGCCGCCTAGCCCAGTAGCAGCAAAATAAAGCCCCATCATCAATGAAGCATATTTAACTGGAGCTAACTTTGTAACAAACGACAAAGATACAGGAGACGAACATAGCTCTCCAATTGTGTGAAATAAATATGCTAAAACTAACCACTGCATTCCTGAACTACCATTAGCATCGTATTCTCTGACAGCTAAAATCATAAATACAAATCCTAAGCCCATAATAATTGTTCCTGTAGCCATCTTAAATAAAGAAGAAGCCTCTTTGTTTTTCAGCTTACGTCTTGCCCAAATATTTGCAACCCAAACAGCAAGTAAAATAATAAAACCTGCATTTAAACCTTGAAACATTGGCGTGGGTATTAGATATCCAAATAATAATCTATCGGTTTTTGTTTCAGTGTAAACACTCATTAAACCACCAGCTTGCTCAAAAGCTCCCCAAAAAACAATTACAAGCAAAAAGGAAAGTAACAAGACTAAGAAACGATCTTTTAGAACTTGAGTTTCTAAACTTTTAAAAATCATCATTAAAAGACCAACTACAAAAGAAAGAAATATAAATAAAGCACCATATCCCCAATGATCAACTCCTTCAAAAGTAAAACCAGAATATATTGACAATACTAACAAAATAGCCAGGATGGCAAGCTGTAAAGGAGAATTAAATATATTTGAAAATATCCTCCAAAGAGAAATGTCATTTATCTTTTCTTCAACTGTTGGTTTATTCCCCACATGTGAAATATATTTTTGACCCCAAACATATACCAATAAGCCAAGTAACATTGCAATGCCTGCTAATCCAAAGCCAGCATGCCATCCCCAGTTCGCAACTACAATTCCAATAACCGACGTGGCTAATAATGAACCAAGATTTATACCAATATAGAAAATACTAAAGCCTTTGTCCCTACGAATATCACCTTTTCTATACAACCCTCCAACCATAGTTGAAATATTTGGTTTTAAACACCCTACACCTAATATAATTAAACTTAAACCTGTGAAAAATGCCCATTCAGCTTCTACAGCCAAAGTTCCATGACCTAAACATAAAATAATAGCTCCAAGCATTACAGTTTTTCTCTGACCTAGGACCTTATCCGCTAGGATTCCACCAGGAATGGAAATCACATAAACTAACATCACATACCAACCATAAAGTTGATAAGCTTCTAACTTTGACCAACCTAATCCCGGACCATCGTTGTGTGAAGCTTCAGCTATCATATAAATAACTAATAACGCGCGCATTCCATAATACGAAAATCGCTCCCACATTTCAGTGAAAAATAATACATAAAGTCCTACCGGATGACCAAATAATTCTTTTTGAGTTGTAGAAGTTGTTGTTGACATTGTATTACTATTAATTGATTTAACAAACTTAATTTATTCGATTATCGCCTAATTTTTCATGTAAAAAATTAGTCATCTTGGTATATAAGTGCATGGTAGTATTTCCACCATAAATGCCATGATTTTTATCTGGATAAATAGACCAATCAAATTGCCTATTGGCTTGAATAAGAGCTTCGACCATACGCATGGTGTGTTGCACATGAACGTTATCATCTCCTGAACCATGAACAAGAAGATAATCTCCTTTAAGTAACTCTGGATAATTAAAAGGCGAATTATCATCATAGCCACCAGGATTTTCTTGAGGAGTTCGCATAAAACGTTCTGTGTAAATTGTATCATAGAAACGCCAGCTAGTAACTGGAGCTACTGCGATTGCCATTTTAAAAACTTTATTACCTTTTAACAAACAGTTTGTACTCATGTGACCTCCAAAACTCCACCCCCAGATTCCAATCCTGCTATTATCAATATAAGGTAAGCCACCAATCTGTTTTGCTGCTTGAATTTGATCTTCTGTTTCGTATTTAACTAAATTTAAGTAGGTTATTTTTTTAAAGTCAGCTCCTTTAAACCCAGTTCCACGACCATCAACACAAGCCACTATATATCCTTGTTGAGCAAGAAATTGGTGCCAGTAATCCCTGGAATTATTCCATTTGTTAGCCACTTCCTGCGAGCCTGGACCTGAATACTGAAACATCAAAAGAGGATAAGTTTTGGTTGCATCAAAATCTGCTGGCTTTAACATCCACATATTAAGCTCATTCCCGTTTACATTTATAGTACTAAATTCTTTATTTGAATATTTATAGTTTTTTAAACTGTTTAAAACTGTTGAATTATCTACGATATTTCTAACTAACCTACCTGTTTTTGAATCGTTTAAAGTGTATTTTGTTGGAGTATTAGCATTGGAAAAAGTCTTGATGAAATATGTGAAATCCGCACTAAAAGAAGCATCATTGGTACCTTCTTGAGTTGTCAAGCGCTTTTTTCTTTTACCATTCAATTTGACTGAATACACATCTCTGTTAATCGATCCATTTTCAACAGATTGATAGTAAATAACGTTATCTAATTCGTTATATCCATAATAGGCAGTTACTTCCCAATCACCTTTAGTAATCTGGGTTTTTAATTTGCCTTTTTTGGAGTAATGGTAAAGGTGGTTATATCCATCTTTCTCACTGGTCCATAAAAAACTGTTGTCTTTTAAAAATGTAAGGTTATCAGTTACATCAACATATGCTTTATCAGTTTCTGAAAGAACCAAATTAGCTTGTGATTTTAATGGGTTAATCAACCATAAATCTAATTGATTTTGATGCCTGTTTAGATATTGNACTGAAAGTAAATCTGCATCATTAGTCCATTTAATTCTTGGAATATAAAAATCATTATAGGATTTTGGNAGTGAAACTACAGATGTTTCATCAGAGTTGACATCGTAAAAGTGCAAAGACACATTCGCATTTTTTTCACCCGCTTTAGGATACTTGAATACATTTTGGGTTTGATACAGATCTTTTCCATACACATCCATTGAAAATTCTGGAACATCAGATTCATCGAATCGAATAAATGCAATTCTGTCACTATTAATGTTCCATTCAAAAGCTTTTACAAAAGCAAACTCTTCCTCGTAAACCCAATCAGTAATTCCATTAATAACTCTGTTCTTTTCACCATCAAAAGTAATTTGACTAGTCTCACCTGAAATTAAATCCTTAATAAATAAGTTGTTATTTAAGGCAAAAGCTACTTTGGTACCATCGGGTGAAAAAGTAGGTTCTTGAATTTTATTATCTGAGATTAAACTTAGTTGTTCTAATTCAATATCATATACGTAGTAATTCCCCAAAACAGAACGCCTAAATATTGACTCTGTATTTGTTTCCAGAATCAGTTTTTGTTCGTCGGAGCTAAAAGAATAGCTTGTGAAATAATTAACAGCTTCCATAGTACTTGAGGAAGCTATGGATTTAATTTTTGAAAATGTAGCGTAATCATACAAATCAATCGAGGTAGAACCTGTAGATCTATCAAAATTTAACACTGAATATTGCTTTCCATTTTTCATAGAATGCAACGCCGTAAGATNTTGTGTTTTAAATGATCCNTCCCATATTTGAGCCAGTGAAAAANAGTCTCTTTGGGATGTTGCAGTGAACATAAAAAAGCAACTCAATAGAAAGATAAAAGGAGTTTTCATGAAAAATTTAATTACTCTGAAAATAATTCCCAAGTTTACTAAAAAAATAGCAGAAATCATTGAATATTGACAGATAAATATGTAATAAAAATAATTGAAGTTTTATAATAAATCGAAGAATAGTATCTTTGTCTTTTAAAATATTTATTCATGCAAAATTCTATTTCTGGATTTTCAAAGTTCACAAAATCTGAAAAAATTGACTGGCTAATCAGTAATTATTTTCAAAATAATAATTATGCAAAAGCAAATTTGGAACGTTATTGGAATTCCGATCTAGCTCTTCAAAAATTACATGATGAATTTACAGAGAACACTATCTCAAATTTCTACCTACCATTTGGAATTGCGCCTAATTTTTTAATTAACAATAAAATCAAAGTCATACCTATGACTATTGAAGAAAGTTCGGTAGTTGCTGCTGCTAGTAATGCCGCTAAATTTTGGATGCAAAGAGGTGGATTTAAGGCAGANGTTATTTCAACNACTAAANCAGGTCAAGTTCATTTTATGTNTCAGGGTAAAACTTCTNAANTAGAAGCCTTNTTTNATAAAGTGAAACCTCAGTTAATTGANGATACAAAAGTAATAACTAAAAACATGGAGGCCCGTGGTGGTGGCATAATAAATATTGAACTAATTAATAAAACATCTAAGCTAAAAGACTATTACCAACTACATGTATCTTTTGAGACTATTGATGCCATGGGCGCTAACTTTATCAACTCATGCCTAGAACAAATCGCTAGCTCATTTAAGAACTATTCTTTGAGTATAGACATTGTCATGAGTATCTTATCTAACTATGTCCCTGAGTGCCTAGTACGCGCAGAGGTTAGCTGTAAGGTTGAAAACTTAGTTAATAATGAGAAATACTCTGGGCAAGAATTTGCTGAAAAGTTTGTTCAGGCTGTCCAAATCGCTCAAGTAGAACCTTACAGAGCCGTAACCCATAACAAAGGAATTATGAACGGTATTGATTCCGTAGTATTAGCAACAGGAAATGATTTTAGAGCCATAGAAGCTGGTGTCCATGCCTATGCAGCGCGATCGGGAAGTTATTCTAGCTTAACTCATGCCAGTATTGAAAATGGTTTATTCAAATTTTGGATTGAAATTCCCTTAGCACTAGGAACTGTTGGTGGGCTAACAGGGTTACATCCCTTAGTAAAAACCGCATTGGAACTACTAGGAAATCCAACAGCTAAAGAGTTAATGGAGATCGTCGCTGTCGCTGGACTAGCTCAAAATTTTGCTGCTATAAAATCTCTGACTACTACTGGAATTCAGCAAGGACACATGAAAATGCACCTTCTAAATATTATGAATCAATTTGAAGCAACTGAAAAAGAAAAATCTATTTTGATTGATTATTTCAAAACAAATACTGTTACCCATAGTGCAGTGGTAAAAGCCATAGAAACACTCAGAGCCTAATGCAAACCTTTTATAGCCATGGAAAATTATTAATAAGTTCTGAATATGCAGTTTTGGATGGTGCTCAAGCACTTGCATTGCCAACAAAATTTGGACAGACNNTAAAAGTAGAATCTACTTCAAAAAAAACAATTTATTGGAAAAGTATTTCTAATCAAGGAGAAATTTGGTTTGAATCNTATTTCAATATTGGAGAGACTTTAAAAGTANCTNACAGCGACAACNCNAAAATTGCTTTAAGATTANATCAAGTTCTTGAGTCATTACAGCAACTTAATCCAAATATTTTCACGCAAAACACTGGNTTTAATATAACTTCCACATTGGAGTTTCCAGAAAACTGGGGTTTAGGCTCCTCCTCTACCCTAATTAATAATCTTGCTCAATGGGGTAAGGTTGATCCTTTTAGGTTATTAAACTTGACTTTTGGAGGTAGTGGATATGATATTGCATGCGCGCGGAGCAAGACTGCTATTTTGTACAAGAAAATCTCGGGAATTCCTNNANTAAGTCCAGTAACATTCAAACCCAAATTTTCTAANCAATTATTTTTTATTCATCAAAATAAAAAGCAAAATAGTAGAGATGGAATTGCAGCTTATAAAAAAAGTACTAAATACAAAATAGTAGATTTTGATAAGCTAAACAGATTGACTTTAGAGTTATTAAATAGTCAGAGCTTAGAAATATTTAAAAAAAATATCGAAATACATGAAACATACATTGGATCTTTATTACAAAAACCAACTCTAAAAGAATCAATATTTTCAGATTATGGTGGAGCAATCAAAAGCCTGGGCGCTTGGGGGGGCGACTTTTTCTTAGCAACTGGAAATTTAAAATCAATGGAATACTTCAAAATGAAGGGCTATAAAACTATTTTATCCTTTTCAGACATGATTTTATAAAAAAAAGGGGCTTTTTATAAGCCCCCCTTTTTTTTAGTAGAAATAAAACCTAATAGAATGAAGCTCTATTGTCTTCAATATCAGCAGCGTCTTTTAGAGCTGCATAAAGTTTAGTATTTACTGCATTTGATTTTGCTAGTCCGATTCGGTTGGCTGCAGCCTGGTAATTAGGTAGCTCATCAGCAGGAGTGAATTTTGTTAATTGAACAGCATAAATTCCGTTAGTGCCAACGATTAATTTCGAAGTACTTCCTTCACTCAATCCAAAAGCTGTTCCAATTACTAAAGGTTCTCTACCGGCTCCAGAAAGAGTTGGGTTCTTCATGTTCACTGCAAGTGCTGATTTCACTGTTTGATTCTCATCAGATGCAATTGCATTTAGAGTAGTCGCTGAGATACGTTTTTTTATTATAGCAGCTTTCTTTTCTTTTCTTATTTCTGGGAGTGCGGTAACTGAGGCTTTNTCAANATTCATTAATCCTTTTTTGTTTACTGCTGTAATTTTAGCAACAACAAAACCGCCACCTGAGACATTGAAACTTTTAAAGTCACCTACTTTTACTCCATCCTCATGAGACCATCTGACAATAGCTCTTTGCATTCCAATTCCTGGAATTGATTCATCTAGTAGTTTAATACTACTTACTGGCATAGTTTTATAGTCACCCTCTANAGCTACCTGATTAAANTCAGCATCAGCNATCGCAATTTCAAATTTAGACTTGTTTTTAAATACATCATCAATTGTTTGAACTGACGGCTCGATTTCCTGAACTATAGTTGCCATTTTATAAGCCTGTTTTTTAGATCCTTGGCTTAAAATTTCTATCACATGGTATCCAAAGTCTGTTTTCACAACTCCTAAACTTCCTTTAGGNTTTTCAAATGAATANGCTTTAAATTCATCAGCAAATGCNTCAGTGTAAGCAAATTGAATTTCACCATTTTTTTCGTTACTTACCTTGTCAGATGATAATTCTAGTAAACTCTTAAACTTTGATCTGTTTGATTTTAGTATTTTGTAAATACTATCTGCTTGTGTTTTGGCTTCAGCATCAGTCGCAGTAACAGATGCATCAGCGCGAATTCCACCAACATAAGGAACTAAAATATGACGAACTTTTGCAGAATCAGCTATCATTTTCTTAGCGATTAATTTTGAAATCTGATATGTAGAACCATCTTTATATGGCCCATGTATTTCATTAAACTTAAGACTTTTAATTTTTTCCACTTCCGCCTTAGGAAGACTGGATTCAAATAGATAAGAATCAGTGTATTTAACTGATGAATTTGCATTAACAAAAGATTGGATATCCTTGGTGTTTCTAAATCCAATTAAAGTTTCATTGGCTTTGGCGGCTTCATTAAACTCTAGCTTATCATCAATAAGAGCCGACAATTCTAACTGAATGGACTTTTCATCCTCCAAAGATGCTTCCTCCTTAAAATGAACATACACCAAATCTCTAGAGGCTTCAACTTCGTACTTTTTAGGATGGTTATTGATATAAGTTTTAATGTCAGATTTATCAACATTAACAATACTGTCTGGTATGGATGAAAAAGGGATTTGGACGTATTTCAAATCTACTTTATCATTTTCAAGTTGATAGTCTAATTCTCCTTCTGTTAAAGTTCCAATCACACCAGCCTTAACAAGATTGAAGTATGTTTGTTGAACGCCTGTTTGAGAGATTTTTTGTTCAAAATCGGTCCAAGCCTTATAATTGACAGGACTTCCATTTAAGGTTGTAGTTTCTGGAGCAATGGCTTTTAAATTAATTATAAACTCATTCAACTTAGCTTCATCAAATAGGCCTGCTTCATTTTTAAATTCTTCAAAAGAACCTAAATTTTGTTTTAACAATTGACGCATTAAGTCTCTTTCAACAGTAATTCCGACAGCATCATATTGAGATTGCATAACCTTATTTCTTACTTCAATATCCCAAACACGATTCATTGCTTGGGTGTTGGTAACAGAACCACCTGATTGACGCTGAATACTTTCAACCTGGTTCATGAAAGCTCCCCTATCGATGTCATTTCCGTTGACCGTAGCTACTATATTTTGTGACTTATCAGATGCTCCCATGTTTGTGAATATATCTCCAATTATGAATGAAAATAGTGCAAGAGCGATAATAATGATTAAGAATATAGAACGTTGTCTGATTTTATTTAAAACTGCCATTTGTAGTAAGTATTATTTTTTCAATATAGTCGACGAAAATACCAATTTCTTTGAAATAATGAAAGGAGAAAAGAATATAATTCAAAGCAATTTCCTGATTTATTACTGTTGAACAATTTTAAGATTAATTAATTCAATTTTAGTATTGGAAACTTCGCTGATAATGAAATGAAAACGACCAATAATAATTTCTTGGTCTTTTTTTGGAATTTGTTCAGTATGATTAACAATAAAGCCTCCCAAAGTTTCATAGTTTTCATTTTCAGGAATCTGAATCTTATAAGTTTCGTTCAAGTAATCCACATCTAAACGTGCAGAAAAAATAAAATTATTTTCGTCGATTTTTTCTTCAGTTAGCTCAATTGTATCATGTTCATCTTCAATCTCTCCTACTAATTCTTCAATAATGTCTTCCACTGTTATGATTCCAGACGTTCCACCATACTCGTCTAAGACTACAGCTAAACTTTTTCGCTTTTTTGTTAATACGTTAAGCACATCTTTAATAAACATAGTTTCAGGAACGTACTCAACGGGACGTAGAATAGACTTAATTTTTTTAGGATGTTTAAACAAATCAAAGGAATGTACATAACCCAAAATATCATCAATAGTATTATTGTATACTAATATTTTAGAATATCCCGTCTGAGTAAAATATTCGTTTAAACTTTTAATTGATTCATGAATCTCAACAGCTGTCAACTCGGCTCTAGGAACCATTACCTCTCTTGACTTTAGTTCTGAGAAATCGAGTGCATTTCGAAATATCTGAATTTCACTATCAACTGAGTCATTAATATCCACAGATTCCATTTGCTCACTTATGTAATTTCCAAGTTCAACTTTTGAAAATACTAATTGAGTATGATCTCCGTCAGATTTAAATAAAAATTTTAGAATTAAATCAGTAATCCAAATAACAAAACTAGAAATTAAAGAAAATAATAAATAAAAGAAATATGCAGGGAAAGAAAATAGTTTGAGTAGAGAATTTGCATATATCTGAAAGAAAACTTTTGGCAAAAACTCGGCTGTAACTAATATAATAAGTGTAGAAATTAAAGTTTGGGTAAGTAATGACAACTCAACAAAAAGATAATGTACTATTGGGTTTAAAGTTGTTAAATAATCTGCAAAATATGTCACTAATAAATCACCCATGTATAAACCATAGACAACTAAAGCTATGTTATTTCCAATTAGCATAGTTGCTATAAACTTTGAGGGCTTAGATGTTATTTTAGCTAATAGTTTAGATAATAAACCTTTCTGTTTTTTTNCAATTTCAATATGAATTTTNTTNGCAGAAACGTAAGCAATTTCCATTCCTGAAAAAAAAGCAGAAAAAAAGAGACTCGTAATAATTATAATTAAATCTGTAGTCATGGTTATAATTTGCCACGATCTTGAAAACGCTTTCTGAATTTCTTTCGAAAGAAAAACATAAAAACGGCAAGAACAGCAAAAAAGAGAGATATGTAAGCGGAATTTNTGTCACTACCCCATTTATTATACATGTCAAATAAAAANAGAATTGCAAATCCTAAATAAAAATATTGTAAAAAANATAGTAATTTCATTAAAAGTTAGTTTTGCTTGATTTTATCGCACAAGTAAATATACAAATTAATCATCAATAAAAATTCGACCTGTAACCTCAATAACTTGAGCATTTGTNACNTCTTTATTTGAATCAAATCCGTTACCATTAGTCAGATAATCTATGGTACGAAATTTTACAGGAGAGTTAGTGAATANCCATTCTTTTTCTTGGTCATAATAAAGTTGATCTGTAAATAANGTATCGTTGGTNGCTGTTGTTAGAACAACATTTCCCCTNAGGTCAATCAAATCTGTTTGACTNTACACNACAGCACGATCGGCAATAACCGTNTTTTTGTCTTGATTANTGTCAAATAGAGTTAAATTGATTCCATTTGGAAATTCATAATAAGGAAATTTATCATTTGTAAAATTATACATTTTGGGACTNACTAAAATTGAAGTGAGACGACCAGAATCTGTGTATTTAGTATTAATATTTTCNGCTATNGACANAGGACCATAAGAGCCAGCGTTTAAATCTTGAACTTCTTTTAATGAATTATTACAGGAAAAAACAGCCATCGCCAAGAAAACAGTAATGATATTTTTTATTTGTATGTAACCATACATTATCATTAAAGCGACGGAACTTTTACAGATCGACCAATCCAACAACCTACTTTAATAACTTGCCCTGTCCGTCCAGATGAAAATATTTCACTTTTCTGAGGAGCNTTNGCTTTGTAGTTGGCNATTGACTTATTTGCGTTTTTTTTCATNCTAGGATCTATTCTGCCCGCTTTAGCCGCTTCNTTAGCTGCTAACCAATAAACAGCTCTTTTTGAGAAATTATCTGTTCCGCATCTGTTAGCGCTTCTAGCGTACATAGCTGCAATTGATAAATGACACTTACCCATACTAGGGTTTGCTTTTAAAGCTTTTGTGTAGTAAGACCTTGCCTGGCTAAAACGACCTTTTTTCTTAAAACTTGTTGCTATTTTGTATAAAATTTTTGACTTTTCATAGCTTGATGTTTCTAAATCAACTGCTTGATTATAGAATGACAAAGCTTCTTTTGAATTGCCAGCCTTATCTTTCAAAATACCTAAATAAAAAGCAGTATCTGCATTAGGTTCCAAAGCATTCTTTTGCTCGACTATAGTAACAAAAAGTGGGTCATCGTTACAACCTTTGGCATACATTCTGTTCATGGCNCGTTGTAACCATATGCCGTCATTTTTNAACTCCTCAAAATCTTTAGAGTATAGTGGAACTAAATTTTCACAATTAGCTCTTGTACCTAGTTTAGTATCTATACTTCCAGAAATTTGACTGTATGCTTTTAGGTAACTATTGTAAGATTTTAGTCTTGAAGTATCTTTTTTGCTTAATTCTTTAACTTCTCCATCTTGGTCTAAAAAAGCATTTCGTTTGTTAGTATAATTTTTTACTTCAACATTGATTTTCTCGCTAATATCGTCGTATTTACTAAATAATTCTTGAGCAGATTTTAGTTTTGAATCGTACAAACCAACCATTAACGAAAAGTAAGTATACAAACTCTTAGGGTTAGTAAAAGTTTCTAAATCAGTATTGTAGGCTAAATCGAAGGCAGCATATAATTGCTCGTTNCTCTGANCTAATAATTTTNTGTTATCATAATTCAGTTGACTTGCTTTTGCTAANTAAGCTCCTTTAGGAGTTATTTTAGGAAAATTAATACTTCTTTCTTCCCAAAGCTTTAAAAGATCCAGTAAAAATTTCACTTTCTCATCTCCTTCAGAAGTTGAAATCTTGTTTTTCAANATTCTTTCTCCAAAAATATAAATAGCTTTATTAAGTTTTGGAGTAGTTGTTCTTAGTTCCATCCATGGAACAAAAGCTGCATCGTAATTTTTNNANTTTACATACTCNCTAAAAATTGAAAGCTTTTCTAATTCAGCTTCTGATTGCGCAAAAATTTTGTTAGANCTTAAAAAGAGTGATAAAACAATAAATAATAATTTTGAATTCATTTGTTGATTTTATTNATTTTGATATAAATNTCTAAANAGACTTGTTTAATTTTTTTANTTAAATTTTAGTTTTTCAAACCAGCGGTCGTTAAGAGANAAACTCATCTGGAAGTTCACAAAATTCTCTCTAACTAGATTGGCGCTTGTTGTTCCTCGTTTTCCAAATTCGACTGCTAAATTAGCATTTGAAAATATTCTACCAACTGGTAAACCTACTCCAAAAGATATGCCAAACTCTTTTATNACCTGTTCATTAACTTTTAAACCAGTATTTTCAAAACGAATCCCAGTTCTATACACAATACGTTTCCAATATTTATTAAATGAATCAAACTCCGGGATGTAAAAACCACCAAATGAAATNGACGANGCATCTTCATAAGTTGAATTATCTACAATTAATANACGGTTTGAAAATTGACTAGCTTTTAAAAAAGTATAATCAACTCCTGCAAACCATTTTCTAGGAGCTCCAAAACCAAAACCAAAAGAAGTTTTACTAGGAATTTTTAGGTCTGTTGTTTCTAACCCTATTTCACTCAAATCCACATCAATTGTATTGAGAGCTACCTCTTGGTCTGTATCTAAATTGACAAC
Organism: Flavobacteriales bacterium; assembly: GCA_002707145.1. Next base: position 900 of record PAMD01000007.1, on the reverse strand, counting down.
AACAGTTGAAAAGTTACGCTGGTTTGTTGACTTTAAATTTGTTGATGGGGCATAGGTACCAGATGCCGTAAATTGTAAATTCGATTTTAATAGTTTGGTATATATAACTCCTAAATTGTAAGAAAGACCGCCAAGGTCGGATCGATTTATCTCTCTTGTGTGGTATTGTAAAAACTCGCCCTGCTCGTTGTAACCAAAAGCTATATTTGTATTAGTAATATTTCCAAAGTTATAACTTGCATCAACACCAATCTTTAAGTTATTGGATAGCTGGTAACCAAATCCTAAAAAAACTTTATTAATACCGCCTTCCCCTCTATATTTATATTGCAAGGTCTCTTCAGGATTAAAAGACTGTAATTTATATCCAACAGAAGTGTAAGGAAGTAGACCAAAACCTGCTCCAAACTTACCCAACGGAATAGCAATGGCTAAGTAATCAAGAGATGATGTACTTGATGATTCAGATGCAGAATCACCCTTGAGGCTTATTTGTGACTGACTACCTCCTACAGAGTATTTAACTGGTCTCCCTTCGTTATTAAATGACTTTAGATTTTGACCTGCATAACCTGCTGGATTACGTAAATTTATGTGGATACTATCATTAAAAACACTTATTCCTCCCATTGATTGATTTTCAACAGTTCCTTTAAATTTCAAACTTCCGATGCCATAAAAAGAATATGGGGAGCTTGATCCTTGTTGGGCGTAGCCATAAGCGGAAATTAAAAAAACAACAATCGCTAAAAACTTATTCATAATTAATTTGAATTTGTTTCTAATAGAAAATTTAAACCATCTAAAAGAAAATCCGAGTTGGCAAATATGCTAATTTTTAATTGCTTACACAAGAAATCGGTGTCTCCTCCTGTTAAAATAACTGTTAAATCTGGATAT
>PAMD01000006.1 GCA_002707145.1 Flavobacteriales bacterium | reverse complement strand
CTGATGACGGTTCTTGTACACTTGCTGCTTGTGCGTCCGACTGGGCAGACAATTTCGATTCAAATGCAACATCTGATGATGGTTCATGTGAATTAGCTGCTTGTGCTTCCGACTGGGCAGATAATTATGACTCAAATGCTACGACAGATGACGGATCTTGTGTCAAGTTCGGTTGTATGAATGACTGGGCAGATAACTATGATGTAAATAACACCTACTCGGTAATGGGTAACGATAATGCTTCAGTACCAGTTATTTTAGGTGGTAGTTCTTACAATAGTGAAATGTCTTTCTCTATCGTTGACTGTGATGGAAATTTATTAGCCTCAGGTGGAGCAGGTGACTATATTGTTGCACTTGGTAGTAACTATACAATTAACATGGTTGATTCATACGGAGATGGCTGGAACGGAGGTTCTTTAACTATCGGAGATGTAAGCTATGTATTAGATGACACTACTCTAGATGGCGCTAATGCTTCAGTATCTGTAGGAGAATGTGGTGAGCCACAGCCAGTGTGTTTGCTTTCTGCATGTATGTCTGACTGGGCTGATAACTATGACTCAAATGCAACATCTGATGATGGTTCATGTGATCGTTTAGGTTGTATGTCTGATTGGGCTGATAACTATGACGCTCTTGCAACAACCGATGATGGTTCTTGTGAACGTGTAGGTTGTACTTCAGACTGGGCAGATAACTATGATGAGTTAGCTACAAATGAAGTAGTTGTCTTGGTTGATACTGATAATGGTGCTACTGATTCTTATGGTGATGGATGTGCAGCTTATGCTAGCTTCCCAAGTTGGTGTGGTAACTATGATGACGATGATTTCTTATCTATGGATATGTGTTCTGCATGTGGTGGAGGTGATGCTCAAGTTGTATCATCATGTGAGCTTTCAGCTTGTACTTCAGACTGGGCAGATAACTATGATGTAAATGCAACAAGCGACGATGGTTCTTGTGATAGATTAGGTTGTATGTCTGATTGGGCTGACAACTATGATGGTCTTGCAACTACTGATGATGGTTCTTGTGATAGATTAGGTTGTATGTCCGACTGGGCTGATAACTTCGATGCTATCGCAACTACTGATGACGGTTCTTGTACACTTGCTGCTTGTGCGTCCGACTGGGCAGACAATTTCGATTCAAATGCAACATCTGATGATGGTTCTTGTGATAGATTAGGTTGTATGTCTGACTGGGCTGATAATTTTGATGCTCTTGCAACAACTGACGATGGTACGTGTGATCGTCTAGGTTGTACTGCTAACTGGGCTGATAATTATGATGTTCTTGCTACCTCAGATGATAACTCTTGTTCGCTGTTAGCATGTATGGATTCAAATTCAGATAACTATGATTCAAATGCTACTGATGATAGTGGTGACTGTTTCAGAGTTGGTTGTACAAATGAAGATTCTGATAACTATGATATGTTAGCTACTGATGATAGTGGTGACTGTTTCAGAATGGGATGTACTAACGATTGGGCAGATAACTACGATGAGCTAGCAACTGTTGCTGATGGTTCTTGTACTGTATTTGAATTAACATATCATATAATTGACTTAAGTGGTGATATTTCAGATCTAACTAGTGATTTAGATGTCCTACAATCTCAATATGATGTTGTTGTTAACCAGTACGCTACTTTAGAGTCTGCTTTTGATTCATGTTATGCTTATGGTGCTTCTGTTGGAGGTCCTGTTGAGATAGCAATTGATATTGTAGAAGGATGGAATATGATTGGGTACACCCTTCCATATGCTCAAGATGCAGCTGCCACTCTTTCTGAAATTACAAATATCATTTTAATTGTGAAGAACAATGAAGGATCAGTTTACTGGCCAGAATTAGGATTCAATGGAATCGGAGACCTTATTCCTGGTCAAGGATACCAAATTAAAACTACTGGATCTTATGATCAGTTTACTTACCCTGACGTAGATGGACAACGTATAGTAATGACTCCAACAGTGCCTGATTGGGCTATTGAAATGGAGGCAGATGTTCATCCAAATGACATTCGTACACTTGTGAAAGTTGTAAACATGTTAGGTCAAGAGGTTAATGTAGCTGATCAATTTACAGGAGAAGTTTTATTGTACTTATTCAATGACGGATCTGTAGAAAAGAAAATTGTAAAATAATCTTACATATTCTATAAAAAAAAAAGCCACCCAAACGGGNGGTTTTTTTTGTTTTATTTTTCTACTTATATCAAATAGGTAGTCAGTTACATAAGTTTAATTATTAATTAATCTGAATCCTTATTTTCTAGGAATAAAAAATGAATACATTAAGTCTAATAATGATCTTTGATTATCTTTTTTGAAACATAATTATATTCCTTTATCTCTTGATAGGTTTAAATGATTCTACTTCCTGTTATGCTATAAGGTATTTATAAACAGCAGCAAGTATATCAATGTGCTAATCACAATCTCTTTATGCTCTTTTTAGAGTGTATAATAAAATTTGTCTACAGTGGAGTTATTTTTTGATAAAGGCTGTTAGCTNGATTATACAATCAATCCGGAAAATTATTTTAAATGCTAACTCAATGATCTATTAAATTGATCAAAATATATAAATATTTATTCTAAAATTTGTTTATTTTAATTTGTTGTAATTTTAACACTTAATAAAGTATTAATTTTTGTAGTTTTATCAATAATCAATTGGTTTTAAGATACATGCAAAATGCAAAGCTATTTTAATCCTTATGTTTTTAAATAATATGATTGATGAAAAGTAGTTTTAGATCAAATTGCCCCATTTCAAGTTCCTTAGATGTGATTGGCGACAAATGGACCATGGTTATTATTCGAGATTTATTTCTGGGAAAGAAGACATTTAAGGAATTCAGTAATTCATCTGAAAAAATGTCAAGTAGCATTCTTGCTCAAAGGCTCAAGTCAATGGTTCAATATAAAATTATTGTTCGAAAAGATTTGATCTCGAATAAAAAGACCAAGCATTACGAACTAACAGAATCTGGAAAGAGTTTAGAGCCTTTGATGAATTTTCTTTCTTCATGGGGCGATGAGTATTTAGGTGAATTTTGATTTACTACAGATATATGGTAATTTAAAATTCAATGATTACTATTTTGTTTCATTTTTTCTTCATGTATTCCTCTCCATTAATTTTGAGTATTCATTTTAAATAGATTTCTAGCAATAATTGTATATTNTAAAATATTAATGTGTCAAACAATTGGGGGTATAGCTCAGCTGGCTAGAGTGCTTGCATGGCATGCAAGAGGTCGTCGGTTCGACTCCGACTATCTCCACCAAATCACAATCTATTTATTATAAGTTTGGTTCTCATTTTTTTGTACTAGAAAAGATTATTACAACAACAAAAATCAATTGTTAGTGTATATTTAAACTAACTTATTTTATAATTAAAAAATCTTTTGTCTTCTTTCATCCTAATCCTCTCTATTTTTATTTGAGATTGTTGGTTTAAATTCTTAATAAGAGAACTTCTCTTTGTTTTAATAGTTTCGTAGGAATAATGTGATATACCAAATAATTCATCTAACTTTTCTTTTGAAATAACATTTGTGTTTAATTTTTTTAATTTTTTTTCAATAGTTTGTACATCACGCATTAAAGAATTTTCAGAACTATTGANTAAATTACGTTTGGTAATTTTTATAAAAATTAGCAGACAAATCAATACAATTATCCCACTAATAAGATAATACAGCCAGACATTTTTTTCTTTAGATTGGTAAAGTTTTAAAAAATCTTTACTGTGGATTGTTATTCCTGAGTTAACATTAAATGACTCAATAACACCATATGAATCTCTGTAATAAATTGTAGAATCTTCAACATATAGATATGATATTCCATTAACACGATTTATGGCGTCTAGCCTTGAATTTCGTTTTAGAGAACCAGATATTTTATCAAGAATCCTGTATTCAGTTACACCACCATCTTGATAATAACCATGTATAGAGTAATGATCAGAATCGTATATATAGTTTCCTCTAAAAAAGCCCAATCCAGAATGAAATAATAAATCTCGATAAGCTCCTTCAAAAGAAAAACTTTGAACATATTCAAAATTTTTAAGATTTATCTCTCCAAATGAGAATTTAGATTCTAAATTTGAATTAATTTTTTCAAATTCTGAAAAATGATTTAAGAGAACCATGATTTTATCACCAATTTTCCAAGAGTTTAAAACTTTTTTTGAGTCAAATGNATAGTCATTGATTTCTTGGTTTAGCCAAAGACCAGTTAGATCATCAAAATAAAGTAGCCCCGAAAATGAGTCAAAGAGACCATCTCCTCCATAGCTATATATTATATAAAAATAAGTGCCTATTATTAGTTAGCCCATCTTGAACTTGCTTTGAAATCATAGACACTTTAGGAATATCTCCTAAATAAATTTCGAACAAATAAAGAGTATTATTTGGGTTATAATAAATAGTGGAATCGTTTTTATATACAATACTGCTAAAAAAAGTTGAGTTAAAATTTAAGATATTCTCATATACTCCTATTTTTTTTAATTGCTTAATAATTTCTGATGTATTAATAGTATATGGATTGGTTGAAAACCCATTAACTGACAATAGAATACAAAACAAAGAGAAAATTATTTTTTTTCTAAACATATATGCTAAAATAGGTGTATTAGGTGTATTAGGTGTATTATCATGATAAACATAAAAAAATTAAACATTTTATTTTTTCAATATAATTTTGTGGTGTCAAAATAATAGGTTTTAAATCATGATACATTTTTTAATCAAATTTTAAATATGAATAAAAAAAGAATAATAATTAACAACCAAAAAGTTTATAAGGATAGATTTTTCAATATTTTAGAAATGATCAATTTCAAAATTGATTATATTTTTCAATCTCCTAAACATGCTTTGAGTTACTTAAATGATAATTTGGTTGATTTAGTTTTCATTAATGTTATTGTGACCGAAACAAATGTGATGGATTTAATTAAAAAAATTAAAATAATTAATCCATTGTGTAAGATTGTTTTTTTAAACATGAATAATGATAAAAACATAATCAGTGAGGAGTTATTCAATAACGTAGATGGCTATTATTCAAACGATCACTCAGATAAAGAAATAAAAGATGATGTAGTTAATTCTTTTTTTAATTTAAAAAAAATGATAACGTAATAGAAGATAGGAATTAATTAATGATGATAGTCCTGAGGTTTGTTTACAACTTAAAAATTATAATTGTTTAGATGAAAGTGATTGGAATCCTAGTTGGGATTCTGTCATAACTCCTGGGTTGGGCGATCCAGGAGTTTTTATTATTTGCAATTGTGAAACGAGTCTTTAATAAATTTCACTTTAACTTAAAGTGAAAAAGACATTATTAATCATATTTAAATCAGAATTCTATTTTTTTGAAATTACTGAAAAACTTTTAAATAGTATAATAACTTTTAAAAGCCATAGAAAAAATATAATAGACAAACTAAAAGTTTAAAATAGTATTGTGATTGCTGTAAAGGTATTACAAGGGAAATAATATTTCAAACTAATTTCATCAATTTCATAAGGAATAAAACTATGTAACCCTACAATGCAATTTTTAGTAGAAAATAAAGACGATTAACAATTTATAAACGTTATGATATTGGCGTCTTTAATACGGATTCTATTTTCTCTTAAATTTTAATCCAAATCGAATTGTTTCATAGCTCTATTAAAAAAAAAAGGTTGAAAATTTGTACCTGGATGTCTAAAATAAACAACCTTTATTGGTCTTTTTGTCATTTTACATAATTTGATATTATCTATTATTTAATGTCATGTTTTAAAATCTTATATTAAATATATTATTTGGCATGGTTTTAGATACATTTTTAAATAAATAATCCTGGGGGGGATTAAATTTAAGGAGCTATTCGAAAGAATGGCTTTTTTTATTTAGAAATGCAATACTTTTAAGTTTAATTAAAGTCAATTCATTCACAAATTAACATTAGTATTTTTAATGCCGTGAAACTTTGTATATTTGAATTTAAAACCCATTTATTATGAAACTTTTACGGATAATATTAATAATTTTTCCTTTGAGCTTATATGCTCAGATTCCTCAGGGATTGTATTTTCAAGCGACTGCAACCAATAGTTTAGGTCTCAAAGTATCAAATCAACAAATTGCTGTTAAGACCTCTATGATTAAAGGAGATATTGCAAATATTCCTGAATGGATTGAACGCCATTCTGTTACTTCTAACAGTCAAGCTGTGTTTAATATAGAAATTGGCAAGGGTGAAAGAATAGGTGGTTCTGTCCAAAATACAGATGGTATAATTTGGGGGTTTGATACTTATTTTTTAAAAGTTGAATTAGATTTTGAACTCAATGGTTCTTATATTGATTTCGGTACACAAGAAATTATGAGTGTTCCTTATGCAGTATACATGGATGACCCTGGATCTATTGGTGCTCAAGGTGCTCAAGGTATACAAGGTAAACAAGGTATGCAGGGACCCCAAGGAGAATCAGGAGTTCAAGGTCTCCAAGGTGAAAAAGGTATTCAAGGATCAGACGGAGAACAAGGTGTTCAAGGCCGTCAAGGAAAACAAGGAATGCAGGGAGAATCTGGCGATAAAGGACCTCAAGGTGATAGAGGGGTACAGGGTCTTCAGGGAGAACAAGGCATTAAAGGAGAGACAGGTAGTCAAGGACCAAAGGGTGAACAGGGTGTTAAAGGTCCCCAAGGCGAGCAGGGTGTTCAGGGTGATACTGGTAGCCAAGGCCCCCAAGGCGAGCAAGGAGTAAAAGGACCAAGAGGAAAAATAGGTGAGAAAGGTGAAACAGGTGAGCCTGGTCCTCAAGGCTCTCAAGGTATACAGGGAGTGCAAGGAAAACAAGGTGAGAAAGGACAAAGGGGAGATCAAGGATTGAAAGGAGAAGAGGGTTCTGAAGGAGAAAAAGGAGATGAAGGCGACAGAGGACCAAAAGGTGAGCGAGGACCTCAAGGCATAAAAGGTGAACAAGGTGAAAAAGGTACCCAAGGTGTTCAGGGAGTTCAGGGAAGTCAAGGCCCCAAAGGAGAACGAGGAACCATAGCACCAAACATAGAGATTATGTTAAATTCTTTAGAAGGAAAAATTGCTTATATGGATAGTTTATCAAATTTATTAGAAACCCAATTTGAGTTGATGAGTACCCCAATACAAGAGTCCTTGGATAATGGAATGTCGATTTCAGAATTACTCGACCTAGGTTTTAAAGAAGGAGATTTTATTGGTAAAGAATATCAGGGAGGAATAATATTTTATATAAATAGTTCCCCCTTATATGGATTAATTTCTGCCAATCAGGAAAGTAATTTACTCACCTGGGGTTGTGAAGATAAGAATATAGAATTCGCTAAAGCAACTCAATTAGGAGCAGGAAGCCTCAATACATATTCTATTTTAACAGATTGTTCTGACAGTGGGACAGCAGCAGAATTTGCTACCGATTATAAATACCAGAATTTTGACGACTGGTATCTTCCATCTGTCGCAGAATTAAGTCTCATGATTCACTCTATTGGACTTGGCTCTTCAAATGGAAATTTAGCATCTTTTTCTATTTCAAGTGAATATTGGTCTTCCTCTCAAGGAGATCGAGCATTAGAAAATGCTCTTCTAGTTTCGGCCATGGATGGAGATGTGTCAGAGGGTCCCAAGACTAAAGGAGCTATCGTGAAACCTGTTCGATCATTTGGGAATTGGACAAAAGGCTGTATTGACAAGAAAGCTTGTAATTATAATGCCAAAAGTAATATGGCCGATAACTCATGCAATTATCCTGATCGTGGTTTCGATTGCGAAGGCAATATTATCCAACCCTACATTGGAATGAAAGCCTTTGGAGGGATGATTTACCACATAGACGAATCTGGTCAGCATGGATTAGTTACAACCACAAAAGATATTGGCTATGATCAATGGGTTACTGCTAAGACTTTGTGTGATTCTTACAAGAGTAATAATAATGAAGATTGGTCGCTTCCAAGTATCGGAGAATTATTAAAAATGTATAATGCTATTGGCCATGGAAGTAAAAGTGGAAATAAAGGCGGATTCACCAATGATAATTATTGGTCCTCTGATTCCTCAGGAAGTGGACAATGTAACCAATTTGTCGGATTTTCTTCAAAAGGAGGGACTATAGAATGCGATACCGATAATTTAAACTTTTATATTCGACCTATCCGGTCTTTTTAAAAACTTAATTTCATTGTGTAAATGGGTATATCACTTGAATGGAATGGTTGGTTAGGGCTATTAAAATTAGTAACTCTTTTTTTAGTTTCTTTTCTTCTTGGTATTGTTATCTGTCGAAAACTATATAAATATTAAATACAGTCAGACCTTGTGTAGTTTGTTGATAGTTTATTTTACTTAAAACACTGTCTATCAGTAATCAATGATTTAAGTTATACACAATTGATTCTTAATATCTATTCATAGATTTTAAAATTTTAATACGCAGATTGATTAACATTGCATCATAAATTATATTAATCATTCGGGGGGATGAAATAATGCAATTTAAAACAGAAGCCATTCGAAAGAATGGCTTTTTTATTAATTATTTTAAATGAATGTTTTGTGTGATTATTTTTTAGAGTGAAATGTATTGATTTGTTCTTCTGTTAAATTTCCATTTAACCAAGTTGAGCTTATATCTGAATGGTATTTTTTGTAAAAGTTGATGGCAGGTAAATTCCAGTCTAAAACCTGCCATGCCATTCCTTTAAATTTTTCTTTCACACAAATACTCATCATTTCTTCAAATAATAACGCACCTATGCCAAGTCCCCTATGTTCCTTTTTTACGACAAAATCCTCCAAGTATAAAATCTTGCCTTTCCATGTTGAATATCTGACGAAATAAAAGGACATGCCCAGTAAATAATTATTTTTTTTTGCTACAATAAATTGAAATAATGGTTGAACCCCAAAGCCATCTTTTTCTAAATCTTTAAGCCTAATCTTAACTTCGTCACCTGCATTTTCGTATCTAGCTAATTCTATAATCAATTCTAATATCCCAGGTAGATCATCTTTAACACCTTTTCTAATGGTAACTTTCATAAATCTTAATTTTGATAAAAAGGTGGCAATAATTCAAAAAAAAAAGGCCCGTTGACAAACAGACTTTTTTTTGATCAATAGACTATTCAGTCAGAATAATTTTTAATGTACGTTCTATATTTTTTTGTTTTAAAGCAACAAAATAAATTCCAGCATTTAGGCTAGGAAACATTTCATCTAGCATAAGATTATTTTTTCCGACTTTGGATTTATATAATTTTTCTCCAATAATAGCTCCATAAATATTTCTAATTTTTATTTGAACATTGTTTATGTTTTTACTTTCAAATTCAATTTTAGCAGATCCTTTTGAGGGATTAGGATATATATTGATCATTGAGATTCCTTCATCTTCAAGTGAAAGTTGATCAGTTTCAGAAATAACCAAATTATCAATATATAGCCAATTTCCTTGCATGCCTGAGAATTCAAATTTTAATGATACACTTGGTTGTCCAACAAATCCATTTAAGTTTACATTAAATTCTGACCATTGACTATCATTTGGGATAAAGTCAAAGAAATTGTTACCTCCTCCATTAGTTGATAGTTGGTCAGTATCTTTATCAAATCGCTTTGTCCATGTCCTTCCACAATTATCGCTTGCATAAATGACTAAATTATCAAGAGAATTTCCATTTTTTCGCGCATATGCTAAGTCAAAATAAGCTCGTAAAGGAGGAGATGTATTACTAAGATCAATACTGGGAGTAACAATAACATGTTTTTCTCCATCTTGACTAAAATCTGCGCTTCTAATTCTAAAAGACGCGCTATTTAATCCATTATCAATTGCCGTAAAATTTGGGCTTGAGGCTAATAAAGTTCTATTCCAAGATACATCAATTGTAGGAAATAGAGTCCAATTTGCGTTTGGGTTATCTTCAAATAATGGGAAACTATTTACTTCGAAATTTTGAAAGTATGGGTACTGCATATTGAGGCTTTCATCGGATACAGATATATAACCAGATTTAGTTAAGCTACTGGAGCCAGCATCATTTGAAGCCGTAAGCGTAACAGAATATAGACCAGGCTCAGTGAAGATGATTGATGGATTTTCGTCTGAGGAGCTTAACGAAGTGATACCCTCAAAAGACCATTGATATGAGATAGATTCATCTATTATTGTATTGTAAATCTGAGATTCAAAGTTAAAAGCATCCCCAACACATCCAAACGTATAGTTTACTTTAAATTCAGTGATTGGTGTACATGCAGAAACGACGAAATTTTCATCGGTACCAGTTGCTATAAGATTTTCTTGTGTGTGAAGATTGTTTCTTGGAGCAGCTTGCCATGATTGTCCTGTCTGTAAGACAGATCTCATTCTACTTTTTTGACCTTCGCTATACATTTTAGCACAGGATGAATAATCCATAAAATTATGAACATTGTCAAGAGATCCACATGTGTTTTGGTTGGTGTTACAGTTTTGATTTGAGCCAATTGTATTGGGCGTATCACTAATACCATCGTCAAAATCACAGTTTTCTTCTAAATAATTTTCATTTGTACTTCCCCAGGTGTGATCTAAACCTAAATAATGTCCAATTTCGTGAGTTAATGACCTAGATGAGAAGTTACCTCCTCCAGAAGCTCCAATACTCCCAAATTGGGAGGCCAAGATTACAATTCCTGCATTTCCATCATCATTAGGTGCTGAACCAGGAAGAAAAGAATAACCTCCAGCTCCACTTTCAATATCTGACACAACCCAAATATTTAGATACATACTAGGGTCCCATTTGATAATATCTTTCACATTTTCTCCTGCCTCATTAGTGAGAGTTGAGAACGTTCTTGTTATACCCTGGGTACAGTTTCCTTCAGGATCTAATTGTGCTAATTTAAATTGAACACCAGTATTAGCTATGATTGACTGAAACGAGACATTTACGTCAGAAGTGTCGGAATTCATTTTTTTATAGTCTTCATTAATGATACGCATGGCATCATTAATTTGGTCTATTGAAATATTGCTAGATCCGCCTGTATGCATAACATGAACAACTACTGGAATTGTATAGATCTCATCATTTTTTTCAAAAGTAGAACTGTTGAGAATGGAATCAGATTGAAATCTCAATAATTCTGATAAGCCTAATAAATTAGGCTCATTTTCAGACGCTATTTTCATCATGTGATTAGTTCCACATATTCGATAGTTTTGTGCATTAATACTAGTTGCGCATATTATAAACAATAGCGTTAAGACAAAATATTTTTTCATAATAGTTAAAGTATAAGATTTATTCAGATTAATCAGTCGCAAGTGATATAATTTAATTTTTTTCAAAGATAGTCATATATTAATTAATTGTTAAGGAATCATAATACCTGAGTTATTTTTTTTTATGAGCTTCTCTGCTTTGAAATTTGTTTACATTTACAAGAATGAAAAATAAAAGAAAAAGGACGAAAAAATCTACTAATTTATCGGCTTTAAAGAAAGATATCTCTCAGCTCTGTAATAGTTCTGTTGAGCCTATGGGACCAAAACAAATATGTAGAGTTCTCAACGTTAAAGATAAAATCACCAAACATCAAGTTTTATTTATAATAAAAAACTTACTGGCCGAAGGATCGATAAAAGAAGTTTCCCATGGACTTTACAGCTCGCAAAAACCGATCATTTATTACGAAGGAAAAAATGATAAAACCCCCTCAGGATCTGGGTATGTTATTTGTGACTCGTTAGATATAGATGTATATATTTCATCTAAAAATACAGGACAAACTTTCGGTGGAGACAAGGTTAAATTTGCTCTCACGGGGGCTCATAATGGAAAAAATCCTGAAGGACGAATTTTGTCTATCATTGAACGAGGACGGACAGATCATGTTGGAAATATCAGAATTGACTCTAAAAATAGTTTTATGAGTCCAGATAATAGTCGAGTAGGGACAGATTTTTATATTTCAAAAGATAAGTTGAATGGAGCTAATGACGGAGACAAAGTAATAGTAAAACTTATAGATTGGCCCAAAAACGCTAAAAGCCCATTTGGAGAAGTCATAAAAATTATTGGTAAATCTGGAGAACACCATACAGAAATTCATGCAATTCTTGCCGAATATGGATTACCTTACGAATTTCCAAAAGCTGTAGAAGACTATGTAGATTCTTTACCAGAAAAGATATCTTCTGATGAGATAAGTAAGCGCAGAGATATGAGAAAGGTAAGTACATTTACTATAGATCCTCATGATGCAAAAGATTTTGATGATGCACTTTCCATAGAGAAGATTGGAGATGATACTTGGGAAATAGGAATTCATATTGCAGATGTTTCTCATTATGTAGAAGAGGGATCATTATTAAGTGATGAAGCATATCAAAGAGCAACTTCTGTTTATTTGGTAGATCGTGTGGTGCCTATGTTACCCGAGAAACTGTCAAATAAAGTCTGTTCTTTGAGACCAAACGAAGAGAAATTATGTTTTTCAGCTGTCTTTACAATGAATAGTAAAGCAGAAATTCTTAAAGAGTGGTTTGGTAGAACTGTGATTTATTCAGATCATCGTTTTGCATATGAGGATGCGCAAGATGTTATTGAAAAGAAAAAAGGTTTTTTTTCAGAAGAGATATTATTCATGAATATGCTCGCTAAAAAGATGAGAAAAAAACGGATTTCGGCAGGAGCTATTACCTTCGATCGAGTCGAAGTCAAGTTCCAATTAGATGAAAAGCATCAACCTACAGGAGTCTATTTTAAACAAGCCAAAGATGCGAATAAATTGATTGAAGAATTTATGTTATTGGCCAACAAAAGAGTTGCCGCATTTATTGGAAGAGCACAGGATGGTAAAGCTACAAATAATGCTTTTGTTTATCGTGTGCATGATATTCCCGATCCAGAAAAAATTAATACTTTTTCTACCTTTGTAAGACAGTTTGGATACAGTATAAATGCTAACAATCCGAAAGAAATTGCTCATTCTATGAACCGTATTTTGTCAGATGTAGACGGGAAGCAAGAAGAAAATATGGTAGAGCTACTAGCTATTAGAACTATGAGTAAAGCCATCTATACAATAAATAATATAGGTCATTACGGATTGGGTTTTGATTATTACACGCATTTCACTTCTCCTATTCGACGTTGGCCCGATGTTATGGTCCATCGCTTGTTACAAAAGTATTTAGACGGAGAAAAAAATCATGACAAAATAAAGATTGAAGAACAGTGTAAGCATTCTTCTAGTATGGAGAAACTGTCTACCGATGCAGAGCGGGCATCTATAAAATATATGCAAGTAAAATATTTGCTAGGCAAAGAGGGAGAAGTTTTTGATGGACAGATTTCAGGAGTCACAGATTTTGGAATATTTGTTGAGCTGAAAGAAAGTCTTTGCGAAGGGCGTATTTCTGTGCGCGATATTAAAGACGACCACTACCAGTTAAACAAAGAAACTTTCAGTCTAGTTGGAAGAAGTAAGGGTAAGAAATTCCAGTTAGGGGATTCTCTTCGCGTTCGAATCTTAAATGTTGACTTAGTAAAAAAGCAAATTGATTTTAGCCTTGTTTAACTCCTTTATTTTGATGTTTTTTTTAGGCCTTTTTAAATTGCTTAAGAAAGCGAAGATCATTTTCGAAGAAGAATCGTAGATCTTTAATTTGATATTTTAACATAGCAATTCTTTCTACGCCCATTCCGAATGCAAAACCAGAGAATTTTTCTGGATCAATATTACAGTTTTTCAACACATTTGGATCGACCATTCCACAGCCTAAAATTTCTACCCAGCCAGAATATTTACATATGTTGCACCCTTTTCCTTTGCACATATTGCAAGAGATATCCACTTCGGCACTTGGTTCAGTAAATGGGAAGTAAGATGGGCGAAGTCTGATTTTGGTCTCCATTCCAAAAAATTCTTGTGCAAAATGAAGAAGAGTTTGTTTTAAATCAGAAAATGAAACTTGTTTATCAATATATAAACCTTCAATTTGATGAAAAATACAATGAGCTCTTGCGGAAATCGCCTCATTACGAAAGACTCTTCCTGGAGAAATAGTTCGAATTGGGGGAATTGTTTTCTCCATGAATCTTACTTGCACGGAAGAGGTGTGGGTTCGTAGAAGGAAGTCTGGAGATCGTTGAATAAAAAAAGTATCTTGCATATCGCGTGCAGGATGCTCCTCTGGAAGATTTAGGGCACTAAAGTTGTGCCAGTCATCCTCAATTTCGGGACCCTCAGAAATAGTAAACCCCAAACGTGCAAAAATGTCAATAATTTCGTTTTTCACAATAGAAATTGGATGTCTAGAACCTAAGCGAGAAGGTTCTGCACTCATTGTTAAATCAATATCGCTAGGATTAGATTCTTCATTTTGTGAAATCGATACTTTTATCTGAGCGATTTTTATTTGAGCTTTATTTTTCAATTCATTAAGTAGCTGCCCTAAAGCTTTTTTTTCCTCATTAGGCATTTGTTTAAAAACAATAAAAAGCTCGTTGAGAATGCCTTTTTTACCTAAATAATTAATTCTGAATTGCTCTAGTTTTTCTGCTGATGAAGTTTGAAATTTATCTACTTCATTGAGATATTCTTGGATCTTGCTGAGCATAGTTTCTTTAAAAATTAACTTGAGCTGTATTCACACGATAAATTCGTATATTTGAATCTGAATTTATCACAATATTACTAAATATATCGCATATATGAAACGTTCTTCTCTGCACACTGCCATTCTATTTTCATTTATTTTGACTTTGTTTTCATTCCTTGGATCTTGCGAAGTAGTGCACACCTACGATACTGAAATAAAAGTTGTTGACGCACAGTTAAATCCCGTTTCTGGTGCCACAGTAAGTACTTTTGTGTCTGTCGATGCCCCTCACGTAGTTTATAGAACTGGAACAACCTCGATGGATGGGATTGTGAGTTTTTCTTTTCTTAATGAGGCTGTACTCAAAGTCGAAGCATTTAAAGGGGAGGCTTCAGGACAAGGACTTTTAGTGATAGAAGAAGATAAGAAAGTTTTGTTGACTCTCGAAATTTATTAGAATTTGACACCGCTATTTTCAAAATATAAAATAGCTGCTTCTTTCATAAGAATACTTTGTTCACCTGGTTTTAAAGCAGGTAGTTTTTCGTTAGTTTTGTAATGAGGCCATCCATCCTTATCTCTTCCTTCAAATTCATAATAGCCGTAATTACTTAATAGCCTACATATAGCAATATGCAATAAGTCTAATTTTTCGTCTTTGCTGAAGTCGCACATGCCTTTACCAAGTTCCTGAATACCAATTAGAAAAAGAATTGCCTGAAGATCCAAGGTCTCACCATGACCAAATTCTTTAGAGATAAATGACACTAAATCTACCCACCTTTCTTTTGATTCTATTGTACTCATTTAAAATTTATTTAATACAAATGTACAATGTTCTTTGTAATATTCTTTTCTCATCGTAAATTTACATATGAATTATTTTGATTTAATCTTAGTTCTTCCATTTATTTACGGAGTTTACAAGGGATTTAGTAGAGGTTTAGTCCTCGAATTTGCCTCATTACTAGCATTAGTCCTCGGCGTTTATTGTGCTTCACATTTTTCTCAAATTACTTTTGGTTATCTATCCACTTGGATTGACTTGAAGAATAGTTATCTCAGTATCGCGTCCTACGCTATTACTTTTATTGTTATTGTTATTATTGTATCATTAGTGGGGAGACTTCTCACTCTGCTTCTTAAGTTGGTAGCCCTAGGATTCATCAACCGAATGATGGGAGCCATTTTTGGAGGTATTAAAGTACTTTTAATTTTATCTATATTTATTTCATTTTTCGACAGATTTAATAAGCAATTTGGAATGGTAAATGATGAGATTTTAAGTTCATCTCTAATGTATAACCCCATCCGAATTCATTTAGAACAATTTTATCTTGTTATTTTACCACAATTTGAAAGACAAATAGAGAATATAAAGAATCTGAATGAAGATGAGTTGTTTTAATCGTTAATGGCTTTAATTCCTGGAAGTTCTTTTCCTTCTAGATATTCTAGCATGGCCCCGCCCCCAGTAGAAACATAGCTTACTTTATCTTGCATGTTAAATTTTTTTACTGCAGCAACTGAATCACCCCCACCTACTAAAGAAAAACTTCCTCGAGATGTTGCATCTGCAATGGCATTTGCAACGAATCTAGTACCACTTGAAAATTTCTCCATTTCAAACACACCCATTGGTCCATTCCACAGAATGGTTTTTGAACTTAATATTGCTTGTCGGTAAATAGCCTTCGTTTTTTCACTAATATCGAGGCCCATCCAACCGTCTTCAACTTTGTCAATATAGCTAACATTCGTATTTGCATTGTTTGAGAAGGTATCTGCATTTAAAGAGTCGATGGGAATAAGTAATTCTACTCCTTTTTCTTTTGCTTGTAATATTAAAGAAAGTGCTAATTCCATCTTATCATCTTCCACGAGTGAATTGCCTATATTTCCTCCTAATGCTTTTGCAAACGTATAAGACATCCCTCCACCAATAATAATTTTGTCAACTTTATCCATCAACTTTTTGATGATGGTGATTTTTGAAGAAACTTTGGCCCCTCCCAAAATTGCGGTTATGGGATGTTTTCCTCCATGAACTATTTTTTCTAGCATCGAAATTTCATTGGACATCAGGTAGCCAAAACATTTATTGTTTTCAAAAAACTTTGCAATAATCGAAGTTGACGCGTGAGATCTATGAGCGGTTCCGAATGCTTCATTTACAAAAATATCACCCATAGAGGCAAGTTGTTGAGCAAAATATGTGTCGCCAGCTTTTTCTTCAGAGTAAAATCTTAGGTTTTCAAGCAATAATACTTCTCCATTTTTTAAGTTTTTAGCTGTATTTTTTGCTTCCTCTCCAATGCAGTCAGATACAAATTTCACAGGTCTATCTAGGACTTCAGAAATTTCTCCTATTAGATGTTTAAGTGAAAACTTTTCTTCAACTCTATTTTTTGGCCTTCCCATGTGAGATATCAAAATAACAGCGCCATTATCAGAGAGAATCTTCTCAATAGATGGAATTGCTGCCATGATTCTTGTGTTGTCAGTGATGAGAGAATTGTTGTCTAATGGTACATTGAAATCAACCCGAATTAAGGCTTTTTTGCCTTCAAAATTAAATAAATCTATAGTTTTCATTTGGCAAACATACATCTTCTGTAGCATTCCATAAAAGCGAAGACAAAATTGTTTTTTCTATTTCACTTTTCGTTTAATGACTTCGCTTTGGTTTGAAATATATTTTCTTTAAAGCACATCACTTTATTAGATAATTCAATCCAAATTGTATCTTTGGTGAAATGCAGTTAAAGGATGTTTTTGGACATAAAAATATAAAAGAGTTACTACTAAACTCTGTTATAGAAGATAGAGTGCCTCATGCGCAGTTATTCCTGGGTCCAAAAGGTTCTTCAAACTTAGCCCTGGCTCTTGCTTATGCGCAGTATTTGTCTTGTACAAGTAGAACTATTGAGGATTCTTGTGGAACTTGCTCTTCTTGTGTGAAACACGAGAAGTTTTCACATCCTGACCTTCATTTTGTTTTTCCTGTAACAAGTACAGCTTCTGTGAAAACAAAACCTGTAAGTCATCATTTTTTGCCTGAATGGAGAAACGTTTTGGAAGATAATCCGTATTTTTCTCTGTTGGATTGGCTTAGGTATATCGGAGTGGAAAATAAACAAGGAATTATTTCCGTAGAGGAAAGCGCTCAAATCATAAAGTGTTTGAGTCTTAAGCCCTTTGAAAGTAATATAAAGATGATGCTCATTTGGATGCCGGAGAAAATGAATCTTCAGTCTGCAAATAAGCTTTTGAAGTTGCTGGAAGAGCCTCCGAGTAAAACATATTTTTTGTTGGTTGCAGAGCAGACAGAAAATATACTTGCCACTGTCTTATCAAGAATACAATTACTGCGAATTCCTGTCCACCAAGATTCTGAAGTTCTGGATTATTTAATACATAGAGGGATAGATGCTTCCAAGGCAGCCAAGGTTTCTAGCATGGTGGGTGGAGATGTAAATAATGCCTTACACTTGTTAGAACATATTCAAGACTCAGACCAAAATGCTCTGAATTTTGTCCTATGGATGCGTTTTTGTTTTAGTGCATTGCAAGTAAAAGATATTGATAAACTAGTAAGTTGGTCAGAATCCATGGCGAAAAGTGGGAGAGAACAGCAAAAAAGTTTTTTGCTATTTGCCTCTAATGTAATGAGAGATGCTTTACTGAAAAATTACGGGGTGCAGAAAATAATGAAAATGAATATGAGTGGAAATAATTTTTCTATGGATAAGTTTTCTCCCTTTATTCATGCAGATAATTGTGTCGAAGTTTTGGAGGAGTTAAATATGGCGTATCTTCACATTGAAAGAAATGCAAATCCGAAGATTTTATTCTTGGATACATCATTTAAAATTGCTAGACTGCTTCATAAAAAGTTAAAACAAGTGATAGCTTGATAAAAAAATTAAAATGGGATGTACAAGTTGTTCAACCACGTCAGGAAATGCTCCTGGATGTCAAAGTAAAGGTTCTTGTAGTACAGGTAACTGCGGAAAAATGCCAGTATTTAATTGGCTTTCTAATATGAGTTTACCCTTAGGCCAAGTTCCTTTTGATATATATGAAATTCGTTTTAAAAATGGACGCAAAGAATTTTTTAAGAATAAGAAAAGTCTAAATATACACATGGGCGATACCGTTGCTGTAGAGAGTAGTCCAGGCCACGATATAGGAGTTGTTTCTTTAAAGGGAGAGTTAGTTCGACTTCAAATGCGGAAAAAAAATGTGGAGTTAACCAGTGAAAAAGTTAAGACTATATATCGCCATGCCTCTGAAAATGATCTTGAAAAGTGGTCACTTGCCCGCAGTCGAGAACAAAAGACGATGCACAGGAGTCGTGAACTAGCCTCTCAACTGGGATTAGATATGAAAATTGGAGATGTAGAATTTCAGGCAGATAATATCAAAGCAATATTTTACTACACCTCAAACGGACGGGTCGATTTCAGAGAACTCATTAAGCAAATGGCAAGTGAATTTAATGTGCGTATAGAGATGTGCCAGATTGGAGTTCGTCAAGAAGCTCAGAGGATGGGAGGAATAGGCTCTTGTGGAAGAGAGCTTTGTTGTAGTACTTGGTTAAATGATTTTAGATCAGTAAGTACTAGCGCTGCTCGTTACCAGCAGTTATCATTAAATCCTCAAAAGTTAGCTGGTCAATGTGGTAAGCTTAAATGTTGTTTGAATTATGAGTTAGATATGTATGTGGAAGCCATTAAGGATTTCCCAAACTCTAAGCTGAAGCTTAAAACAAAAAAAGGAACAGCTTTTTTACAGAAGACAGATATTTTCAGAAGAAAAGTTTGGTACTCATACACTAGTGAGCCTTCTGTTTTTATTGAATTGAATCTAGATGATGTTCAAGAAATTATTCGTCAAAATAAAGAGGAGAAGTTTCCAGAATCTTTAGAAATGTATGTTGTTAAAGTTTATAAAGTCGTTGAGCCTGACTATGAAAATGTTGTTGGGCAGGATAGTATTACTAGATTTGATAAAGGAAAGTCTTTAAAGAAAAATAAAAAGTCGAGGTCAAAATCTCATTCATCAAATCAAAGTAAAAATCGATATAAACCCAAGACTCACAAGAAAAAAAAGTTACTCCCATCAAGTCAAAATCGGTGAATTAAATTCAATGTCAATAAATAAAATACTTAATATATTTTTCTGTTTCTTTTTTTTGATTTTCACTTCCTGTGATAGCCAGAAAATCGCTGATTCTTATCAAGAGATACCAAAAAATGCTTGGCATATCAATCGATCTATTGATTTTGAGTTCAATATTTCTGAAAGTACAGACAAGATAGATTTTTTAATAGGCTTGCGAAATAACAATGAGTATAGGTATTCGAATATTTTTTTTTTTGTAGATCTTATGTTTCCAGATGGCTCTTTAGAAAGAGATACTGTTCAATTTTTACTTGCCGAACCAAATGGGAAATGGTTAGGGGAGGGAATTGGTCCAATTAAACATCTACTTTTAACATATAAAGAAAATCAAGAGATTCAATCAGGAACTTATAAATTTAATATTTCTCATGGAATGCGTGACTCCATACTTTTAGGGATAGAAGATATTGGTTTTCGAATTGAAAAATCAAAGTAATATGGATGTGAAAAAGAAATTTATCTCTTGGTTTATTCACTGTTTTTGGATTGTCATTGTGGGACCAATTATTTTTATTTCATTAGGAGTTTGGTTCGCCTCTATTGGTTGGTTTGGTCAATTACCTTCCTTTGAGGAACTAGAAAATCCCGAGCAAAATTTAGCGACAGAAATTTATGCTTCTGATGGGGTCTTATTAGGTAAGTTTTTTTATGAGAATCGCTCCCCAGTAACATATGATGATCTGTCACCACATCTTGTTAACGCATTAATAGCTACAGAAGATGAACGATTTGTTGAGCATTCTGGTATTGATGTAAAATCCTTAGCTCGAGCTATATTAGGAGCTATTACAGGGAGAAATGCTGGGGGTGGCTCTACTATTACTCAACAACTGTCCAAGATGCTTTTTACTAATGTCTCTTCTAATATTCTGCATAGAGTCAAACAAAAGTTTAAGGAATGGGTGATTTCAGTTAAGCTTGAAAGAAATTTCACGAAGGATGAAATCCTAACTATGTATCTTAATAAGTTTGATTTTCTATATTTAGCAGTGGGTATTAAGTCAGCCTCTAAAATATATTTTAATACAAGTCCTAAGGATCTGACTATAGATCAAGCTGCAATTCTGGTTGGCATGGCAAAGAATCCCTCGCTATATAATCCAAAGCGATTCCCGGATAATGCCATTAGGCGTCGAAACATCGTTCTTGGACAGATGCATCGCAATGGCCTACTGTTAGCATCCGAAAAAGATTCTATTCAATCACTACCAATTTCCCTTGAATTTAAGCGTACGGATCACAATGATGGTTTGGCTACTTATTTTAGAGAATATCTCCGGAGATATATGAAAAAGTGGTTGAAAGAAAATAAAAAACCAGATGATACCCAGTATAATTTATATTCTGATGGATTAAAAATATTTACTACCATAGATTCTCGAATGCAAACATATGCAGAGGAGGCTATCGCTGCTCACATGCCTGTGCTTCAAGAGCAATTCTATAAGCATTGGGATGGAGAGGGCACAGATTCTATTCCTGCTCCTTTTGATCAGAAAATGCGACGTGGTCAAGTAGATACATTAATGATAACTGCTACGAAGAGGTCTGAGCGTTACAAGAAACTAAGTAGCAATAATATTTCAAAACAGCGGATAGAAGAAATATTTAACACGCCAGTAAAGATGAATATTTTTACTTGGAACGGAGGAGTTGATACAATGCTATCTCCAAGAGATTCCATAATTCACTACAAATATCTTCTTCAAACTGGAATGATGTCTATGGATCCTCAAACAGGATTTATAAAAGCATGGGTAGGAGGAGTAGATCACCATTATTTTAAATACGATCATGTGAAAGACGCCAAAAGACAGGTTGGGTCAACTTTTAAGCCTTTTGTTTATGCTACGGCCATTGACCAGCACAATTATTCGCCCTGCATGAAAGTTCCTAACGTGCAGGTGGTTTTTGAAAAGGAAACTTGGGGTCTTGAAAAAGATTGGATTCCTCGAAATTCAGGCGAAAAGTATGGAGGAGAAATTAATTTAAAAGAAGCCTTGGCTAAATCAGTGAATACTGTCACTGCATATTTAATGAAGCAAGTTGGGCCGAAATCTGTCAAAAAACTGGCTAGAGCGATGGGTCTAAATGGTAAAATCCCACCATCTCCCTCGATATGTTTGGGGACTCCAGACGTTTCTATATTTGAAATGGTTGGAGCTTATGGTACTTTTGCTAATAAGGGAGTATATACCAGCCCTATATTTTTAAATAGAATTGAAGATAAAAATGGAGTCGTATTGGATGAATTTAGCCCAGTTACTAGAGAAGTTTTAAGCGAAGAAAAAGCTTACGTTATGTTAGATCTCATGCAGGGGGTAACTACAAAAGGATCGGGCCGAAGATTAGGTTGGATGTATGGGTTAAAAAATGAAATTGCAGGAAAAACAGGAACTACTCAAAATCAATCAGATGGATGGTTTATGGGGGTCGTACCAGATTTAGTGACTGGAGTATGGACTGGTGCTGAAGACCGAGCTGTACATTTTAGAAGTATAACATTAGGTCAGGGTGCAAATATGGCTCTTCCTATTTGGGGTGAATATATGACAAGGATATATAAAGATCCCGAGATAGGTATCTCTAAAGCAAATTTTGAGAAGCCAAATAAGTTAGAAATAATCATTGATTGTGATGATTTTGAGTCTGAAAACATTGATTTTGATCTAGAGCGAGAAGAACAATTTTAAATTATAAGAGATATATGATTAATAAAGTAGTGCAAGACGTGCAAGAAGCTCTCAATGGAGTTGAAGATGGAATGACTCTTATGTTGGGTGGTTTTGGTTTGTGTGGAATCCCAGAAAATAGCATTGCAGAATTGGTTTCTAAGAATACCCAGAATCTAACCTGTATATCAAACAATGCAGGAGTAGATAATTTTGGATTAGGCTTATTACTCAAAAAAAAACAAGTTAAAAAAATGATTTCTTCATACGTAGGAGAGAATGATGAGTTTGAGCGTCAAATGTTGAGCGGTGAATTAGAAGTTGATTTAATTCCTCAAGGCTCACTGGCTGAAAGGTGTAGATCCGGTGGTGCAGGAATTCCTGCATTCTATACTCCTGCAGGATTTGGAACTGAGATTGCTTTAGGTAAGGAGACTAGAGAATTTGATGGAAAGCCTCATGTTTTAGAATTGGCTTTAACTGCAGACTTTGCTATTGTAAAGGCATGGAAAGGAGATCCTGCCGGAAACCTTATCTATAAGGCTACAGCAAAAAATTTCAATCCAATGATGGCCATGGCTGGTAAGATAACTATTGCAGAAGTAGAGGAGTTAGTTCCTTTAGGTACACTTAACCCCAATGAAATTCATACACCAGGAATTTTCGTTCAGCGTATTTTTCAAGGGGAACGATTTGAGAAGAGAATAGAACAAAGAACTCTAAGGAAAAATTAAGATGGCATTAGATAAAATAGGGATTGCAAAAAGAATTGCACAAGAACTTCAAGATGGCGAATATGTTAATTTAGGGATTGGTATCCCCACCTTAGTAGCCAATTATGTTCCCAAAGGGATTCATGTCGAATTTCAATCAGAAAATGGAATTTTAGGCATGGGACCTTTTCCTTCGGAAGGGAATGAAGATGCGGATTTAATTAATGCAGGGAAACAGACTATTACAGCTCTTAAAGGAGCTGTCTATTTTGATTCCGCTGTAAGTTTTGCAATGATTCGAGGCCAACATGTTCAACTCACAGTATTAGGAGCTATGGAAGTCTCTGAGAATGGAGATATTTCAAATTGGAAAATACCAGGAAAAATGGTGAAAGGTATGGGCGGTGCAATGGATTTAGTTGCCTCTGCTGAAAATATTATTGTTGCTATGATGCACACTAACAAAAAAGGCGATTCTAAGATTTTAAAGTCGTGCAGTTTGCCCTTGACGGGGGTTTCTTGCGTAAAAAAGATTGTCACCAATTTAGCAGTGTTGGAAGTTATGCCCCAGGGAGGATTTAAACTTTTAGAAAGAGCTCCGGGAGTATCTATAGAAGAAATTAAGAATGCTACTCAAGGATCACTTTTTATTAATGAAGAGGTGCCAGAAATGTCGATAACTTAAGTCATGAACCAAACGTTAGTTCGATTTTTTCCGCTAAAACCAAAGACAATTTTTTATAAGATTCTTTTGTCCATCCTGCGACATGAGGACTAAGAAGTACATTTTTTGATTCTAATAATTCTTTGAATACTAGAGGCATTTCTTGGTCAAACATATCCTCAAAGCTTCTTTTTTCAAATTCCAAAACATCCAGACAAGCTCCTAGTATTTTACCAGTCTTTAATCCTTTTGAAACCGCTTCTGTTTTTACTACTTTTCCTCTTGAGGTATTAATAAGATAAAATTTCTTGTGCATATTCTGAACAAATTTTTCATTAAGGTAGTGATGTGTACTTTCATCGTATGGAATATGAAAACTAATAATTTCTGCATTACGTTGGATATCTTCTAGACTGGATTCGGTAACATAACCATCACTAATATCATTTTTGTATTTGTCATAAGCCAATACTCTACAATCAAACCCATATAGGCATTTGGCAAAGGATTTACCCATATTTCCATAGCCAACAATTCCAATTGTTTTTCCCGATAATTCGACACCCCTATTACTTTCTCTATTCCATTTACCCTCCCTAATCTCCTTATCTGCCTGGGAAAGTTTATTAAAGAGACTTAGAATCATAGCAAGGGCATGTTCTCCCAATGCTTGTCGGTTGCCTTCTGGGGCAGAAAATAAGTGAATCTGTCTCTTCTTAGTCTCTAATAAATCAATATTCTCAAGTCCAGCGCCTGAACGAGCTATGAATTTTAATTGTTTCGCTGCCTCTAAAAATTCAAAATCAATAGGAGTCTTTGAGCGAAGAACAAGCCCCTGATAATGTCCTATTTTTGCTAGAATATCTTGTCGGCTTAATTCGAAATTTAGCTCACATTGAAAACCTATCTTAGTTAGCCTAGTTTCCAAAGCTGAATGAACCGCATCTATAAATAAAACTTTCATCATAGATTTAAGAAAATTTTGCCAATCATAAAGTAAATAAACAGTCCTAAAATATCGTTAATTGTAGTAATAAAAGGTCCCGTGGCAAGCGCAGGATCAATTTTGTATTTATCTAACACCAAGGGGACGAAAGTCCCGAAAAGTGCAGCAAATATTATTACAGCTATCAATGAAATACTTACTGTTAAGGAAATAGCAATTGGATACCCTAGCAGAAATGTAAGTCCCATAATTACTGCAGAACAAATCAGTCCATTTACTAGTGCTACCCCCAACTCTTTAATCATTCGCTCTCCTATACTATCCATACCAAGGCTATTTCCAGCTAATCCCTGAACGATAATTGCTGCAGATTGAACACCGACATTTCCTCCCATAGCGGCAATAAGTGGGGTAAATAAGGCGAGCTGGATATTGTTTTTAATATCAAATAATCCAATTACCTCTGCTCCCATAACACCACCGATTAATCCAATAAGAAGCCATGGAAGTCTGGCTCTAGTTATGGTAAAAATACTATCAGAAGAATCTACCTGTTCGGAAATACCCGAGGCCTTATTGTAATCTTCTATGGCTTCTTCTTTGATTATATCTACAATGTCATCGATTGTAATTCGGCCAATTAATCGGTTTAAGTCATCAATCACTGGCAGGACAACTAGGTCATATTTTTCCATAATATTTGCTACCTCTTCGTTACCTAAATTTGCTTTTGCAGAGATAATCTTGTCGTTGAAGATAGTTTTTATAATAGTTTTTTCCGAAGCTAGAAGTAGTTTTTTGAGCGATAAAGTTCCTAGTAAAACAGCATTATCGTCAACTACGTAAATTGAATATACTTGGTCAACATCTTCTGCTTGTTTTCTCATTTCCACGACACATCTAAGGGCAGTCCATTTTTGATTGACTTTAATTAATTCTTTAGCCATTAACCCACCAGCAGTGTTCTCTGGGTACGACAAAAGATCGACGATATCACTTGCATGTTCTAGATCTTCTATGTGAGAAAGAACCTCTACTTTCTTTTGAGAGGTTAATTCAGATATAATATCTGCTGCATCATCAGAATCTAGGTTCTCAATAAGTTCCTCAGCAATTTCTTGGGAAGTAAGATCTTCTAGAACAGACTCTCTATTTTCTTCATCAAGTTCAATAAAAATATCTGCGGAGTCTTCGTCTTCAAAAATTTCAAACAAGACCTTTCCTCTCTCCTCGTCTAATTCTTCAATTAGTTCGGCAATATCTACACTGTGTAATTCTGAAAGTGAATCTTTGATTTCATCGAACTCTTTCAGATCAATTTTATTGGATATAGCCTTTAGAAATTTTTTGGTTAACTCAAACTTCATGATTGTAATTTTTCAAGTCTGTTAGTAAGATACACAAAATCCTCTACTGACAATCTTTCCGCTCTTAGTGATAGTAATGGATCTAGGATTTCATTAGATCCAATCAGTGGCTTGAGCGAATTTCTTAAGGTTTTTCTTCTTTGACTAAAGGATTGTTTTACAACTCTTTTGAAGAACTTTTCATTACAGTCAAGTTTCGATTGCTTGTTTCTTTTCAGCCGAATAACTCCAGATTTTACTTTTGGAGGGGGATCAAAGACATCTTCATGAACAGTAAAGAGGTACTCAATATCAAAATAAACCTGAAGTAGAACGGAGATAATACCATACTTCTTATTTCCTGGCTCACTAGCCACTCTTTCTGCTACTTCTTTTTGGAACATTCCCACAATCTCAGGGATTTGGTCTTTATAGTCAAGGGCCTTTAATAAGATTTGTGAGGAAATATTATAAGGGAAGTTTCCTATCAAGCCAAAAGGCTTATTTGTAATTTTTTTTAAATCCATCTCTAAAAAGTCCATTTTATGAATTCTTGGAATCAGATCTGGAAAATAAGATTCTAAATAAATGACAGATTCGTAATCTATTTCTACAACATGTATATTATAGTCTTTAAGCAGAAGAAACTGAGTTAAAATACCCATACCAGGTCCCACTTCAACAATTTCATCATAACCATCTCCGCTTAAGCCTTCAACTATAGATTGAGCAATAGATAAATCTTTTAGAAAGTGTTGCCCAAGATGTTTTTTAGCTCTAACTCTTTTCATACTAGAATTCGCATATCACTTTTAAAAGAGTTCTAAACGCTACGAATTTTCCTGCATACTTCACCTCGTGCTCTTTTTGTAATTTCGGTGCATATATTGTTTGGTAATCACTTAATTTTTTTTTGTTTTCGCAAGAATATTGAATAGAGTAGGTTACCCCTCCCGTTTGTTCTTCTATCAAAACTTTAGTCATTTTTGAGGAAACAAATAGTCCTGTTTTCATAACCCTTGGAATATGATGTTTTTGCATCCAAAGAAGCCATTCATATTCAGAAGATTCTTCGATATTTACAGTTACGTTATATATGATCATAATTCTTCTCCTCGAAGTTTTCGATAGCGTTTTCTTGATTCTGATAGGAAAAAGCTGTCTTGGTGATTTTTAATAATATCTTGATACAATTCCGATGCTCGATCTATATTTTTAAAATAATATTCTTCAAGTTGTGCCAATTGAAATTTTGCATCGTCGGCTAAAATATCAAAAGAATAAAATTGCACAATTTGATCTAAAATTTCAGCGGCATCATCTTTTTTATTTTGCATTATTTTTATCTCGAATTGTCTGTACAATGCTTCATCAATTAGGCTATGTCCCGGATAGTAAATAATAATACTATCTAGCGAATTGTGAGCTTGGTCTAGTTTGTTTTGATAGATAAGTAAATCGGCTCTAGAGAAGATATTCATGGTGACCGCTGTAGTATCTAGGTTGAGATTATCCTGAATAAGTAAAGAAAGTTCCATCGCATTATTAGCAATCAATTTTGAGGTAGATTTTTTTAATACATCTAACTGAGCCTGAGCCCAATCAAAATCTCCTTGGTAATAAGAAATTTTAGCGCGTCTAAATTTTGCCTCATGCCCTAACAAGTCATGTTTAAAAGATTTATCAACTTGTGAATAGTTAAGTATAGCATCCCAAATTTCATTTTTTAGAAGTAGAATATCTGCGAATACTAGCTTGCATCTAGCAAGGTCTTCTGCACTCGCAGAATTAATGCCTAATGCTTCTAATATCGTGCTAGAGGCTTTGTCTACTTGATGAAGCCTAAAGGCTTGAAGATGAGCTAAATCCTTTAATAGTAAAACGGAAAAGCTAGTTTTTCCAAGGTAATCTATCCTTTTAATATATTCAGTTTCAAGGAGGGCCCAGGTATCATAATTTGCCTCAGAAGAATCTACTAATAATTCGTTTTTCACATTTAAAATAGCAATTTGAGATTCTATGTAGTAGGGAGATTCAACTCCAATATTGACAATGTATTTGTAGCAATCTAATGCAATATCATAGGCTTTATTCTTTCTGCAAATTGACGCTAGATCAAATATTTTTTTTTGATTTAAATTAAATCTTTTGTCAAGAGATTTTTCTTGTTCTAGAGCCGCGTTAAATTTTTTTTCTTGTATTAATAACCAAATGAGCAAATCCGCAACATTTTCATTATTAGATGCTTGAAGTTTAATTAAAAGAGACTTTTTTAGGAGTTGATTATTTTCATTTTCAGCATCTAAACTAATAGTTCTTGATAAGAATATTTTCACATTCTTTAGATAAGCTTTATTTACCATGACTAGCTCAATATAATTTTCAAACATAGCCTGTAGATTATTTAGCTGGTCATAAATTCTGGCAATTTGATATCTATAAGAGCTTTTATTGGGATTTCGAAGGCCAACTTCATAAGCTTGGATTGCTAAATTAAAGTATTGATATTTTCTAAATCTAGTTGCAGAGATAGATACCAGCTTTTCGTTAGATTCTATAAGGGAGAAAACTTCCGTGAATATTTCTCCCCCTTTTTTTTCCTGATTAGATATAGTATAGATATGACCCAAGTCTATCATTGCAGATACATTGGTTGTATTTCTTTTGAGAAATTGTTTTGCAAGTTTTTCTCCCTCATTAATTTCTTTCTGTTCAATATAGCAGGTCATTAAAGCCTGGTAGTAATTTGCAGACTTGTAATTATTGTATAGATCCTTGTAGAGATCTATCGCTTTTTCATAATTGCCACCATCTAAATATTGTTTAGCTAATTTTGAATTAAGTTCTGTCTGGGCACAGAGAATTAAATGCGAAAATATGAAGATAATCAGAAAAATATTTTTTTTATTTGAGCTCATCAGTGTTTTTTGTGTTTAAGCTTTTTATTTGTGTAAACACCTCTCGGAGCTTAAGATCTAATGCGTTAAGTTTTGTAATTTCTTTATGATAAATTTTGTTTATATTTTTTGTCGATTTGGATAATTCTGCCAGAGATTCATGTTCTTGAGTGAAATAACTATAAAATTCCTCTTTTGAAAGATGTCGATGAACTAGGTCTTGTTTTAAAGATTGAATTTGTTTTGAAGAATAAGTAAATTCAAGTTTTAAAAAGTGAAGTTCTTTTCTCATATGTTTAAACAGAGCTTGAATATTCATATAAGTACTTATTTCTTCCATTAACCATTGTTCTTGAAGTTTATTCTTTCCTGGAGTCTCTAACAATTCGATTCGATCTTCACAAACTTTGATGACCATATTAAGCTTGGTAGAATCTAACTGGTTTAAAATCTCTTTCTGTTGATGAAGAACTGTATCTAGAAGATTACTAAATCTAATTTCTTTATTGATATTAAACTCCTTACAAGAGCTGTAAAAGATCGACATTATTACAAATGAGGTATATAGAAGAACTCTGTAAATCATGAAAATTTTGATTTTTCTAATTTGTTAGTTTTATATTTTGTCGAAACCACAATAAGGAACTAAGACCTCGGGTATATTAATTCCCTTTTTGTCTTGAAAGTTTTCAATGAGGGCAGCCATTATTCTTGGGAGTGCTAATGAAGAGCCATTTAAGCTATGGCAGAGTTTTGTTTTATTGTTATGGTCACGATATCTCAGTTTAAGCCTATTTGCTTGATAACTTTCAAAATTTGAAACAGAACTTACTTCTAACCATTTTTCTTGAGCTGCAGAATAGACCTCAAAATCAAAGGTAAGTGCAGAGGTAAAACTGATATCTCCACCACATAATTGAAGAATTCTGAAAGGTAATCCCAATTCTCGAAGAATTTGAGCTACATGATCTACCATTGAGTTTAAGGTTTGGTAAGAGTCATCAGGGTGTTGGATTTGAACAATTTCAACCTTATCAAATTGGTGTAGTCGGTTTAGTCCCCTGACATCTTTTCCATAGGACCCTGCTTCTCGTCTAAAACAAGGTGTATAAGATGTAAATTTGATAGGTAAGTCTTCTTTTTTTATAATAACATCTCTAAAGATGTTTGTTACAGGAACCTCAGCGGTTGGGATTAGATAAAGATTATCCTCGGTTGCATGATACATTTGTCCTTCTTTGTCTGGTAAATTACCTGTCCCAAAGCCTGAAGCTTCATTGACTAGGTGAGGAGGCATTACTTCCTCATATCCAGCTGCAATGTTTTTGTCAAGAAAATAATTAATGAGTGCTCTCTGAAGTCTAGCTCCTTTCCCTCTATATACGGGGAATCCAGCTCCTGTAATCTTGACGCCTAATTCGAAGTCAATAATATTTTTTTCTGCTACAATTTCCCAGTGAGGTTTTGCATCCTCTCCCAAATTAGGGATTTCTCCTTCTTCACTAATTACTTTATTGTGTTCTTCAGATATGCCCGAGGGTACGCTTACATGCGGAGTATTAGGGATTTGGATGAGTAGGTCAAAGATTTTTTTCTGAGTCTGTGCCAATTGAAGACTAAATTCTTTTGATTTTTCTTTTAAGTGAGTAGTTTCAGTCTTTTTAATATTCGCGCCTTGAGTGTTTCCAGATTTGAATAACTCACCAATTTCTTTGGAAAGCTTGTTTGATTTAGCTAATGAATCATCATGTTCTGCCTGAATTTTTTTTCTTTTTTTATCAAGAGAAATAATAGATTCAATACGTTCTCTAGCATCGAAGTTTTTGATCGATAATTTCTGAATGACCTCTTCCTTGTTTTCTCTAATAAATGCTACTTGTAACATGTTTTTTTTATTTTGTAAAACAAAAATAAGATATTACAAGGATATCTATGTCATTAGTTAAAAACTTTAGTATTATAAAAATCAATATTAAAAATTTATTAATTTATGAGAAAAAAAAAAGCCGTTTCATGTGAAACGGCTTTGAGTGTATGTAAAAGGAAACTATTCCGCAAAGGGAACAATGTTAACGTATGAACGATTGTTTTTTTTCTTATTGAATTGGATAGTACCGTCACAAAGAGCAAAAAGTGTATGATCTTTTCCCATACCCACATTTTCTCCTGGATTGTGTTTTGTACCTCTTTGTCTTACGATGATATTACCAGCGATAGCTAATTGACCACCGAAAATCTTTATTCCTAGTCGTTTTGATTCTGATTCACGACCATTTTTGGAGCTACCGACGCCTTTTTTGTGAGCCATGGTTCAATTTTTTAGGTTAATTTAGTTTTTGATTTAGTTTTTGGAGCAGCTTTTGAAGCGGGTTTTGAGGGCGATTTAGTAGGTAATTTTTTAGTAATGGCTCCTATAGTTAACTGAGTTAAAAATTGACGGTGACCATTTTTCACTTTGTAGCCTTTCCTTCTTTTTTTCTTGAAGACAATCACTTTATCTCCTTTTAGGTGACTCTCAACCTTGGCTGAGACTTTTGCACCTTTAATAGCTGGGGCGCCAACGGTAATTTTGCCTTTATCTTCTATCAATAAAACGTTGTCGAAAGTTATTTTCGAACCCTCATTACCTTCAAGACGATTGACAAAGATGCGTTGATCTTTTTCAACTTTATATTGATGCCCTGCTATCTCTACAATTGCGTACATCTGCTATAGTTTAGTTTTTAAAAAACGTATTTGGTCTGCAAAATTAGGGAATTAAAATGAACTGACAAAATGCTTTAATTTCTTTTGTTTACTAGATATATCCCGCTTGCAATAATAAGAAAACCTATCAAATGATGTGTAGTAATAGTCTCTTTGTCAAGTACTCCCCATAGAATTGCTACAATAGGAATTAAATAAGTACAAGAAGTAGCGAAAAGAGTTCCTGTCATTTGTACCAATCTATTAAACACAATGACCGATAGCGCAGACCCGAATATAGCTAAAATTGCTATATAGCCCAAACTCTTCCATGCAATTGGATTTTCTTGCATAATTATTCCGAAATCACTAAAGTAAAGGTAAACTCCTGCCCAGGGTCCTAAGAAGCTAAATGTTAAGGTAGTGATTTGAATGGCGCTTAGGTCTTGAAGATAAGCCTTGATAATATTTGTGCTCCATCCATAGCAGGCAGTTGCACAAATGACCATGATGCAATATATTATGGCTTTATTATTTAATACTTCTACTTCGGGGTAAAGCAAAAAAATGGTTCCGATCATTCCTATTGCAATGCCGTAAAAGTTTTCTCTCTTGACATTTAATCCATAAAAAAGTAATCCAATAATCAGGGTGAAAAGTGGGGTTAATACATTCAAGATCCCTATCAATCCTGAGTCTAGGTAGGTTCCTGATTTTGCAAAAAGAAAAGCTGGGATCCCGTTTCCAATAAATCCTGTAAGAAATAAAGGTGAGAGTTTTTTTGTTGGAATAGAAGAATAAAATTTTCTTCCTATTATGGATAGGAATAAGAAGGCAATAAAAAGCCTTAATGCAGCAACTTGTTCAAAACTGAAAACCTCTAAGCCTCGTTTTATCAATATAAAAGAACTTCCCCAAACCATCGAGAGAGTGAGGAGTAGCAACCAATGTCCGAGAGACGAGTTTAATTTTTTTAGCATCAAAGAGTATGTTAATCTAAAAATAATGGTTAAAGGTAATTATTTGAATGCGTTTAAAATTAGATTTTGTATATTTGTAAATTAACTTATTAAAATATCCACCATGAATAAAATAATTAATTTATTTACTCTGTACTTAATAATTACATTGAGCAGTACTTTTAATTCAGGGCTTTTGGCTCAAGAAGAAAAAACTAGCCAAGAAGTAATATCAACCTCTAAAATGTCAATGAATATTGATGGTATGACTTGTGCTATGGGTTGTGCTCGTGCTATTGAAGTAGAGCTAAATAATATTGATGGAGTTGAACAAGCAAGAGTAGATTTTGATTCTAAGAGCGCAGTTCTTTCCTATAATGCTGAGCTTACTTCTGAAGCTTACCTTGTCGAATTTGTGAATACCTACAGAAAAGGTGCTTTTTCTGCATCTCTTGTTGGAGGAGCAAAAGAAGTAAAAAAATCATGCTGTTCAGGTAAAAAACAAAGTTGCTCACCAGAGCAAAAAGCTAAATGTGCTGATAATGACAGTGCTTCATCACCAAGTATTTCCTCTGAAACTGCCTCTTCTGAAAAGGTGAGTTCTAAAAAATGTACTAAATCTTGCTGTGCAAAAAATTAGATAAAATACATCAAAAATGACAGGGCTCTTTCCGTTAATGGAGAGAGCTTTTTTTATTTTTGGCATCAAGTTTCGGGTATATTAATTTAGCTTCATATCTTTGCAATAATAATTGAAAGTCACAGTGAATGAGTTTTAAAATCTTTGCAAAATTTACGCTTGTCAGTATTTTTTTAATTATCGTGGCAGGTGCTGTAGTTCGTATGACTGGTTCTGGTATGGGATGTCCAGATTGGCCCAAGTGTTTTGGGTTGATTATTCCTCCCACTCAAGTTTCTCAAATTCAATGGGAGGCGTTTAAGTCTTTTTCTGAGGGCCAGATGATCTTGATTGAGGAACAGTTATGGTCTGCAGATAATGATTTCATTACTGGGGAGATTTATAATTCTGAAAATTGGACTGCATTCACACTACACGATTATCATATTTTCGACCCCCTTCACACCTGGTTTGAATATATAAATAGATTGATCGGAGCCCTTTCAGGATTATTTACATTTATTTTGTTTTTAGCTTCATTTAAGTTTGCAAAATCCAAACCTAAAATTATTCTTTTAAGTGCTCTAGTATTCTTTCTTATGGGTTTTCAAGGTTGGTTGGGGGCTACAGTAGTATTTACAGTATTGTTACCTGCAAAAATTACTATTCATATGTTAATGGCTCTGCTCATTGTGGCCGTAATGGTATATTTGATTTCAGAGATTCCAGATACAGTCAATAATCATAATACTTTCGATTCAAGAATTTATTATCTTCTTTCGATTGCATTAATGCTCAGTTTGGTGCAAATCACCCTGGGGTCCCAGGTGCGTCAATTGATTGACGAAATATCTAAGAATCTGGAGTATCAAAACAGAGAATTATGGATTGGAATGACTGGGGCTATATTTAAGGTTCATCGTTCATTTGCTATTTTTTTGGTACTGACAAATGGTCTATTATTTCTGAGAAACTTTAGATCAATCACGAATCATCCGATTATCAATTCAATTTTTGTTTTTGTGATGATTGAAGTTTGCAGCGGAATTGTATTGACTTATTTTGACATGATGTCACTCATGCAACCGATTCACTTGGTGTCAGCATGTTTAATTTTTGTTTTACAAACCACTCTCTGGTTTAAATTAAGAAAATTAAGACCAACTGAGGCTTTCCATTAATATTTGTACATCCTGCTTGATATATTCTTTTACTGGCTGAATCGAGTCGGCATTTGGAGAGTGGTTAAAATATAATGCCCCTCGAATAAAGTGTTCAATACTATCAGTAGCAAAAAATTGAAGGTTAGAGGCGCTATTTCCTTTGATGTCATACATTATGCCAAATACTTTTTTTTTTTATTTAGGAATGATTTTTCTATTATTCCATCAGATTTTTTGGAGTGGTCATAAACTAATTGATGACTATCTTCCAATACTTTTGATAAATCATTTTCTAGAGTTTTGTATGTGAGGTAAAGAGTGGCTCTGTGTTTTGGGTAGTTAAGGTTCATCCAACACTCTTCTTTACCCTCCACAACTTCAACTATTGTAGATTTTTGAAAATTAAACCTGCAGTGAGTTTGAAATAGCTCATATTCTTTTTTAGTAAGGTCGATCCGATGAAATCCGAGTGGTTTAGGACTATATGATTCTGAGCATCCAATGCAAAAAAGAAAGGCGATTATTCGGAAAGTATTATTTTTCATTTTTAAAATCTACGTTATTCCTCTGAGCAACTTTTATTCTTGTGACTCTTTTGTAATTTACCCCCTCAATTGTGAATGTAAAATCATTAAAGGAGATTTGTTCATTTTTTTTAGGAATATTTCCAGTAAGCTCAAGAATGAATCCCGCTAGGCTATCAGATTCGCCCTTAGCCTCCTCAAAATCAGTTCCTTCTATCTGCAGAATTCTGTAAAAATCGTTTAGGGATGTTTTTCCTTCAAAAACATAATTGTGTTCATCTAGTTTTGAATAAATAATATCATCATCGTCAAATTCATCGTTAATATCACCAACAATTTCTTCAATAACATCCTCAAGGGTTACAAGTCCTGAAGTTCCTCCATACTCATCTACTACAATTGCTAGGTGAATTTTCTTCTCCTGAAAGTCTTTAAGAAGATCATCAATTTTTTTATTTTCTGGAACAAAAAAGACTTCTCTCGCAAGCTTTGTCCAGTCACTAAATGGCTTTTCTCCAATAAAAGGAAGTAAATCTTTAATGTATAGAACTCCTTTAATGGTGTCCAAAGAGTTTTCATAGACTGGTATTCTTGAAAATCCAGATTCTCTGACCTTTTTTAGAACTTTGTCAAATGACGCCTCGTAATCAATGGCTGTTATATGGGTTCGAGAATTCATAATTTGCTTTACATCTGTATTTCCAAACTTTACAATTCCTTCTAGGATCTTCTTTTCTTCACGATCTTCGTCTTTATGGCTAGTTAGTTCAAGTGCATGGGAAAGATCATTGACAGAAATTTCCTCGCTTTCCTGCTTAGTCGATTTATTGATAAGTTTTGAGCTTAAAATTAGGATAATGTTGATTGGCTTAAATATTTTTTCCAAAACACTTATTGGAATAGACATAAACTTGGCGAATGATACTGCGTTGTTATTTGCGTATACCTTTGGAAGAACTTCTCCAAAAAGAAGAAGTAAAAATGTGATTAATATGACCTGAATTACAAACTTAAACCACATAAGTTCGTGAAAATAAAATATTTGAGATGTAATGTGACTAGCTAATATAATTACACCAATATTCACGAAATTATTGGCAATTAAAATAGTCCCTAATAATTCTTTAGGTTTTTGAAGAAATCGCTGAATTAGTTTAGACTTTTTTGTTTTTTTTAAACGAATATTTGATAATTCAGAAGGTGTAAGTGCGAAAAAAGCAACTTCTGCTCCAGATATAAGGGCGGATGAGCTTAGTAGAATAAATAGTACAGCAAGAGCAATAATTGTATTGATTTCTATGGGTCTTAATAGGCTAAGGCTAATAAAGTTAAAGTATGGTTCAGGATCCAAATTTATTTTATTTTATTAATATTTAGAAGGGTAAATCTTCTTCCAATTCAATAGGAGATTCTTGAATAAATGATTTCAAATTAGGTTCTTCTGTTTGGTCGTTGTTTGCAGATTCGATTTTTTTACTTCCCATCATTTGCAATTGTTTGGCTATGATTTCGGTTATAAATTTTGTTTGCCCTGATTCTCTGTCTTCCCATGATCTAGATCGAATGCGGCCCTCAATTAAAACCTTGTCGCCCTTGTGAAGGTGTTTTTCAGCAATTTCAGCTAAACCTCTCCATAGAATAATATTATGCCACTCCGTGTGGGTCCACTTTTCTCCCGTTTGACGGTTTTTGAATACTTCTGAGGTAGCCATTGAAAAGCGACATAAAAGAGTACCATTTTCTAGAGTTCTGGTTTCTGGGTTTTTTCCTAAATATCCAATTAAAATGACTTTATTAAATGCCCCCCCCATAATACATTTAGTTAGTTTATTTTTATAGTAAATTTAATCTTTTTTTATTTGTCAATCAATAAGTCTTTCTAGTTCTTGAAAAAATAATTCAATAGGTCTGGGCAGTGGTGTGTTAAGTAGTTTTTTTTTGTTCATCAAGATGTAATTTTTATTTTTCAATAAATTATTCGTTTTGACATGTGTAATAGAGATATGAAGTTTTTGATGGCTTAAATGATGGATAAATTGATAAGTACGAAGGTTCTCAAAAGGTTTGTTTGGTAAAATTTCCATTAATTTTTCGATAACAGTGGGTGTTTCATCTTTGTCCGACAATTGTTCATCTGTATGAGGGAAATCATACAAGTCTTTCCAAATATCATTTTGTATTCTTTTTTGCATATAAAAGTACTGGCCTCCCTCGATAAATAAATAGTTTAGATTTCTTCTAACTGGTTTCTTCTTTTTCCTTTTAATTGGGAGGTGATGTGCAACTTCTTGTTCTTTAGATTCGCAAGCCTTTTTTACGGGACATCTATTGCATTTAGGTTTTTTTGGTAGGCAAATTGTTGCTCCTAAATCCATTAGTCCTTGATTATAGTCTCCTGGATTTTTTTCGCTAATTAATTGATCAGCTAAATACTGAAATTCTTTTATTCCTTTATTGCTATTGATCTCGGTATGAATATTATGAGTTCTTGCTAGAACTCTATAAACATTACCGTCGACTACGGCTCTTTTTTCACTGTAACATATTGAGCTAATTGCTGCTGCGGTATAGGGACCAATTCCTTTAAGTTTTATAATCTCAGTATATTTTTTTGGGAAAACTCCATTAAGCTCTTCGCAGATGAATTTTGCTGTTTTGTGAAGATTTCTTGCCCTAGAATAATACCCTAATCCCTGCCACAATTTTAGGACATATTTTTCATCAGCATTAGCCAAATCAATGATACTGGGGAAGGTGTTTACAAATTTCAAATAATAAGCTGTGCCTTGGGTAATTCGAGTTTGCTGAAGAATGATTTCAGAAAGCCATACTTTATAGGGGTCTTTTGTAAATCTCCAGGGAAGATTTCTGTGGCCATTATTATACCAATTTAATATGAGATTAGAAAATGTCAATTTAATATTTATGAAAATGAGAACACTAACTCTTAAAAATAATCAAAGATATTTTCTTAAATTTAATGTAAATAACTATCTTTGCAGTCCCCAAATTTAAGGGTTAAATTAGATATAAATAGATTAAAAAGTATAAAAAAATGACCAAAGCAGATATTGTTGCTGAAATTGCAGATAAGTCAGGCATTGAAAAAATAGATGTTCAAACTACTGTCGAAGCATTTATGCGCGAAGTTAAATCGGCTCTTGAATCTGGCGAAAATGTTTATCTAAGAGGTTTTGGTTCTTTTGTTGTAAAAGAGAGAGCCGAGAAGACAGGTAGAAATATCTCTAAGAACACCACTATCATTATTCCTGCTCATAATATTCCATCTTTCAAGCCTGCAAAAGTTTTCATGGAAGGGGTTAAAACAAAGGTAAATGTGAAATAACGCATCAATGATGAAAAGAAGCCCTTTTATTGCGATCACTTTAGCTATAATTTTGGCATTGTTTATTTATGTAAGCTCTTCCAAGCAAAAAATTCTATCGCAAACAAAACAGACTATAACTGTTTCGGATCAAATCAATGAGGCTTTTGCGAATATTAGAAATGGAAATAGCCCAGAAGCACAAATGAGGGGTATTTTAAAGATGAGAAGCCTTGCAGAAGAATATCCTGAAAACTTAGATTTACAATGGAATATGGGTTTATTTTCTATGCAGTCCGGTCAATTTCAGAAGGCATTAGATCGTTTCAATAACGTTCTTAAAATAGATTCCACAAGACATGACGCAACTATGCAACTTGCTTTATGTTACACTTCACTACAAGATACAATAAATGCTCAAAAAGTTTTACAGTCTTTGCTGATCAAATCCGAAGGTGATTTAAGAAAAAACTCTCTTATAATGCTCGAAAAATTAAAATAGTATTAACAAATTAAATTTTACACTATGCCAAGTGGAAAGAAAAGAAAACGACATAAAATGTCAACTCACAAGCGAAAAAAACGCTTAAGAAAAAATCGCCACAAGAAGAAGAAATAATTTCTTTCTGATACATTCATTTTGTTCACCTTTGAACAAAATAAATGTATAATTTTTAATAACCCGAAGCTAAAAACATTTTTTATTAGTGAATGAGTTAATCGTAAAGTCTTCCGACAATGGAGTAGTCATTGCACTACTCAAAGATGGGAAGCTAGTTGAACTCCACAATCAAAAGAGTGATAATAGTTTTGCAGTAGGTGATATCTATTTAGGTAAAGTAAGAAAAGTTGTACAGGGACTCAATGCCGCTTTTGTGGACGTGGGTTACGATAAAGACGGCTTTTTACATTATCATGACTTGGGCCCCCAAGTTCGTTCCTTTAACAAGTTTGTTAGAAAAACAACAACAGGGCGTCAAAACAAATGGTCTCTAGCAGATTTTTCGTTAGAAAAAGATATCCCTAAGGGAGGAATTGTAGACACTGTACTAACCAGCAAGCAAAATATTCTGGTTCAAGTTACAAAAGAGCCAATTTCAACCAAAGGACCGAGAATTAGCTCGGAACTGTCAATAGCGGGAAGGTATCTTGTATTGGTTCCTTTTTCAGATCGAGTTTCTGTATCTCAAAAGATCAAAGATTCAGGTGAAAAAGATAGATTAAAGCGTTTAATTCAGAGTATAAAGCCTAAGGGGTTCGGTGTAATAATTCGAACTGTTGCTCAGGAAAAGAAAGTAGCTGAGTTAGATGCAGATTTAACCAATATGATTGCGAAGTGGAAAACTATTTATAAAAAACTCCAAAAAGCAAAACCCCCTCTAAAAATATTAGGAGAAGTTGGAAGAGTTTCTGCCATACTTCGGGATATTCTTAATGACAGTTTTAACAGAATCATTGTTGATAGCAATGAACTGTTTAGCGAAATATCTCACTATCTGCAGACTATTGCTCCAGACAAAGAGGACATACTAAAACTTTATAAAGGTCAAACACCTATATTTGAACAATTCAATATTGAACGCCAAATAAAATCATCTTTTGGTCGTTCCGTATCGATGAGAAAAGGTGCTTATTTGATCATAGAACATACCGAAGCTTTGCATGTAATTGACGTGAATTCGGGAAATAGAACTAACAACGTTGAAAGTCAAGAGGCCAATGCCTTAGAAGTTAATTTAGCATCTGCTGAAGAAGTTGCCAGACAATTAAGACTTAGAGATATGGGTGGGATTATTGTTGTAGATTTTATTGACATGCAAGATGCCTCAAACCGAAAGAAACTTTTTGAATCTCTCAAAGGATTCATGAATGAGGATAGGGCGAAGCATAAAATACTACCTCCTAGTAAGTTTGGTTTAATTGAAATTACAAGACAACGAGTTCGTCCAGAAATGAATATCAAAACGATAGAAAGCTGTCCCGCTTGCAATGGAAAAGGAGATGTGGAAGCTACTGTTTTGATTGTCGATGAAATCGAAGATAAACTAAATCATGCAATTACAGTAGATAATGAGGTTAAAGTAACTCTCTGTGCACACCCTTTTATCGCTGCATACCTAACAAAAGGATTTCCTTCCATGCAGTTGAAATGGTTTATCAAACATAAAAAGTGGGTTAAAATTCGCCCCATCTATGCCTATCATTTATTGCAATATGCTATGTTTGATAATAATGATGACGAATTATCACTTTAATATATAGATAAAGCTGTTCGAAATCCCCGGACAGCTTTTTTTAGCTACTAATGAAAGTTTACGACCTAAAAGTTGCCCGTCAAAAAATTCAGGCCTTCTGTGCCTATCAAGAGAGATGCCACCAAGAAGTAATTAAAAAATTAAAATCGTGGGGTTTATTTTCTGATTCGATTGATATGCTTTTAGATGAATTGATAGCGAATCAGTTCTTAAATGAAGAAAGGTTTTCAAAAAGCTTTTCGCGAGGCAAATTTCGAATTAAAAAGTGGGGAAAGATAAAAATTTCGCTTGAATTAAAGCGAAGAAATATCCACGAAACCTTAATAAATTATGCGCTAAATGAAATAAACGAACAAGATTATTTTAATACTATAGTAGTTTTACTAAAAAAGAAAGATAGACTCGAAAAAGAGCCAAATTTGATAAAAAGAAAGGCGAAGTTAACGAGGTATATGGTCTCTAGAGGCTTTGAATTTGCCCTAATTAAAATTGCATTTGAAAAACTCAAATGATTTTGTAAGATTGGGATCTCCTGTTTGTCTGAATCTTTCTGTTTTTATAGGTATTTTATCTATTTGAATTATATTTGTTTTATGGTTAACCTTGATCAAATAAAAACATACCAAATTCGATTATTTGCCTTGTATGAATATTTGGGAATTGAGAAAAAGAAAATACTGATTTCCGATGAGGAGGATTTGACGCATGATCCAGCTTTTTGGAATGACCCTAAGCAAGCAGAATCCGTTTTAAAAAATATTCGTTCGAAGAAAGTATGGGTAGATGCATATGAATTGGTTGAATCTTCTCTTTCAGATCTAGAAGTTATTTTTGAGTTCCATAAAGAAGGAGAAGCTTCCGAGGATGATGTAGAATTACTTCACACTGAAACATTAAAGCATATTGAGGATTTAGAATTTAAAAATATGCTATCAAGGGAGGAAGACAATATGAATGCTATTTTGTCTATCAATTCAGGAGCTGGAGGAACAGAAAGTCAAGATTGGGCTTATATGCTTATGAGGATGTATATTATGTGGGGCGAGAAAAATGGATTTACGGTAAGAGAATTAGATATGAATGTCTCTGAAACAGCTGGTATCAAGTCTTGTACGCTTCAATTTAATGGAGATTTTGCTTACGGAAATTTGAAAGGTGAAAATGGAGTTCACAGATTAGTTAGACTTTCCCCTTTCGATTCTGCGAATAAAAGACACACATCTTTTGCATCTGTTTTTACTTATCCCTTGGTAGATGAAAGTATTGAAATTGAAATTGCTAGTTCCGATATTACTTGGGAAACTATGAGGGCAGGAGGAGCTGGTGGTCAAGGAGTCAATAAATTAGAGACAGCTGTTCGACTAAGGCATCACCAAACCGGAATTATGATTGAGAATTCGGAGACACGCTCACAGCTCGAAAATAAAGCCAAAGCCATGCAATTACTTCGTTCTCAATTGTATGATCTAGAGCTTAGAAAGCGACAAGTCGAGAAAGATAAACTAGAAGGAAGTAAAAAAGCCATAGATTTTGGGTCTCAGATTAGAAATTATGTGATGCATCCATACAAGATGGTTAAAGATGT
This sequence comes from Flavobacteriales bacterium, assembly GCA_002707145.1. The sequence continues at coordinate 143,417 of PAMD01000006.1, read as the reverse complement.
TCGCACAGGACATGAAAGCTCAAATGTACAGGCTGTTATGGATGGAGATTTAAATGCTTTTATAAAATCATACCTCATGCAACAAGGTCAAAAATAGTAGTTTATTATAGAAAATACAGGCAATGGTCAACATCAAAATCCTACTAATGAAAGTATACCATAATCAAAGATCAGCAAAAGTTGCCAAGCAGTTTCTTTTTTAAAAGAAAATAAGATTGACCACCATATTATTCTATATTTGAAATAGTTCCTATGTCAAAAAACTTTCTCAATTATATTAAAGAAATTAAAGATGTCTCCTAGTAATTTGATCCGTAAAAATGAGACAATATGGAAGCAAATATATCCTGAAATTTCAATCAATAATAAAGAACTTCTTAATGCGATGATATTACATCCCAAACTTATTGAAAGGCCAATTGTCGAATCAGAAAATGCAGCAGTAATTGCTTGCCTCACAGAGAATATTAAATATTTTTTGTAGATGAACTGGCACACAGAAATACCCATAGAAGATTCTTCTTTTAGATTAGGCTACAAAGATCATTTTTTCTTTGTTGGATCTTGTTTTTCTGACCACATAGCAATTAAATTACTACGCTATAAATATACTTGCGTTAAGAATCCTTTTGGAACTTGTTTTCACCCCATTCCCCTCTTAAATAATTTAAGGGAAGCACTACAGAATAAGCCCATTGATTACTCTTTATTTGTCGAGCGAGACGCTACTTTTTTCCATCATTCTTATCATTCTTCTCATTGGAGCTTATCTCAGAAGGATCTGTTAGATAAATTGAGCAATATTCGATCCACAGTTCAAGAACAAATACAACAGACCCATTTGTTAGTGATTACTTTTGGAACGGCATTCTTGTTTAGAATGTTAGGTAGTCAGAAAGAAATAGCTAATTGTCATAAAATGCCAAGCTCAAATTTTACTAAAGTTTTGTCGGATCCTCTAGAAATTAAGCTTGCCTTTAAAGAGTTTTATGAAGAAGTAAAGATCCAAAACCCAAAAATTAAAATTCTACTAAGCGTCAGTCCCGTTAGACACATTAAAGGGGGGTTACATCAAAATAATCTATCCAAATCATCTCTACTTTTGGCCTGCGAAATGATACAAAATTCTTTTTCTGATGTATATTATTTCCCGGCTTATGAGATCATGATAGATGAATTGCGAGATTATCGATTTTTCAAAAAAGACAGAGTGCATCCTTCAGAGGAATCAATTGATTATGTTTGGCGGAAATTTTCAAATACCTTTCTTAATCAAGAATCTCGGGAATTAATCAAGAATCTTGAGGCTATATATGTATCTATCGATCATCGAGCATATAGAAAATCATCGATTGGTTATCAATCTTTTTTGAGAAAGATACTTTTAGATGTCCAGCAACTTAATGCAAAAGTTAATCTTTCAGAAGAAATCTCAGAGTTAAAAAATCGGATACTATAGTTTTGGATTCCTATCTTTGGCTATTAATAATTTTTTCATGTAAAAAAATACTTTATGGAATTTCGAGTAGAAAAAGACACCATGGGAGAGGTGAAGGTTCCTTTATTGAAATATTGGGGAGCACAAACCGAGCGATCTAGAAACAATTTTAAAATTGGAAATGAATCTAGCATGCCCATCGAGATCATTTATGGTTTTGCATATCTGAAAAAAGCGGCTGCTCACACAAACTGTGAGTTGGGAATTTTATCTAAGGAAATAAGAGATATGATTTCTGGAGTTTGTGATGAAATTATCGCAGGCTATCACGACCAGGAGTTTCCTCTTGTTATATGGCAAACAGGCTCTGGAACCCAGTCCAACATGAATACTAATGAAGTTATCGCCAATCGTGCTCACGTTATAAATGGGGGCTCTCTTTCAGATCCTATTAAAATCATTCATCCAAATGACGATGTAAATAAATCTCAATCATCAAATGATACTTTTCCTACAAGTATGCATATAGCTGCATACAAAATGATGATCGACGTTACGATTCCAGGCGTTGAAAGATTGCGAGATGTATTAGAATTAAAATCTGAGGCTTTTAATAATGTGGTCAAAATAGGGAGAACACATTTGATGGACGCTACTCCTCTTACTTTAGGACAAGAGTTTTCTGGTTATGTTTCTCAGCTTAATCACGGCTTAAAAGCCTTGAGAAATACCTTTGATCATCTTTCGGAAATTGCCCTAGGTGGAACCGCTGTTGGGACTGGGATAAATACTCCTGAGGGTTATGCTGAGATAGTCGCCCAAAAGATCTCTCAATTTACTGGACTTCCTTTTGTGACTGCAAATAATAAATTTGAAGCTTTGGCAGCTCATGACGCATTAGTGGAATCCCACGGTGCACTTAAAATGCTTGCTATCTCTTTGAATAAAATTGGGAATGATATCCGTCTTTTAGCTTCGGGGCCAAGGTCTGGTATTGGTGAGATAATCATTCCTTCAAATGAACCCGGTTCTTCAATTATGCCAGGGAAAGTCAATCCGACCCAATGCGAAGCATTGACTATGGTATGCGCGCAAGTTATGGGGAATGATGTTTCTATTTCAGTTGGTGGTGCTCAAGGTCACTATGAATTGAATGTTTTTAAACCCGTTATGGCTGCGAATTTTTTAGAGTCTGCCAGATTGATTGGAGATGCTTGTAGTTCTTTTGCTGAAAATTGTGCAATTGGCATTCAACCTAATTACGAAAATTTGAAAAAAAATCTAGATAATTCTTTGATGCTAGTGACCGCTTTAAATACAAAAATAGGATATGAAAAAGCCGCAAAAATTGCAAAGACTGCTCATAAAAATGGTACCACTTTAAAAGAAGAATCAATAAACTTAGGTTTTTTGACCGCAGATGAATTCGATGCATGGGTTGTTCCCAGAGAAATGTGTGGAAGTATGAAGTAAATGATGAAATTCTTTTTGATATTTAGTCTCATTTTATTTTCATGTCAACCAAACATAGAAGATCCAAAAAGAGCTATACAGAATATTCTGTTTTGTCAGACTGAAGCCATTATTGTTAACTGAGAGAAATACCATGGCTTAATGCCTGCAATCAAAATCAATGATGATGATTTATTGGAATTAGTTAATCATATTTTAGAAGATGTCAATGCAGTAGAGGATAAAGTTAATTTAAAAGATATAGAATGGGTCAGACAAAATCATTAAATGAAGTATTTCTATTAGTTATATTTTCACTTTTTTTTTCTTGTAGTCTGCCAGACGATTTCCAAGTAGATCAAGACATATTTCTGTCGCATGTTGCCTCAAAGAACTATATTGTAGTAGATGTGAGAACTGCGGAGGAATATTTGAGAGGACATTTTGAGGGTTGTGCAACAATAGATTTTTATGAACCAAATTTTTTAAGTAAGTTTAAGTTTATTAGTTCAGAGGTGTCTTTGGTATTGTATTGCAATGATGGAACGCGTAGCGCCGAAGCTTTAAAAATATTAAAAGAAGAGTATGGATTTACAAAAATATCTATTCTTTTTGGAGGAATAGAACATTGGCCAGACCTCTCAACTTTCTTAATAACTAATTAACACGATTTTTTTCTTCATATTAGAATTTTTTATGATTTAATTCTATGGCAGACTTTAGACAACTTATTTCTGGTCCTAATCCTGTATTAATTCATTTTTTTGATGGATCCTATGCTACAAGCAATCAATTAGATTCTATGTTGGAATCTATTGCAAAAGAAATGGGAGCGAAAGTAAGGGTATTGAACATAAGTCTTGATCAAAATCTGGTATTAGCTAGAATTATGCAGATTAATAGAGTGCCCACACTCATGATTTATATGGAAGAAATCTTGCTTTGGAGGCAATCTGGAATTACCACTAAAGCTAATATAATGAAGGTCTTGAAGTCTTTAAATTAGAGTGTTCTTCTATTTTTATTTATCGGTTAACGCAAGTTGCTATTTTGCATTTGTTCTTGGAATCCATTAGCCAATTGATTTGAGTAGTCAATATCATCAAAGGCAATGGCAATTTTTACTGTACTGTTATACAGAGAGAGGGCTCTTTGTATTTCACCAGAAATCGTATTTTTATTTTCTCCTTCAAACTGTTTAAAATAGGTGAGTTTTTCTTCAATCATTCCAATCATAGTAGTAATAATCTCCCTAGCTTTTTGGTCTTGCTCACAGACATAATAATTTTCAATGATCGGAAGAATGAAATAATTAAATTCAACTTTTTCATGAGGCATAAGTTCCAAACATTTATCGAGAACTTTTAAGGCGGATTCTGGATTATCTTCATTAATAAGCTGTTCGGCCAATCGAGAGAAATTATTTCTCACGTTCATTACTAGACGAAGATTTGTTTCATCTAAGTATACGTTTGGTGAATTCATATTTCCATATTCGAATTTCTCCATCAAATTTTTATATAAAATTTCACTATCAATTCGCCCAATTTTACCTCTGTCAGATTTCGTTTTAATAGGAATAAATCTGTATGCAAGTCCGTCGAGTTGGAAATAATCCCAGAGATAAGAAAATGAACTTGCACTATTTCCAATAGTAATTGAGAAGTAGACAGGTCTATCCCACTTGTTATTGTCTATCATATCTAGAATCATCATATGCTTTTTTTCCATTTGATTCACGTTTAGATTCCAATCTACAGAAGAAACAATCAGGTCTGCATTTTCAGGTTTCACTGTACCATTTTCAATTACCTTTTCCTTGTCTACAGGAATACTCAACTTTTTTGTAGGAAAAAAGACATAATCTTTTCCCATATTAATTTTAGTTTGGGGAAGATCACTTTGAATCCACCTATTCATTCTGTCTACGCCCCACCTTTGATCAGATATGCCAACATCTTTGAAAAGAGCAGCATCCCTTGTTCCTTGCTTGTAAAGTTTATTAGGCATGGTAAAGGGAACTCTTTTTCCGTTGTATGCGTCTCGCTTCATCTGATCTATATACCAATCTGTATTCAATAGGCTAAGGTTTACTATGCGAATATCTGTTCGGTAGCCCTCTACTTCTTGAATGTACCAAAGTGGGAAGGTGTCGTTGTCTCCCATGGTAAATAATATGGCGTTGGGCTCGCAAGAGTCCAAATATGCTTTAGCAAAGTCACGAGCTGTGAAGCGATCAGAACGGTTGTGGTCATCCCAGCCTTCTGATGCCATAATTCCTGGAACGGCAATTAGGCAAATCACTGTTGTTAAAAGCGCAGCAACACTGATCGGAATAAAAGTTCTAAGTTTCTCGATCAATGCGAGTACACCTATTCCAATCCAGATTGCAAAAGCATAAAATGAGCCCACATAGGCATAATCTCTTTCTCTAGGTTGAAATGGGTATTGGTTTAGGTAAACCACAATGGCTATACCAGTAAATAAAAATAGTAATGTCACAATCCATGCATCTCTTTTTTTTTGTCTGTAGTGATATAGAATTCCAATTATACCTAGAATAAATGGTAGCATATAAAAGTGATTTCTCCCGGGATTGTTTGCTTGTCCGGTAGGTAAGTTTTCTTGAGGACCTAACCTCCAAGAGTCGAAAAATTTGATTCCGCTCAGCCATTGCCCGTCTGATATTGATCCATGACTTTGGATATCATTTTGTTTTCCAGCAAAATTCCACATAAAGTATCTAAAATACATATGGTTGATTTGGTAATTAAAGAAATAAGCTATGTTTTCAGTGAATCCTGGTTTTCTATTATTTCCACCTCGAATGTTTCCCCATCTTTTGTAGGCATCAATATGTCTTGGGTTGTTGCTCCACATTCTTGGAAAGAAACCAGAATGTGCCTTATCATAATTAGGGATGTAGTTTTTTCTAGAATCAGAAACAATATACCTACCACTTTTTTCATCTTTAACATACACTGGAGTCCCATCTTTAAATGGGGTTTTTTTATCACGGCCTGCCGAAAAGTATTGTCCATAAAGTAAAGGATTAGAGCCATATTGCTCTCTGTTTAGATAGGCGAGCAAGCTTACAGCTTCTTCTGGGTTATTTTCGTCAATTGGAGTATTTGCATTTGATCGGATGACTAAGACGGCAAATGAGGAGTAGCCTATTAAAATAAATGTGATTCCAAGAATAGCTGTGTGTACTAAATGTCTTCCTCCTTCTTTGGCTTTATTTAAGCCAAAATAAATTATCCCCACTAGTGCAGCCAGAAAGAAAACTGTCCCGCTATTAAATGGGAGTCCTAAAGTATTAACAAATACTCTTTCTACGATGCCCAACCATTTTATTATTTGTGGAATTAAGCCAAAGAAGATTAATCCTAAGATAAAAATGGAGACCACTCCAGTAATGGCTAAGCCCTTGGGGGTGACTTTTTGTTTTTTAAAGTAGTACATATAAACAATAGCAGGAATTGCTAAAAGATTCAACATATGAACACCAATAGACAGACCGATTAGGTACATTATAAGCAAAAGCCATCTATTAGCTCTTTCTCCTTCCTTATCATATTCTTTATCCCATTTAAGGGCTGCCCAAAAAACTAGTGCAGTAAAGAATGATGACATTCCGTATACTTCTCCTTCAATTGCTGAAAACCAAAAAGAATCAGAAAATGTGTAGGCCAATGCTCCTACTAATCCTGCACCCATTATAGAACTGGTATTAGTGGATGAAGGTTTAATTTCTAGTATCCTTTTTGAAAAAGCTGTTATAGTCCAAAACAAAAAAAGAATTGTTAAAGCACTGCAAACTGCAGACATGAGATTGATCATGTAGGCAACTTTTGTAACATCTCCAAATGCAAAATTAGCAAAGAAATTCCCTAATAACAGAAAAGTTGGAGCTCCGGGAGGATGCCCAACTTGAAGTTTAAATGCTGTGGCAATGTATTCTCCACAATCCCAAAAACTTGTTGTTGGTTCAAGAGTAAAAACATAAACTGTTAAGGCAATTAAAAAACATAGCCACCCAAATATATTGTTGATTTTCTGATACTGCATTTAATTTTTCATTAGGTATGTTAATATTCTCAATTTGCGAAGGTATAATTTTTTTTTTTTCATTTTTTTAAAATTAATTAATGTTTGTAAAATTTAATTTTAGTAGAAAGTAAATTTTTAATGAGTTTTTTATTTAATAGTTGTGCCACGTCAAAAAAAGCAATAAATTTGCACAAATTGTCCGATGGTGTAACTGGCAACACGTCTGTTTTTGGTACAGAAGAGTCTAGGTTCGAGCCCTAGTCGGACAACAAAAAGACAACCCCCCCCCAAAAAAATAATGCGGGGGGCATGTCATTTAATTGATAAATTCCTGAAAGAATTCATTTTTGTCTTTAAGTTCAAGCTTAAAGCCCATTTGTTTGATTGAGTTCACTAAAAGTCTTACATTTACAAATCATTCAAAAAAATATCATGAAAAATCTATCTCAATTAATTTTCGCACTATTTTTATTTTGTCTCCCAATCAAAGCCCAAGACTTTGCTCCAAATTTTGTTGTTACTGATATACATGGGCAAACTCACGAATTGTACGAATACTTGTGCCAAGGGAAATATGTTGTAGTAGACTTTATGGGTACTTGGTGTGGTCCATGTCAGGGTGTTGCTCCAGAAGTAGGACAAGGATTCAAAGATTTCGGTTGTAATTATAAAGATGTTATTTTTATTTCTATAGACACGGGTTCTGATACTCAAGCCTGTTTTGATTTCGAAGAAGAATATATGCCTGGAGTTCATGGCTTACCTATGGTTAGTGGATACGATGGAGGAGGAGATGAAGCCCATAGCGCTTTTGGTATTTCTGGAGTTCCAACTATAATTACAGTGAATCCAAACGATACAACTTATACCGAAACCCATACGGGTTTCTACGGAGTCTTAGCTGCTGCTGGAATTGAACAGCAAGTAGTTTGTACTACACCAATGATAGTCGATTTGAATGTTAGCCCTGCATCTAGTTCTAATATAGCCAACGCTAATCTTGAAGCTTCTGTTTTTGGAGGAGTAGGTCCTTTTAGTTTTTCTTGGCTCGATGGGGCTGGGAATTCGATTAGTCAAGAATCTTTTATTGAAGGAGCATCTTATGGTGATTATCAAGTTGTAGTAACTGATTCAAGTGAAGATCCACAACAGTTTAATTCTAATTTTCATGTAGGATATGTAGGAGAAGTTCAGTTTGCTGACGATTTTGAGTCTTATGAGCCTTTTGCTGAATTATCTTCTCAGACCCAAGAGTGGCAAACTTTGTGTGAACAGCAAAATTTTGCTCAAGTATCTCAATCTGTATCTCAAAGTGGAGATAATTCTATTTTTGTTTTTAATGGTCCTAGTTCAAATTTATACAAGTCTTTAGGAGATCAGAAATGGGGGGCACATGAAATGAGTTTTCAGATGTATGTTCCTAATAATGGTGGATCTTATTATCGTATTATGCACCAAGTATCTTGCGATCAAGAGGAACAAGTGGGTTGTACAAGTAATGATGCATCAATAATTGCTATGGAGTTTTATGCAGAAAATAATGGCTCAGCTTATATTAATGTTGGAGAAGAGGTGGCTAAAATGTTTGAAGTACCTGTAGACGAATGGTTCAATGTTTCCCATTTAATTGACTTAACCAATGGAATTGCTACTTTATTTATCAACAGTGAGAAAATTCATATGTGGCCATTTGTATATCAGAGTCGTTCAATTGAAAACGGTTTGATGGATTTAGCTGGGGTAGAGTTCAAGTCGATGACTTTAGAAGAGCAAGTGCGGCAATTTTATATTGATGATTTTAATTTTGTTTGTGCTGAAAACCAAAATGAAATAGCCGGATGTACAGATAATGATGCATTAAATTATGATTTAAATGCTACTTTAGATGATGGAACATGTGAAGACAACTCTTCTTGTATTCCTATTGGTATTCCTTTTTTAGAGAATTTTGAAGAAGATGAATTTCTTAGCACTTGTTGGGATAATGCTGACAGAGATTCTGACGGATTTCTATGGACTCATATGAATTCTGATATAGATCCAGTTGGTTATAATAGTTATAGAGCTGCGGGTTCGTCATCTTATATAGATAACGAAGGAACATTGAATCCCGATAATCTACTTCGATTGCCGAAACTTCATCTAGAGGAGAATACACAAATGTCTTACTACGTTCGTGCTAAAGATTCTCAGTATTTGGACAATTATTCAATTCTTATTTATGAACAGCACATTGATTCTGTTATTAATCTTGGAACTACTGTTTTAGATACTATTTTGGTCATAAACAAAATAGTACCAAGTACCTCATATACCCAAGAAATAATTGACCTAAGTGCTTATGCAGGGAAAGATGTTTATATTGCTTTTCGTCATCACAACGATGAGAACAATTATTGGATGTACATTGATGATATATATGTTCATTCTTCGATGTCAGTGTCTATCCAAGCTCCTGGGATTAAAAATTCTATGGCCTTACATCCAAACCCAACATCATCAGATTGTTATGTAACTTTTGATCTTGCACAAAAGCAAGATGTAACAATTGACTTTCTAGATCTTAAAGGTCAATTAGTAGCACAAAGAAAATTATACTCAGTAGGATCACAGATTGAATATTTTGATTTGTCGAATCTTTCTTTGGGTTTATATTTGGTGAAAGTTTCTTCGCAGAATGATCGATTATATAAAAGACTTGTGATACGATAGTAAAAACGAAAAAAGATGTATATTTGTATTATATTATAAGATAAAAGATAGGAGGGGACGAAAAGTCCCCTCTTTTTATACTTAACAAATTGAAGGATAAAGTTAGGCGATTAATTGCTGAAGCGTTAAAAGGGACTGATATTTTTCTGGTAAAATTAATAGTCAATGCTGGAAATGATATTAATGTTATACTAGACAGCGACTCCAATCTTACTTTAAAAGATTGTAGACAGGTGAGCCGTGCTATTGAATATAATTTAGATAGAGAAGAAGAAGATTTCTCTTTGATGACATGTTCATCGGGCGTTGGAGAACCTTTGGTGTTTCGTCAATTTGCCAAAAATGTTGGTCGTAAGGTTAAGGTAACATTAACAAATGGAGATATTATCGAAGCAAAACTGTTGGGCTCGAATGAAGAGTCTATAAATCTAGAATGGAAGTCCAGAGAAAATAAACCAAAAGGAAAAGGTAAGATTACGGTCGTTCATCATCGAACAGTCGAGCATAAAGACATAAGTAAAACAATAGTGTTAATCACATTTTAAGTGAGAAAAAAATGGAAAATTTAGCCCTTATAGATTCATTTGCAGAGTTCAAAGACGATAAAAATATCGACCGTGTTACTCTTATGGGAATAATTGAAGATGTTTTTAGAAACATGATCATAAAACGATATGGTTCTGACGATAATTTTGACATTATTGTTAATCCCGACAAAGGAGATTTAGAAATATGGAGAAATCGAATTGTGGTCAAAGACGATGAGGTTAAAGATGATAATGCTGAGATTGCTTACTCGGATGCTATCAAAATCGAACCTGATTTTGAGGTGTCTGAAGAAGTTTCTGAGGAAGTTCAGCTGATTGACTTTGGTCGTCGGGCGATTTTATCCTTACGACAGAACCTTATAAGTAGAATACAAGAGCATGATAATACTGACTTATATAACCGGTATAAAGAGCTTGTGGGTGATATAATTTCTGGAGAAGTTCATCATATTCGAAATAGAGAAGTCATTATTATTGATGATATGGATAATGAAGTAATACTTCCAAGAGATCATCAAATTCGTTCTGATTTTTTCAGAAAAGGAGATACAATTAGAGGAGTGGTGCACGAAGTTCAACTTAAAGGAATGAAACCAAGAATTGTCTTATCTAGAACTTCGCCAAAATTCTTAGAATGTTTGTTTGAACAAGAAATTCCCGAGGTAGCAGACGGTTTGATTACCGTTAAACGTGTAGAAAGGATTCCAGGAGAAAAAGCCAAAGTTGCAGTAGAGTCTTATGATGAGCGTATTGATCCGGTTGGAGCCTGTGTGGGTATGAAAGGATCTCGAATTCATGGGATTGTCAGAGAGCTAGGAAATGAGAATATTGATGTTATTAATTATACAAGCAATACCTCTTTGTTTATTACTCGAGCTTTAAGTCCTGCGAAAGTCTCTTCTATTACTTTGGACGAAGATAATAACAGAGCGGAAGTGTTTTTAAAACCAGATCAAGTTTCTCTGGCCATAGGTCGTGGTGGGACAAATATTAGATTGGCAGGATCAATTACTGGCTATGAAATAGATGTCTACCGAGATGTTGATGATTCCGAAGATGTTGCATTAACTGAGTTTGTTGATGAAATAGATGATTGGATTATTAAAGAGTTGAAGAATGTCGGTTGTGACACTGCAAAGTCGGTTCTAGAACTGTCTGTAGCAGAACTTTTGAAAAGAACAGATTTAGAAGAAGAAACAATTAATGAAATTCAAACTATTTTAAAGTCCGAATTTGAAGATTAGTGCGAAAAATATTACTCGCTGGAGACTGAATGGTTAAAAGATAAACATCAAGCATGAGATTAAGTAAGGTAGCTAAAGAATTAAATGTTGGTATTGCGAATATCGTGGATCATCTTGCCGCTAATGGTATAGATATTGATGCGAGACCCAACACCAAGATTACCCCAGATGCTTATCAATTATTAAAGCAAGAGTTTAGTGCTGATTTAGAGCAACACAAGCTTTCTGCTGAAGTTTCACAAGCACGAAGAGAAGAAAAAGAGGCAATTAAGGCTGCCGCCATTAAAAAAGCAGAATCTGTAATTAAGGCAAAAACACCTCTTTCTGGACCCAAAATGGTTGGTAAAATAGATGTAAGTTTACCAGTAAAGATTTCTAAAGAAGTAAAGAAAGGTCAAGTAGATAAGGTTGCTCCCCCCTCAAAAAAGGTTAATACAGTAGTTGCTGAACAAGTTAAAGCTAAAGACTCCTTACTTTCTCCAGAAGAAAAAGCTCCTCAAAAATCACTTCCCAAGCAGAACTCAAAAAATGTAGATAAAGTCATTAAAGCTAAGGGTTCTATTTCAAGTCCTAAACAAGTTGGGAAAATAGATGTAAATGTTCCCATAAAGGACAGTAGTATATCTCAGATAAAAGTGGAGAAGCTTAATCGACCTGAAATCATTTCCAAAGTGACACCTGATGAGGTTGTAAACAAAGAAATATTACGTGCAAAGTCAGCTACATTGTCAGGACCTAAGTTGACAGGTCAGATTATAGACTTAAGTAAGTTTTCAAATACAAAGAAGAAAAAAGTTGCATCATCTAGTAATCCTTCTGGAGACAAAGACAACAAGAAGAAAAGAAAAAGGATTAATGATCCCTCCGCTGGAAATAAGCCAGGAAAAGGGTCTAATAAACCTGTAAAAGGGAAGTTTGCTAATAAGCCAGGCAGAAAACCTAAAGTTGCCAAAGTAGAGCCTACTGAAGAGGAAATCCAAAAGAAAATTGCTGAAACTCTGGACAAGCTTACTGGAAAAGGAAAGTCTAAAGGATCTAAGCATAGGCGTTCTAAACGAGATGAAAGAAGAGAACAAGATGCTCAAGATCAAATTTCTGCAGACGAAGCAAATAAGGTTATTAAGGTTACTGAATTTGTTACTGTAAATGAAATTTCCTCAATGATGGATGTTCCAGTTACCCAAATCATATCTTCATGTATGATGTTGGGTATAATGGTGACTATGAACCAAAGATTAGATGCAGAGACTTTAACTATTGTTGCTGATGAATTTGGTTATGAAGTTGAGTTTGTAAGTGCTGAAGTGCAAGAGTCAATTGTTGAAGTGGTGGATAAACCACAAGATTTAGTTGCTAGATCTCCAATTGTGACTGTTATGGGACATGTGGATCATGGGAAAACCTCACTGCTTGATTATGTGCGCCATGCCAATGTAATTTCGGGAGAAGCTGGAGGTATCACTCAGCATATTGGTGCTTACGAAGTGGGGTTGAAAAGTGGAAAACGAATTACTTTTATTGACACTCCAGGTCACGAAGCTTTTACGGCTATGCGTGCAAGGGGCGCTCAAGTTACAGATATTGTAATTATTGTAATAGCTGCTGACGATGATATCATGCCCCAAACTAAAGAAGCTATTTCTCACGCACAAGCAGCAGAGGTTCCCCTAGTTTTCGCTATCAATAAAATTGATAAACCCAATGCTAATCCTGATAAAATTAAAGAACAATTAGCTTCAATGGACTTGTTAGTGGAAGATTGGGGGGGTAAATTTCAATCTCATGATATATCGGCTAAACAAGGAGAAGGGGTAGAAGAGCTTCTTGAAAAGGTAATGCTAGAAGCAGAGATGCTCGATTTAAAGGCAAATCCTAAAAAACCTGCTGTAGGATCAATTATCGAAGCTTCATTAGACAAAGGAAAAGGTTTTGTTACTACAATACTTGTTCAAGCAGGATCTTTAAAAGTTGGAGATTTTCTCTTGGCAGGACATTTTACTGGTAAGGTGAAAGCGATGTTCAATGAGCGTGGAAAGAATGTCTCTGAAGCAGGGCCTTCCTCTCCAGTTAGCGTTTTGGGTCTAACTGGAGCACCCCAAGCTGGAGATAATTTTAATGTTATGTTTGACGAGAGAGAAGCAAAATCTATTGCTTTAAAGCGTACACAACTTCAAAGAGAGCAAAGTATTAGAACGCAAAAACATCTAACGCTTGACGAGATTGGAAGAAGATTAGCTCTAGGTGATTTCCAAGAATTAAATATTATATTGAAAGGGGACGTAGATGGTTCCATAGAAGCCTTATCTGATTCACTTCAGAAATTATCAACAGATTCAATACAAGTTAATATTATTCACAAAGCAGTAGGCCAAATTTCAGAATCAGATATTCTTTTAGCCACTGCATCCGATGCAATTGTAATTGGTTTTCAAGTTAGGCCATCCACATCGGCAAGAAAATTAGCAGAAAAAGAACAGATTGATGTCCGGTTATATTCTATTATCTATGATGCTATTAATGAGGTAAAAGAGGCAATGGAAGGTATGTTGTCTCCAGATACCAAAGAAGTTATTGTTTGTAATATTGAAGTGAGAGAGACCTTCAAGGTCTCTAGAGTCGGAACGATTGCTGGATGTTATGTTTTGGATGGTAAAATTACTAGAGGAACAGATGTGCGACTTATTAGAGACGGTGTTGTAATTTATACTGGTGCTCTAGGTTCTCTAAAACGGTTTAAAGATGATGTTAAAGAGGTTTCTAAAGGTTACGAATGTGGTTTAAATATTGATAAGTTTAATGATATCAAGATAGGAGATATCATAGAAGGTTATGAACAAGTAGAAGTTAAGAGATCATTGTAAATAAAAGGACTTTTCAAACAAAATAAATTAGATTCAGAAAATTAATATTTTGTTATTTTTAAAGCTTATTAATTGAAATGTCCTCTTTAAATATAAAAGCAGACTTAAAGTGCTTTTTAAATTCAATTAATTTTTTTTCTGCAGACATTCTACTCCTGAATGCCCCAACTTTTGTCTTAAAGTAAGGTTGTTCATATGAGTTTTCTACAATGATACCTGGGTATAACTTTTTGAAAATCATTTTTGTCTCATTAGATCCACTTCTTTGTCCTGAAAATAGCTGAATTCTATAAGCTTTTATTTTTTTTTCTGCTACCCTTTTTTTCTTGGTTAACAAATCATCTATCCGAACAGTGTTTATAAAATTTAATTTTGTTTTTAAACTATCTATACGATTGTTATATTCAGAATAATCGCTCTGAGCAATTGATTTTATTGAGATAATAATAATAAAAAAAAATAAAAAATTAATTTTCATGAGCTTTAATTTATGTAAATGTAATTAAAATATAATACTCTAAACATTATTAATTTAGAATGATTATAAACTAATTAATTTATATACCTAAGCTTCCCAGCTAAATTAGTAAATTGTTATTTTTGTAAATGAAAATAGGTATATCAAATGCTCGAAAGTGCACTCCTTATGATAAGACAATTATGCAAGTTATACAGGTCTAAGTATTTAACTCTTTTGATCCTCTTATTTATTTGCACATTTAATTTTAGTTTTGCACAAAGTGTAGAGTTAGGTGAAAGTCTATTTTCTAGCAACTGTGCTTCATGCCATTATGCTGGTCCAGAAGATAAAAAGTTAGTAGGTCCTGGTCTAGGAGCTCATACATTAGAAGAGTATTCCACAGAATGGCTGTATTCATGGATTAGAAATTCGTCTGCATTGATTGCTAGTGGAGATGAACAAGCCATTGCAGTATACGAAGAGTATAATAAAGTAGCGATGTCTGCTTTTACTTATCTTTCAGATGAAGATCTTGAGAATATTCTGGCCTACATTGAAGTTGGTCCCCCTGAAGTAGTATCCATATCTGCTGGTGAAAGCGTTATATCTCAAGAAGAATCCTCAGATTCTCGGATACTCCTTTTGATTATTCTTGCTATTCTTATTTTATTAGGTCTTGTTCTCTCAGGAGTCAAAAATTCTCTCAAGGATGCAAAAGGACAACAAACCTTTGGTTTGTTGGAAAATGCTATTATTTGGATTAAAGATACTCCAGTGGTTATTGTCTTATTTTGTCTTTTTCTTGTTTTTAGTGGAGGTAGATTTGCCTGGAATGAGTTGCTCGCTGTAGGAGTCCAACAGGGATATCAGCCTCAACAGCCCATCGCTTTTTCGCACAAGATTCATGCTGGCGAAAATGGAGTAGATTGCAATTATTGTCATTCGGGTGCAAGGCATAGTAAGTCAGCTGGTGTCCCCTCTGCAAATGTTTGTATGAATTGTCATACATACATAAATTCTGGAACAATTTCTGGCACAGAAGAAATTTCAAAGATTTATAATGCTATAGGTTTTGATCCTGAATCTAAAACATATATAGAAGGATACGAGCAAAAACCTATTAAATGGGTTCGCATTCATAACTTGCCAGATTTGGCTTATTTCAATCACTCTCAACACGTAAACGTGGCGGGAGTTGAATGTCAAACATGTCATGGACCTATTGAAGAGATGGCTGTAGTAGAGCAATATTCTCCCCTTACAATGGGTTGGTGTATAGAGTGTCATAGAGAAACTAAAGTAGATTTAGACAATCCATATTATCACGATTTAAATCAAAATTGGGTGAAAAAATATCATGGTGAGGATATGACCGCTGAGAAGATTGGTGGTCTTGAATGTGGTAAGTGTCACTACTAATTTGAAAAGGAAATAATCAGATGGCTATAAATAAAAAATATTTCCAGAGCTTAAGTCAATTAGCAAATAATCCCAAACTGGATCTTCTTCAAGAAAAAGAGTTTGCTGATCAATTGCCTGCTGAAGCTTTTTTAGGCGACGAAGATAAATTATCGGAATCTTCAACATCCCGTCGTGATTTTTTGAAGTTTCTCGGATTTAGTACTGCTGCTGCCTCACTTGCTGCTTGTGAAACTCCTATTCAAAAAGTGATTCCCTATGTAGTTAAGCCAGAAGAAACTATTGCTGGAATTGCCAATTGGTATGCTTCTAGTTTTTACGATGGAAATGATTTTGCTAGTTTATTAATCAAGAATAGAGAAGGTCGTCCTATCTTCTTGAAATCGAATGATTTGTGTGAATATGGGGGAGTAAATGCTAGAGTTCAAGCTTCTGTCCTGAATTTGTATGATAATTCTCGATTGAAGGACCCTATGGACAACGGCGTATCAAGTTCTTGGTCTCGAGTAGACAAAAAAATTATTCAAGGATTAAGTGCAAATAATATATCCGGAAAGGGAGTAGTAATTTTGAGTTCTTCTATAATTTCTCCCTCTACAAATTCTGTTATTCAGGCTTTTGTTAGAAAATACAAAGCTAAACATGTTGTGTATGACGCTATGTCCGTTTCAGCTATGCTTGATGCTAATCTAGAAAGCTACAATAGAAGGGTCATTCCTACTTATCTTTTTGAGAAGGCAGATGTGGTCGCTTCATTTGCTGCTGACTTTTTAGGGGATTGGTTGGATTCCGGTCATGGAAAAAACTTTGCGGCGAAAAGAAATCCAAATAATGGATCTATGTCTCGTCACTACCAATTTGAGTCTAATTTGTCCCTTACTGGAGCCAATGCTGATTATAGAACACCAGTAAAGGCCTCTGAAATGGGTGTAGTTCTTCTGAATTTGTATAATCTCATTGCCAAGAAAGCTGGAGTAAGTTTAGTTAAGGTAGCCTTATCTGAACATCGGAATATTCTGCAGAAAATGGCAGATGATTTATGGAAATCTAAGGGAAAGTCTCTTGTCATTGCCGGAGGAAATAATATTCATATTCACTTGCTTGTCAATGCAATCAATGATTTGCTTAATAATACTGGGAAAACGATTGATTTTTCGATACAGTCCAATCTAAAGACAGGGAATGATCAACACATTGCTCAGCTTATTCAAGAAATGAATGATGGAAAAATTGGGGCACTCATAGCTTACAATGTTAATCCTGTATACAATCTTGCTCAAGGAAAAGAATTCATCCAAGGACTCGGTAAAGTAGATTTATCTATTTCTTTTGCAGAAAAGTTAGATGAGACTGCTGCTCAGATGAATTTTGTTTGTCCCGATCACAATTATCTCGAATGTTGGAATGATGCAAATCCATACACAGGTATATATGCTCTAGTCCAACCTACGATCCATCCATTATTTAATACTCGCCAAGCACAGGTTTCATTAATGTCTTGGTCTGATTTAGGAGATGATTATTATTCGTACTTAAAAGATTATTGGCGAAGTAATATTTTAGGAGTCACTTCATGGAATTCAGCTCTTCACGATGGAGTTCATAAATTGAAGACAAAAGAAAAGCCTGTCACATTTAAAACTTCTGTAGCCAATATTGTTGCTCCCTTAGCTAATCTTTCTGGAGATGCAATAGATTTAGTCCTTTACAGTAAAACTGGGCTAGGGTCTGGAGAATTTGCAAATAATCCATGGCTACAGGAACTTCCTGATCCAATTTCTAAAACCACATGGGATAATTATTTAACAATTTCTCCTCGTTTTGCCAAAGAGATAGGTCTAAACAACGAATATGTTTCTAATGGTGCCTTAGATGGCGATGTTGTCGACATGACCATTGAAGGTGTTACTCTTAGAGTTCCAATATTAATCCAACCCGGACAGGCATACAAAACTGTTGGTTTAGCTATTGGTTATGGACGAAGCGGATCTGGTAAAGCGGGGGATGGAGTTGGCGTTAATGCCTTTTTACTTGCCAAAGAGTTTAAATCTATTTTATCTGGCGTATCATTAACTAAAGTAGAAGATGCGGTCCACGAATTTGCTTGTACTCAATTGCATCACACCATGATGGGTAGAGATCGAATTGTGAAAGAAACAACACTTTCAGAGTTCAATAAAGATCCTAGATCTGGAAATGAGCAGATGATGCTTGAAACACATAAAGGACCTCAAGAACCGGAAAAAATTACACTTTGGGAAGAACATGACCGTGATGTACACTGGTGGAATTTGTCTATTGACCTAAACAGTTGTACAGGTTGTGGAGCATGTATTATTGCTTGCCACGCAGAAAATAACGTTCCAGTGGTTGGTAAAGAAGAAATTAGAAAATCTAGAGATATGCACTGGTTACGTATTGATAGATATTATTCTTCCGATATGACTGAGGAAATTGCTGAAGAAGAAGGGATTTCGTCTATAGATAAGTTCTTAGCAATGGAAGTTGCTTCTACTTCAGAATCATTAGAAGTTGTTTTTCAACCCGTAATGTGTCAGCATTGTAACCATGCTCCTTGTGAGACTGTTTGTCCAGTGGCAGCGACCACTCATTCTAGAGAAGGGTTGAATCATATGACATACAACAGATGTGTAGGGACCAGATATTGTGCAAATAACTGTCCCTACAAGGTTCGTAGATTCAATTGGTTTAACTATTCTGATAATGATCAGTTTGATTTTTACATGAATGAAGACCTTGGCAAGATGGTCCTAAATCCAGATGTAACTGTTCGATCTAGAGGTGTTATGGAGAAATGCTCAATGTGCATACAGAATATTCAAAAGTCTAAGCTGGATGCCAAGAAAGAAAGAAGAAAATTAAAAGATGGAGATGTAGATTGTGCGTGTGCCACGGCTTGCGATACAGGTGCAATGGTTTTTGGAGATGGCTTAGATACTAGTAGCAAGGTATATGCTCAAGCAAGAGATCCCAGATCATATCATCTACTTGAAGAGTTAAATACCCAACCTTCTGTTTGGTATCAGACTAAAATACGAAACAAAGCATAAATTTAATTAAAGATAAAATGCATTACGAATCGCCCATTAGAGAGCCATTAATATTAGATGATAAGTCATTACATGACATCACTGAAGATGTGGCACGTCCTATTGAAGGGAGCGCAAACAAATGGTGGTGGGCTTTATTTTTAATTTCTTTGCTTGCTTTTTTATGGGGAGCAGGTTGCATGGCCTACACAGTTGGAAATGGGATTGGAGTTTGGGGTCTAAATAAGACAGTTGGTTGGGCTTGGGATATTACAAATTTCGTTTGGTGGGTAGGAATTGGGCATGCGGGGACACTTATTTCGGCCGTATTATTACTTTTCAGACAAAAATGGCGTTTGTCTATAAATCGTTCCGCTGAAGCGATGACCATTTTTGCTGTTATGCAAGCAGCTCTTTTCCCACTAATACATATGGGTAGACCTTGGTTAGCTTATTTTGTTTTTCCACTACCCAATAATTTTGGTTCATTGTGGGTGAACTTCAACTCTCCCTTGCTATGGGATGTTTTTGCCATTTCCACTTACTTCACAGTCTCTCTGGTATTTTGGTATATGGGTTTAATCCCAGATTTTGCTATGATTCGTGATCGAGCAAAGAAAACTCTGATTAAAAAAGTATATACAATTTTGTCTTTTGGTTGGTCTGGTAGAGCGAAGCATTGGCAACGCTTTGAAGAATTGTCATTAGTATTAGCTGGATTAGCAACTCCTTTGGTTCTCTCAGTTCATACAATAGTATCGATGGATTTTGCCACTTCTGTTATCCCAGGTTGGCATACTACTATTTTTCCTCCTTATTTTGTTGCAGGAGCTATTTTTTCCGGATTTGCTATGGTACAAACATTGCTATTGGTAATGCGTAAAGTACTTTATATGGAGTCTTACATTACTATTAAACATATTGAATATATGAACATTGTGATTATGGTTACGGGTTCCATAGTCGGTGTGGCCTACATCACAGAATTATTTATTGCATGGTATTCGGGAGTAGAATTTGAACAGTATGCTTTTTTAAATAGAGCGACCGGCCCTTATTGGTGGGCGTATTGGGCGATGATGACATGTAATGTTTTTTCACCACAGTTTATGTGGTCCAAAAAACTTAGAACCAGTATTGCTTTCACTTTCTTTATTTCTATAGTTGTAAATATTGGAATGTGGTTTGAGCGATTTGTTATTATCGTTACCTCACTTCACAGAGACTATCTTCCCTCATCTTGGTCAATGTTCTCGCCTACATTTGTTGATATCGGAATTTTTGTAGGGACAATAGGATTCTTTTTCGTTTTATTTTTACTTTATGCGAGAACCTTCCCAGTTATAGCTCAGGCAGAATTGAAAACGATTGTTAAATCATCCAGTTCTCAAAGTAAAAAAAATCACCATGAGTAAAAAAGTAATTTACGGTATATACGATGACGATGATGTAATTTTACAAGCGGTCAAGGATATCCGAAAAAAAGGGCTTCATGTAGATGAAGTGTATTCCCCGTTTCCAATTCATGGTCTGGACCATGCAATGGGTTTAAAACCCACTAGACTTGCAATAACTGCATTTATTTATGGCTGTATAGGTCTTTTCTTAGGACTTTTGATGATGTGGTACATGATGATCATTGACTGGCCTCAGATTATTGGAGGTAAGCCAAATTTCACACTTTTAGATAACTTGCCGGCATTTGTACCTATTGCATTTGAAATTACAGTTTTTTTTGCAGCGCACTTAATGGTTATTACCTATCTGGTTCGCTGTCAACTTTTTCCAGGATCATCTGCTTCAAGTCCAGATCCAAGAACTACCGATGATAAATTTCTTATGGAAATTTTTGTTAATGATAATAAATCTGAAATTATTGCATTAATGAAACAGACTGGAGCTATTGAAGTGAAAGATGAATTAATAGACTAAAGTTCTATAAAATGACAAACCCAAAAAAAATAGCTTATATCAGCCTAGTAGCATTATTCGTAGGTATATTTCTCCAATCATGCGGGGCAGACGGTTCTAACCCGGGTTATGAGTTTATGCCGAATATGTATCGTTCTCCTTCTTATGAAACATATTCTGAAAATCCTAATTTTGAAAATGGGATTACCTCTCAATTAGGTGTCAATGGAACTATTCCAAGAGGTTTTACTCCTTTTGAATATGACGGTAGTCTCGAAGATTATTTGAGAGCCGGAAAAAATTTAAAGAATCCATTGGCTTTGGATGATCAAACTCTTCTAGAGGGTAAAGCCTTGTTTGAGATGTTTTGTATGCATTGTCATGGGGCAAATGGTGATGGAAAAGGTTCTATCTCTCATCCTGTATATGGAGGTATTCCTTCATATGCAGATAAGGTTGCACCTCGAAGATCTGGTGTGACAATGAGTGAATTGACAGATGGTCACATATTTCATGCCCTCACTTATGGATTGAATGCTATGGGTCCTCATGCGAGTCAAATTTCTAAGACAGAGCGGTGGAAAATTGTCCACTATGTTCACGAGCTTCAAAACGCCTCTAACTAATAATTATAATAAGAAACGTAATGTATACGGTTACAAAAAATACAAAGATTCTTTCATTGTCGCTCATGGCTGTCGGACTAGTCGCTCTTTGCTATGGATTTGTTAAAGGTGCTGGTCACTTTTCTGATGATGTGATAGCTCACGAAGTTCGTGTTTTAGCCGAGGAATTACATTTAGAAGTTTCAGACGATTCCCATTATTCGGATAAGGATAAAGAGTTAGAATATACTCACTTTTCGAGTAATACGCCTGATGAAGTTCAGAAAGATATTCATGGCCAAGAAGCATATTTTTCTTCTTTATACTATGCTATTGAGGAAAAGTTTCATTTGCACTTTTCTCACGAAGAAATGTTTGAGGCGCACGAACTTGATCATGTAATTCACGACACCGTTCATGCACTTCATGCTAAAGCTCAAAGACCTTGGTCTAGTCTTTTAGTCGCCTCCATTTTCTTTTTAGGAGCTTCTTTGCTATCTGTATTTTTTCTAGCACTTCAATATGTCGCAGAAGTTGGTTGGTCTGTTCTTATTAAAAGGGTTTTAATGTGTATAGGAGGCTTTTTGCCTTATGTCGCAGCGATTATCTTTTTCATTATTATTACGGGTGGATTTCATTTGTTTGGAAATCATACTTACCACTGGATGGCAATAGGCATAATGAATCCAGAAAGTTCTAATTACGATCCAATCATTGCCGGTAAAGAAGCATATTTAAATTTTTATTTCTTCCTTATTCGAGCTATTATTTACTTTGTAGGATGGATTTTTGCCCTCAGAAAGTTAACCCAACTTTCACTAAAAGAAGATATTCATGGAGGACTAGAATACTATAACCGCAGTAAAAAAGTTTCTGCTATCTTCATTGTCTTTTTTGCGGTTACTTCTTCCATGCTCGCCTGGGATTGGATCATGTCGATAGATACTCACTGGTTCTCCACTTTGTTTGGATGGTATGTTTTTTCGAGTATGTTTGTTACTGCCTTGGTTGTAGTCTTCATTACTGTAATCCACTTAAAAAGTCGCGGAATGTTAGCTCCTCTAAATGAAAATCATATTCATGATCTTGGTAAATTTATATTTGCTTTCAGCATATTCTGGACTTACTTGTGGTTTGCTCAATTTATGCTCATCTGGTATGCAAATATCCCTGAGGAAGTAACTTACTATAATGCTCGTTTTGATCAATACAGTGTTCCTTTTATGATTTCGCTTGCATTTAACTTTGTTGTTCCAATTATCATGCTAATGAGTCGTGACGCAAAGCGTTATTCGCTTCGAGTTATTTCCATCGGTTCAATAGTATTAGTTGGACACTATTTAGACTTTTTTGTCATGATTATGCCCGGAACAGTGGGTTCGCATTGGAACATAGGTTTTGTTGAAATTGGTACTTTCTTGGGCTATACTGGTCTGTTTATTCATGTAGTAAGTAGAAAGTTAGCTAGTATAGAATTAATTCCAAAAAATCATCCGATGTTAAAGGAAAGCAAGAATTTTCATATATAAGACTTTTAAACTTTGTAACCTTACAAAAATATAGTTCTTAGTTAATGTATTAAATTATGAAAACCTCCAAGTTTGGAGGTTTTTTTATTCTAGAATGGTAGATCATCTTCAGGTCCAGCGGGTTCTAAAGGATCTACTGAAGAACCTCTCCCTTCATTTTGGCTAGGCATAGATTCTACTTTTTGAATTCTCCAAGCATCTAAGGTGTTAAACACACGTATCTCTGCAGAGGGATCTTTTTGCCATTCTCGACCTCTTAAGTTGAAGAAGACTTCGATTTTGTCTCCTACATTTAATGGATCAATCAAATTAGTCTTGTCTTGTGCCAATTGAAAAACAAGAACTTGAGGATATTGTTCTTCAGTTTCAATGATAAATTCTCTTTTTTTGAAACGTTCGCTAATTACTTGCTCGTCTTGGATACGCTTTATTTTTCCTTCGATGGATAGATTACTCATTTTTATAGGTTGTTTAATTTGTCAATTAATAATATTTTCCAAGCTTCTGTTATATTATTTTTTGCCAATAAAATTTTGGCTTGTCTGTGTAATTCTTTTCTTGCATTCACTTTATTAGATGAGGAATTAAATAGTATTGCAATATCTGAATTTTCTTTTGATTTATCAATTCCTATTGACTCAGTAAACGAATGAATGTTTGCTAATTTTGCCAAGTCGTTTCCAGAAAGTACAGTACTATTTTTAATAGAATTTGGCAAAGCATCAAAGCCAATTCCTAATTTAGTATTGGGTTTTTCAACTTCAAAGATACTATCACGAGAGGCTCTGCAGTACCAGTTTGCCCCCATGCGACCCACTAAGTCTAACTTGTGTGGGTCTATTTTTCTGTCAGTTCCTAAAACACTCTCATCAATATGTATTTTGATGATTTCGCAAACCACTAAATTTCCTGCCCCTCCTTGATTTCCCAATGCAATAATTTCATTGACCTTGCATTCCATTTGAACGGGTGATTCTTTCACTCTAAATGGTAGAATAAGGTCAGAGGGAATAGCTGTGAGTCCTGATTTTTTAAATTCATTTACTTCAGGACCATATTCTGAACTCGAAAGAGAACACTGCTCAACTATAGAAAAAGGGACAACATTAATTACCACTTCTTTAATATGTAATATATTTTCAAGTGTGTGCTTTGTTGTATTATTTCGAACTCTTCTAGCTGGGGAGAAAATGGCAATAGGCGGATTGGCGCTAAAGACATTGAAAAAGGAAAATGGACTTAAATTAGGTCGATTTTCTTTATTAATAGTACTCGCTAATGCAATTGGTCTTGGGCCAACAGAAGATAAAAGGTATCCGTGTAAATCTTTGGTACTTAATTCTTTTGGTTCTATTGATATCATAAAGATCTTATCTTTAACAAATGTAACTATTTGCCTTTTGTCCTGCAATATGATTAATACAATAAAATTCATTTTTTCGTTGTCAAACCTGAAATTAATTTTAAATTTGTCGGACTATATGAGATATGATTTACGTTAATTACCTGCGGATATGGTGGAACTGGTAGACACGCTAGATTTAGGATCTAGTGCCGTGAGGTGTGTGGGTTCGACTCCCTCTATCCGCACAAAAGCTTACTTTATAGTAAGCTTTTTTTTGATTTTAATCTTGGTCTTTTTTTCTTTAAACCCATGAATATTTTA
The DNA here is from genome assembly GCA_002707145.1 of Flavobacteriales bacterium. Next base: position 118,469 of record PAMD01000006.1, on the reverse strand, counting down.
AATTTGATTCTATTGTTTTTTAATTAGGCCACTATGTTTAAATTTATTTTGTGAAGGTATTCAAGTTTGGAGGAGCTTCGGTAAAAGATGCTGAAAGTGTTAAAAACATATCAACAGTATTAGATCAGTTTAGATCGGAGTCTATTATAGTTGTTGTTTCAGCCATGGGCAAGACAACAAATGTACTAGAAGAAGTAGCTAGGTCTTATTTTCTTAGGCAATTAGATGTTTTTGAAAAATTAGATTTAGTGAAAGAGTTTCATGAAGCTATTCTTTTGGAATTATTTCCTGCAAAGCATCCTATATTTGATGAAGTGTCAAATTTATTTGTCGAAATTGAATGGGCTTTAGAAGAAGAGCCTCGGCCTGAATACTCCTATGAATACGACCAAATTGTATCCATAGGGGAGTTAGTCTCTACTCGAATTGTTAGTGCATACTTAAATCAAGTAAATTTGAAAAATTTATGGATTGATGCCAGAGATGTAATTAAAACAGATAATAAGTATCAGGCTGCAAGTATTGATTGGTCAGAAACCAAAAAGCATGTTGAGGTACTCATGGGAAATGATTTAATGTATGTAACCCAAGGATTTATTGGTTGTACTTCTGAAAATTTTACAACGACTTTAGGTCGTGAAGGTTCTGATTATAGTGCTGCTATTTTTGCAACTCTTTTAAAAGCCGAGTCTCTGGTCATTTGGAAAGATGTGCCAGGTGTTTTAAATGCCGATCCAAGATATTTCACGAATCCCATTAAAATTGATAATCTTTCTTTCCAGGAAGCTATTGAATTAGCATTTTATGGAGCCTCTGTGATTCATCCCAAAACGCTACAGCCACTTAAAAGAAATAATATACCTCTAGTAGTTCGCTCCTTTATTAATCATCAAGAAAAGGGTACTTTAATTTCAGCGAAAGAAAATTCCAACCCTGATCGTTCTTTTTATATTTTAAAGAAAAACCAAATACTCCTTTCAATTTCAGTAGATGAACTAGATTTTATTGTTGAAAATCACTTGTCTACTGCTTTTTCTATTCTAGATAAACATAATGCAAGGGTAAGTTTAGTTCAAAATTCTGCTATTTCTTGCTCATTTGCGATAGATGTAGATGATTTGTTGTTTGAGAGTCTTATTGATTCTCTTTCAAGAAAGTTTTCCGTCAAATACAATACAGGACTAGAATTACTTACCATTCGACATTACAATGAAATTGATGTTAAAAAGAGTTTGGTTGGTAAAGAGATTTTTCTAAGCCAGAGGAATAGAACCACCATCCAAATTTTGTATAAATGATTAAGCACAAAAATTAATTATATGTTCAAGAATGAGTTGATAATTTTTTTATTTGTGTAAGTTAATATACTCAAGGGAATTTATTTTGAAGAAATTTAATAGTTTGTTATGATTATAACCATTAAAAATATTCAGTATTGATTCCTAATTAATAATTGTCTAATGAGACAAGCAAATTATCTTGTTAGGTTTATACTAATTAGAATATGAGAAGTATAAAGTTTTAAGAATTGAAAACTCAATACTGTATTAAGTATTATTTGGTTTTTACTATCAATTTTTTTAAATGAGTGCTTAGTATTTTTATCAATATTTTTTTTTAAATATTACTTATGACGACCATATTATCTTATAATGTAAACGGAATTCGAGCAGCATTAAAAAAAGGTTGGGTTGACTGGGCTCGATCTACCCAAGCAGATGTGATTTGCCTCCAAGAAACCAAAGCCCACAAAGAGCAACTTGATTTGTCTGTTTTTGATGAGTTGGGTTATTATCATTATTGGTTTTCCGCCAAAAAAAAAGGATATAGTGGAGTTGCTATTTTTTGTAAAGAAAAACCACTTCATATTGAATACGGATGTGGGATCGATACTTATGATTTTGAGGGAAGAGTGATGAGAGTTGATTTCCCTGATTATTCTATAATTTCAGTATATTTTCCTTCGGGCTCAAGTGGTGAACTTAGACAGGGTTTTAAAATTCGTTTTTTGTCCGATTTTAAGAATTATGTAGATGAATTAAGTAGGAAGATACCCAATTTAATAATCTCCGGCGATTATAATATTTGTCATCAAGAGATTGATATTCATAATCCAGTTTCAAATAAAAACACCTCTGGCTTTCTCCCTCAAGAAAGAGATTGGTTATCTTCGTTCCTTCAAGGGGGATTTGTAGATAGCTTTAGAGTATTGAATCAAAATCCAGAGCAATACTCTTGGTGGAGTTATAGAGCTGCATCTAGAGCCCGAAATAAGGGTTGGAGGATAGATTATCATATGGTGAGTAGATCTCTCCTTTACAATATAAAAAGAGTAGCTATTTTATCTGAAGCAAAACATTCAGATCACTGCCCTATTCTTTTGGGGATTGATTTTAAAAAATGAAGAATCTCTCTTTAAAGAACCACGATTTGCTTAGTTCCTTGGTGATTGCCTATTTTATAAATAATGTAATACATACCTGAGTTTAAGTTTGGTTTTAAAGTATTTAAATCAACTTGATATTGGCCTGCTCTATAATTTAATTCAGAATGAAATATTTTGTTGCCTAGGATGTCGACAAGAACGAGTTCTATTTTTTCGTTTTTCAGAAGATTGAATTCAATTCGTGCATTTCCATTATTAGGATTGGGATTTACTCTAAAGTGAAGATTTTCTATGATAAATTCTTCGGTACTTAAATTTGGAACACCAAAACGGATATGGTCGATATACAGAAAATTTCCCCCACTTCCTTCCATGATAAAAGATGCTTGAACATTAGAAGAGCCAACAAAGGGGTTTAAACTCACTCTTTGTTCTTTCCACATATTTATGGTAGGATTAAATGTGAAAAAGATATTTGCATCTATGGTGGTTAAATTATCCGTACTTTTATTTACTCGTGTACTCCAATTTTGCCCGCAATCATCTGTGATTTGAACTTGGAATCGATCTGAACTCTCAGCATCTTTTCGTGCGTAAGCATAATCATAATACATATAGCATGGAGCAGAAACATCCGATAAATCATAGGTAGCTGAGTAGGCTTTTCTGGGGCCTGGATCCACAAAGTCATCACTTTTTATTCGTATAGATCCTCCATTTGAATTACTACTTAAAGTATTCCATTCCCATGATGATCCCTCTAAATTATCTGAATTATACCAATCTTCCGAATTATCCATTGAATTAGAGAAAGGATTAGAATAAAAGTTTTTGTTTGCTGGAGCTATAATTGCCGAACTTTGATCCTGTACATAAATTGCATTTTCAATAGTTTTACTATTTTCTCCCCCAGCCGTGGTGATGCTCAATGTGACAGGATATATGCCTGGATTTTCATATGAAACTGATGGATTTTCTTCTGAAGAGCTAGATGGTGTCCCTCCCTCAAAAGTCCATAAATAGCTTAGCGCCGAGTCGTAATTACTGGATAAATTTTGCCAGTCTGTCATTTGTCCATAACATGTAAAGGCAGAGGAGCTCATAAAGTCAATATTAGCAATACAATCTATCGATTCATAATCTGGATGTGTCCCAGTAAGCATTAAGTTCTCATCAGTATATAAGTTGTTTCTAGCTGCAAGATGCCATGGTTGTCCAAAATCTAATGCACTTCTCATTCTTGTTTTTTGTCCTTCAGTATACATTTTCCCACATGAAGAGTAATCCATAAAGTTTTGGACATTATCTAAGCTACCACAAGAATTTTGATATACGTTACAACTTTGGGAAGATCCTTTTGTGTTGGGTGTGTCCTCAATTCCGTCGTCAATATCACAATTTTCATCCAAATTATTATCGTTTGAGCCTCCCCAAGTATGAGGAAGTCCAAGATAGTGACCAATTTCATGAGTCATAGAGCGAGAGGAGACATTTCCTGAACTGGAAAGTCCAATGCTTCCAAACTGAGAAGCTCGGATGACAATTCCCGCATTTCCATCGTTGTTTGGAGCAGACCCAGGAAGATAAGAATATCCACCAGCTCCACTTGCAATATTTGAGACTACCCAAATGTTTAAGTACATTCTAGGATTCCAACCAACTAATTCTTTAACATTTTCTCCAGCATCATTTGTTAGCTGGGTATAAGTTCTGGTAATTCCCTTTGTGCACTTTCCATCCGGATCTAGTTTAGCTAGTTTGAACTCCACACCAATATCTGCATAAATAGGCTGGAAATCTTGAATGACATCTAAAGTATCTGCATTGAGTTTTCGAAAATCTTCATTAATGATTCGAATAGCATCATGAATTTGTTCGTCTGATATATTATTTGAGCCTCCAGTATGCATGATATGAACGACTACAGGAATACGTCGTATTTCAGCCTCTTTTTTTGATACGCTATTTGCCATCACGGAGTCAACGTAAACACGAAACATTTCTATGTTATGAATTAGTGATGGTTCATTGTGGAGAGCTATTTTCATCATCGAATCTGTAACGCAAGGTTTATAGCCCTGGGCATGGATTGTAAAGCCAGTAATAAAAGCAACAAATAACAATTTAAGTTTCATAAAAGTATTTTTATTTATATTAGAAAAATTACTAATAGTTTTACAAATATTATTCAAACAAATCTACTAAATTAGTACCAACCAATACTCTTAATAGATGAAACAAAGTCCTATAATAATTTTTTTTTGCATGACTTTATTTTTTCCTTCATGCGTATCTCTTAAAAAGTACAATGATTTAGATAATGAATATGCTTCTATTGATAAAAATCATGAGGCTTTGAGGCAAGATCATAGTGAGATGAAAATCATTAATTCAGAGTTAAACTCAAACCTTTTGAGACTTTCAAAACGAACGAGCGAATTAGAAATCGATACTACTTCTTTAGGAATAGATTTTCGAAGAAAAATGAGGGCATATTCAGATTTAAGTGCTTCATACGAAATGCTAATAAAGAACAATTCTACTACTATGGCTATGCAAGCGAAGGAAAATAAGGATCTGATGGAAAGGTTAGGACAGTTGGAAGTCGATTTACAAGAAAGAGCTCGTTCGATTCAGTCTCGTGAGTCTGACGTGCTTGAATTACAGAATTTACTATCAGAAAAAGACCAAAACTTAAATCGTCTAAAAAATACAATAGCCAGTGCTTTGTTAGGTTATCAAGGAGAGGGTTTAACTGTAGAACATAGAGATGGTAAACTCTATGTATCTTTGGAAAATAGCTTATTATTTGCATCTGGAAGTTGGACCGTGAATAAAAATGGTCAAGAAGCTATGAACAAATTGTCCAAGGTACTTGCCCAACAAGAGAGTTTAGAGATTACTGTAGAAGGCCATACCGATAATGTTCCATATGTCGGTTCAGGATTCGTTAAAGATAATTGGGATTTGAGTGTCTTAAGGGCTACTGCAATTGTGAGAATTTTAACTAAAAATAAAGGATTAAGTTCAAAAATAATCACTGCATCTGGTAAGGGCCCTTTTCGACCCATACTCGAAAATAATACACCTGAAAACATGGCCGCAAATCGAAGGATTGAAATTATATTAAGTCCTAATATTGATAAATTAATGGAACTTTTAGAGATGTATTAATTAGAGACTAATTTCTTTTAAATGCAGATGTTTCCCAAAAAAATATTCAGCACTCCTTTCGAAGGAATCAGTGAAGTCCGACACATAAAATTCGTGTTTTGGATTAGAAAGTGAAGAATTTAATAATTTTGATCTAATCAGTATAGACTCGATGTGTTTGGAGACAATTTTTCCGGAATTGATTACCTGAACCTTATTTCCATAAAATTGGTTGATTTCATCTTCAATTAGAGGATAATGAGTGCAGCCTAATATTAAGTGATCAATATTAGCCAATTCCTTCCTCTTTAGATAATTGGATATGATTGTCTTTGAAATATTGTTTTGATAAAATCCTTCTTCAATCATAGGAACAAGAAGTGGACTGGGAAGAGATTTTGTTTCTAGTTCAGAATTTAAAAGACGAATTTTCTTAGCATAAATATTTGATAAAATCGTGTTTTTTGTCCCAATAATACCTACAGATTTTGCTCTAGATCGACATGTGAATTCTACTGTCGGATCAATTACATTTATAGTAATAGCCTTATTTCTTATTATATTTTCAATCTGAGTAAACGCTAGAGCAGAGGCTGTATTGCATGCTACAACAATCATTTTACATTTATGTTCCAAGAGGAAACAGCTAATCCTTTCACTAAACTGAACAATAGCATCGGAAGACTTTTCTCCGTATGGCACATGTTTCGTATCTCCAAAATATAGAATTTTTTCGTTGGGCAACAAGGTGTTAATTTGATGGGCTACCGTAAGACCACCAATACCGGAATCGAAAATACCAATTGCTTGGGTATTTGTTTTATTTGATTCCAAGTTTTTCTTTTACTAAGGGCATAATATCCATTGACTCTTGGCCATAAACAATAGAACCAAGGCTAATATCAAAGATGTATGTGTAGTTATTTTCTTCTGCGATTTGGTTTATTGCATTTTGAGCTTTCTCCAGCAATGGGGAAAGTACCTCATTTCTTTTTTGCTGGATACTTTCTTGACTACTTTGTTGAAATTGCTGGATTCTAAGCTCCAAATCTTGAATCTCCTTAATTTTCGCTTCTTTAACAATATCAGTCATCAAAGATTCATTGTTTTGAAATTCTCCAGCTTTACTTTGGTATTCGGCATACATTGTTTGCAGTTGAGATTCTAACATTTGATTGTATTCCTGAATAGATTTTTCAGCATCTGCAGTTTCGGGCATTACCATTAGTAATTGTTCTGAATGAATATGTCCAAATTTATTTTGAGCAAATACCACGCATGAAAGCGTCATAGAAATAATAAATAATATTGAGGTAATTTTTTTCATGATTTTTTGTTGAGTTTAATTTAATAGCCTAGTAAGTCGAGAATTTTATCGCTCTTATCAAGATTTTTTGAGGAATAGAGCATTAACAGTTCGCTGGATTTGTCAAAAATTATTCCATATTTTCCGTTTTCAGCGAATTCTTGAATTGCATTGTATATTTGGTTTTGTATAGGCCTAATAAGTTCTTCTTGCTTTTTGTACAAATCTCCATCTGCTCCAAATCTTTTCTGTTGAAGGTTTTTTACATCTTTTTCTTTTTCAATAATTTCATCTTCTCTAGCTTGTCTCATTTTTTCAGTGAGTAGGACTTTGTCTGTTTGATATGCTCTGTACAGCACATCAATCTCTTGATATTTAGTTTCAATTTCTTCTTGCCAATCATAAGAAGTATTGTCCAATTCTTTTTTAGCTTGAAGATATTCTGGAATATTTTCTAGAATAAATTGTGAATCCACGTAAGCGACCTTTTGTGCCCAAGAATTGCTTATACCAATAAAAAATAAAATTATAAATATTGATTTTTTCATATTGCAAATTTATGTAATTTAAAATTGTTGACCAATGGAGAAATGAGTTTGCCACCCACTTTTTTGAATTCCGCCTTCAATGGAGTCCAGACCATGTCCAAAATCAACTCCAAGTAAACCAAACATAGGCATAAATATGCGAATTCCAAATCCAACTGATCTTTTAACCTCAAAGGGATTAAATTGATCCATTGTCTCCCAAGCATTTCCTGCCTCTGCAAATGCAGTGGCATATATTGTTGAACTTGGGTTTAATGACAGTGGATATCGAAGTTCGAAGATATACTTGGCATACATTCCAGCTCCTCCCTCAATATGCTGAGATACAGAGTTGTTGGCGTAACCTCTCAAGCCAATGATTTCTCTAGCATTCAGATTAATTCCAGCTGTAAGGCCATCTCCTCCTAGACTAAAACGTTCAAAAGGAGAGATCCCCACATCGGGATTATAAGAACCTAGTAATCCAAATTCACTGTGTGTTTTGATGACTAGATTTGCAAAAGGATTTGCATACCAAGTTCCATTTAATTTAAGTTTAAAGTATTCCAACCATTCGTATTTTTCTGCGGCAGTCATTTTTGAATAATCTTTATTATTCAAAAGGGAATATGGAAGTGTAAATTGCCCTAAAAATGTGAACTGAGATCCTGTTTTTGGAAATATAGGGTCAAATACAGAACTTCTGGATAGCATAGTTTTGTAAGAAATATTTTTTGAAATCCCATTATTAAAACCTTGTACAATTTGTCGATTCTGCAAGTGATATTGTTGAAAGCTTATAGATTGATTGGCAGAAAAGTAGTCGTCAGGCCATTTAAGACGTTTCCCTAAGCCAATATTTATCCCTGTTATGTCCATTCTATTCAAGACATCGTTGGTACTATAGTTTTGAATAGAATGGTTAATATATACACTAAGAGAGTTAGGTTTTTTTCCACCCATCCATGGTTCCACAAAAGAAAAAGAATAGTTTTGAAAGAAGGATCCATTAGATTGAGCACGAAGTGAAATTCTTTGTCCATCTCCTGAGGGAAGAGGACTCCATGTACTTTTGTTAAACACGTTTTTTAAAGAGAAATTATTGAAGGAGACTCCAAATGTTCCAACAACTCGACCTGCTCCCCAGCCACCTTGGAGTTCAATTTGATCGGAAGGTTTTTCTTCTACGGAATATTCAATATCAACGTTTCCTGTTTGGGGATCAGGTTTTGGCGTAACTCCGAGAGTTTGAGGATTAAAGTAATTTAATCTGTTTAATTCCTCTTGAGACCGAATAATGTCTGACCTTCGGAACAATTCTCCCGGCTTGGTTCTAATTTCACGCATAATAACATGCTCATTTGTCTTAGAATTCCCCACCACTGTAACTTTATTAATCGTTGCTTGTTTTCCCTCATAAATTCTTATTTCAAAGTCAATTGAGTCTCTTTCGACTTGAATCTCGACTGGATCAACATTAAAGAAGAGATACCCATCATCCATATATAGAGAGCTAATATCCATTCCGGACATGCTCATTTGTAGACGCTCGTTCATCATCTTTTCATCGTAAAGATCTCCTTTGTTGATCCCTAATATTTGATCTAAATAGGTGGAAGTATATTTGGTGTTTCCTAGCCATTTAATGTTTCTATAGTAATATTTAATACCTTCATCGATAGTTAAGTCAACCTTAATTAATTCTTCAGAAACATCTTCAATCTTTCTTGACACAATTCGGGCATCTCTATATCCAGCTTCATTGTAAATAGAAATAACATTTTTCAAGTCTTCTTTAAAGGCTTCGTTCAAAAACTTGGAAGTTTTGAAAATGCGAAAGAACTTTTTCTCTTTAGTCTCTTTCAGTTGTCTTTTTAATTTTTTTTGAGGGAAAGTAATAGCTCCAATAAAATTGATTTTGTCGATTTTCACTTTGGTTTTCTTATCGATATTTACATCCATCACAATTCCAGAAATATCGGTTGTGTCTTGCAACTGACTAATTTGCACCTGGGTGTTTAAGAATCCCTTATCTTTATAATATTCTGTGATAATATGTTGGGTGTTATTAATTAAATTTTCGGTGACTACTTTTCCTCGAGCTAATTCGATTTTTTCTCTAATCTTATCTACTTCTGATTTAGAAGCTCCCTTAAAGCCAAACTTGGCAAGTTTTGGGAGCTCAGTAAGTTGAATTTCAAGAAAAATGTTCTCTCCCACAATTTTACTAACATTAATTTTAATGTTGCCAAATAGGTTTTGTTCCCATAATTTCTTTGTAGCCTTTGAGAAATCTTCTCCTGGAACCATTATTTTCTCTCCTACATTTAACCCCGATAGAGTAATAATTGCATTTTTATCTAAGTTTTGGATGCCTTGAATAGTAATACCAGCAAGTTCATACTCTACAGGTGCATCATAAGAAATGTCTGCGATGCTATTACCCAAGTTAATTTGGGCAATCATTGGTTTTGACAATAAGAGCAATAAAAGAAATACAAAGTGAATTTTTTTCATTTTAATTTTTTATTTGTTCTGTAGTTCTTCCAAATCTACGTTCTCTATTTTGAAATTTTAAGATTGCCTCAAAAAAATCATCTCGGTTAAAATCCGGCCATAATTTGGTACTAAAATATAGCTCAGAATATGCAATTTGCCAAAGCAAGAAGTTGCTGATTCTGAATTCTCCACTAGTACGAATTAATAAATCAGGATCTGGATACCGTGCGGTGTAAAGATTTTGTGAGATGAGTTTTTCGTCAATATTCTCAATTTTTATAGCTCCATCTGATATTTCTTTAGCCACATGTTTTATCATATTTGTTATTTCCATTCTAGAACTATACCCCAAAGCAAGTACAAGCGTAAGTCCATTATTTGAGGAAGTTTTTTCGATAACATTTAAGAGATTTTTTTTACAAGATTCAGCAAGTAAGTGTGTCTCTCCAATAGTTTCTAATTTAATATTGTTTTTCAGAAAATTCGGCAGTTCTTTTTTTAAGGAGTTGACAATAATTTCCATAATCGTATTGACTTCACTTTTTGGTCTATTCCAGTTTTCTGTTGAAAAGGCATACAATGTGAGTACTTTTATACCCAGCTCTGCGGAAGCTTCGACTACTTCACGAACAGTTCTGACACCATTTTTATGTCCTATGACACGTAAAAAGCCATTTTTTTTTGCCCAACGCCCATTTCCATCCATAATCATGGCCACATGTTCAGGGATTGATCCAAGTTTGATGGTTTGTATAATATCTTGATGCATTATGGAAGTAATTCTTTAGGGCATTTTAATGGTTTGTTTTTAATCTTGTAGCTCAAGGTAATCCCTGTAAAATGATACCAGTCTTTGTTGTTCGGATTACCTCTTGTTTTGCCTTCAATGGTTTGGTTTACTCCAGGATTAGCCATTTCAGCACTTTCAACGGTTAAATACATTTCATCAACATAATAACTACTAACGTCATCTAGGTAGTCTGTTTGTCCAGCTCGCCAAACCCACTCAATACCTAAAGATATATTTTTACCAAAGTTGGTCTTGTAGCCAATTCCAAAGGGAATAGCCCAACTGGAAAGATTATATTTCTGCTGGGATGTTGCATTTGTTCCTTGTCCCTCTGTTCCTAAAGTTTGTAAATCTACCAAAATGTCCATTGAATTTTTTGCTTGAGGATTAAATGTGAAATAGGAAAGCCCTGCATAAAGATATGGACTCGATGTTTGTCTTCTTGGACGGGCTAAAAACTTGTAAAAATTAAATTCAAAACCTAGAGATATGTCTATAATTCTGGATTGAAATCTTAAATTTCTATTTTGTCTTTCGATACTTATAGCTTCTGCATCATTCGCTTTTATTGTTCCATATTGTACGCTTGATCGAAAGCTAAGATATTTGTGAAAATTTATTTTATGAATAAAACCCAGTGCGGGAGACTGCTCTGATAATACTCCTCCTACATAATCTCTTCCAATATCCCCATGATAGCCAGCACTTCCGAGGAATATCCCAAGCTCATTTTTTTGAGCAGAGGCAGATACGGTTAGGAAGAGTGGTATAACAAAAATTATAAAAAAGATGTTTTTCATTGTACGTAGAATATAGTAATGGCCTGCAAATATAACGATTTACTTATCTTTTTGGTATTTAATTTCGTTTGTCTAAACCCCAGAGTAGTTTGTTTCTCAAGGTACTTGAAAAGTCTTGGGTATCTGTTTCAATCATCTTTGTTTTGAATCGCTCTTTTGAAATGATTAATTCTACCCCTGATTCTAGAGACTCTATTCTAGAATCTAAAGCAACAAGAAATTGATTTTCCCTTCCTTCGACTTTAACTTTAATAGTGTATTCATCACTTATAACAAGTGGGCGTACATTTAAATTGTGTGGAGCGATAGGAGTAATAATAAAATTATTAGATCCAGGCATTACAATGGGTCCCCCACAACTAAGAGAGTAGCCTGTTGACCCAGTAGGCGTGGAAATGATTAATCCATCTGCCCAATAAGAATTTAGGAATTGATTGTTTATATACGTGGAAATAGTAATCATAGAAGTGGTATCTTTTCTAGATATAGTAACTTCATTTAAAGCAAAGTTTAAGTCGCCAAAAATGCCACAGTCTGTTTCAAGTTTTAGCATGACTCGCCTGTCAATAGTGAAACGTTTATTGACTAGTTGTATGATTGTTTTTGGGATTTCATTTTTCGCAATATCAGCAAGAAAGCCCAAACGACCTGTGTTTACTCCGATGATTGGAATTTCAGAGTCTCTTATGATGGTTGTGGCATCTAGAATGGTCCCATCTCCACCGATACTAACAAATAAATCTACACCATTTTTTAGTTCCTCATAAGAATTGTATGTTCCTAAAAAAAGGTTGAGATTCATTTGCTTGGAAAGAAAATTATAAAAAGGTTCATATACAATGACTTCCATCTGTACTTTTTCAAGCTCTTGAAAAAGTTCGAGGACAAACGGTGTGACATCATCTTGAAACTGTTTTCCGTAAACGGCTACTTTCATTTTTTATATATTCAAATACCGAATAAAAGAATCAAACCTATCATTTAGTCCACTGCTAAGGTTCTTTTTTTGAAAAGAAGCCAATATATTGTACTGGTATCGTTCAAATGTTTGCATTACACCGGATAATTCTTCTAAATTAATCTTGATTAATATTTCTAACATTTTTGGATTACTATTATGAGAGAGGCAGAAACAGGTTAATATTTTTGCTCCATTTGCCTCAACAATTTGAGAAATCTGAGACAAACTGTAATCAACATTTGTTACTTCGAGATGAATTATTCCGCCTGGCTCGCCAACTTTTAGCCAATCGCAACATTTTACAAAAAGATCTTGCCCATGAATACATCCCAAATATCTATTTTCTTCGTCTATTACGGGAAGAATACTTAATTTCCCTGAGGAAAAGTAGTTTAATGCATTAAAAAGGTTCTGTTCTGCATGTATACAGATTGGAAGCATATTTTTTTTATAAGTTTCGAGGTTGTCGGTTTCTTTAGCATCCAATATGGACTCCTCATCGATCAATCCTAAAAATCCTTCAGATCCTAGTACAGGGATCTGTCTCAATTTATGATGGTCAAAAAGATTGACCGCGGTAGAAATGAGATCAGATAAATGAAGGGGTGGAATCTCATTTTTCAATAAATCTGCGACGTTCATAATGGGTTTGATTATTTACAAACTTAATATATTTTAGTATCTAACAGTACCCCTTTCTGTTATTCTTGGTTAATTCTATTTTTTTGAGCACAAGTTTTTTAAATTAATAAAGTTTAAGAGCTCAAATGAATTATTATATAGTAGTTAATTTTGTTTGATTGCTAAGGCTATTGTCTAAATTTGTAAACAATTAATAAATGAAATATGACCCGCTTAAGTGTAAATATTAATAAAATAGCTACTCTAAGAAATGCCAGAGGAGCTAACACTCCTGATTTAATTTCAGTTGCTAAAGATATAGAAAGATTTGGAGCACACGGAATCACCGTTCATCCACGCCCCGACCAAAGGCATATTCGATATTCAGATGTAACTTTACTGGCACCTGAATTGAAAACTGAATTTAATATTGAAGGCTATCCTAATTCCAAATTCATAGATCTTGTTTTGCAGATTCGTCCCAGTCAAGTAACTTTAGTTCCCGATGCTCCAGACGCCTTGACGTCAAATTCGGGATGGAATACTAAAAAATATCTTTCCTTTTTAACGGAAATCGTTTCAGAGTTTGCATCCAAGGATATTCGAACATCTTTATTCATGGATACTGAATTTTCGCTTATCGAAAAGGCAAAAGAAACCGGAGTAGATCGCATTGAGTTTTATACAGAACCCTATGCAGAAAAATATGACCAAAATCCGGAAAGAGCAATCAAGCCTTTCGTGGAAGCCGCAAATTTATCCAACAAGTTAGGGCTTGGGATCAACGCAGGTCATGATTTAAATTTAAATAATCTTAGATATTTTTGTAATCAAATTGATGGATTGCTTGAGGTCTCTATTGGTCACGCATTAATTTCTGATTCTTTATATTTTGGTTTGGAGAATACTGTTCAAATGTATTTAAATCAGTTAAATGTCTAGGTTGCTTTATTCAAAGACCTTCGGTTCTGGAAAGCCAATTCTTATTTTGCATGGACTTTTTGGGATGTCTGATAACTGGCAGACTCTCGGCAAAGAGTTCGGACAGTTTTTTGAGACACATGTTTTGGATTTAAGAAACCACGGTAAGTCATTTCACTCTCCAGATCATACTTACCTTTTAATGTGTAATGATTTATTGATTTATATTGATCAACAAGGGTTTGACAAAGTATCTTTTATTGGTCATTCTATGGGAGGCAAAACAGCGATGCTTTTTGCCACATTGCATCCCAATAGAGTAGATAAATTAGTCGTGGTGGATATAGCTCCAAAATATTATCCCCCTCATCATCAATCCATTTTAGCAGGATTACACGAAGTGGACAATGCCTATATTACCCGAAGGAGTCAAGCTAATGAGATACTGAAGTCTCATTTTAAAGACTCAGGAATTCGTCAGTTTTTACTAAAAAGTTTATTTTATAAGACCAAATCAAAGCTAAGCTTTAGATTCAACCTAAAAGTACTTCAAGAGGAGATTGAGCAGTTAGGAGAATCTCTTAAAAAGGAGGCTTTCTTTTCTGGTCCATGTTTATTTCTTTCTGGAGCCAATTCTGACTATATATGTGAGGGAGATGAAGAGCTTATTGAATCTCATTTTCCAGATGTTGAAATCATCGAAATTCCCAAGGCAGGTCATTGGGTGCATGCCGAAAGGCCTGACGAATTTTTTGAGAAAGTCAGTCGATTTCTTATTTATTAAATCTTATTTGTAAAGGTTTTCCATTTGCATTTATTATTAACCAATTACTTTTTTATATTTAAGGATAAATAAAAATAAAATTATGGAAGCAGAAACTCTTATTACGAATGATGCGTCTGTTCTAGGTATACTTGTGATGCTTTTGGCATTTATATTTTATACCTCTTCTTCAAAGAATCCTTTTTGGATAAAATTTTATACCTATATCCCGGCTTTACTTCTTTGTTACTTTTTGCCCTCTGTTTTAAATTCTTTGGGAATTATTTCAGGTGATGAGTCAGTGTTGTATTTTATGGCTTCCCGTTATTTACTTCCAGCTTCATTGGTTTTGCTAACCTTAAGTATAGATCTCAAAGGAATCGTAAATTTAGGTCCAAAAGCAATTATTATGTTTTTGGCTGGAACATTTGGTATTGTTATTGGCGGACCACTGACCATACTTATTTTGTCTTTTTTTTTACCTGACTTTTTGGGTGGCGTAGGATCAGAAGATGTCTGGAGAGGCTTAGCGACGATTGCAGGTTCATGGATTGGAGGGGGAGCTAATCAAACAGCAATGAAAGAGATGTTTGGATGTAGTGATTCATTATTTAGTGCTATGATTACCGTTGATGTAGTCGTGGCAAATATTTGGATGGCTTTTTTGCTATATGGAGCAGGAATTTCGTCTAAAGTTGATGAGTGGTTTCAAGCTGATTCTACAGCGATTGAAGTTTTGAAGAGTAATTTAGCTAACTACCAGTCTAAAGTTGCTAGAATACCTAGTCTCACAGATTTGATGGTGATTGTAGCAATTGGAACTGGATTTACTGGCCTAGCTCACATGGGCGCTGATGCCATAGCTCCATGGGTTCAGGTTAATGCTCCCCAATTGGCTAAGTTCAGTTTGACCTCTAAGTTCTTTTGGTTGATTGTCATTTCTACTACCGGGGGGCTTATTCTTTCTTTTACCCGATTAAAAGATTTTGAGGGGGCGGGTGCCTCTAATGTAGGTTCACTTTTTTTATATGTTCTAGTAGCCACAATCGGAATGAAAATGGATGCCTTGTCAATCCTTGAAAGTCCCGGTTTGTTTTTGATTGGTATAGTATGGATGATGATTCATATAATCATATTGTTGATTGTCGGTAAACTTATCAAGGCACCCTTTTTTTTTGTTGCAGTTGGCTCACAAGCCAATGTAGGTGGTGCAGCTTCGGCTCCGATTGTTGCTTCTGCATTTCATCCTTCACTTGCACCTGTTGGAGTTTTATTGGCAGTTTTGGGTTATGCTCTGGGAACTTATGCTGCTTGGTTCTGTGCCGTCTTGATGCAGATAGCGGCATCTTAGAGGATTAAACCCTAATATCCTACTTTTGATCGAACTCTTTTAAGAACAGATTGCGCTATGATACGTGCTTTTTTCGCTCCTTTCTGAAGTTCATTTTCGATCAGATCTTTCTTATTCATAAGCTCGTTAAACCGATTCCTTTCTGAGGAGTATTTGTTAATGATTAGTTCATAAAGAGCCTGTTTAGCATGCCCATATCCATAATGCCCTTCTATATAATTTCTCTCCATTAGTTCGATCTCTTTTTCGGAAGCTAATAAAGTATAAATTTTAAATATGTTACAGGATTTAGGGTCTTTTGATTCATCGATTCCTTTGGAGTCTGTTTGAATGCCCATAATTTGTTTACGTAATTTTTTATCCGGCAAAAATAGATTGATAGAATTATTATATGATTTACTCATTTTTTGTCCATCTGTACCGAGAATAGTCATAACTCTTTCATCGATTTTAGACTTTGGAACAATTAGCGTATCTCCGTAAAAATTATTAAATGATCCAGCTATATCTCGAGTCATTTCTATGTGTTGCTTTTGGTCTCTTCCAACAGGAACTATATCTGCATCATATAAAAGAATGTCTGCGGCCATTAAAATTGGGTAGGTGAATAAGCCCGTATTCACATTATACAGTTTGCTTGATTTGTCCTTGAAGGAATGTGCGTTGGCCATCATGGGGAATGGTGTGATACAACTCAAGTACCACATTAATTCAGTCACTTCGGGAATGTCAGATTGGCGATAAAAAATATTTTCTTCCGTATTAAAGCCAAAAGCAATCCATGCAGCTGCAGTTGCGTAAGTATTTTCTTTGAGTGATTGAGGATCTCGAATACTCGTTAAAGAATGCATGTCTGCAATAAAGAATAATGACTCATTATTAGGATCTTTGGATAATTTAATTGCTGGAATAATCGCTCCCAAAAGATTGCCTAGATGAGGTATTCCACTACTTTGAATTCCTGTTAGTATTCTTGCCATTTTTTTTATCTTATTTGGTAAAAATATAAAAATAATAAGACGCTTAGAAGACTTTTAAACCTCTATTCGTTAAAAGTTGTTATTTTTGTGTTGTGAAATCACTTTTTAAATTCTTGCAGATATTTTGGAGACTATGGTTCGGGCTTATTGTATTTATAGGCTTGGCACTTTTTTTTCCTTTTTTATGGGTCTTACTGTTGCATAAAAGTACTTATAAAACCTTTCACTTTATGTGTAAGATCTGGTCTCATTTTATTTTGTTGATGTCTGGTTTTTTTATTGATGTAGAATTTGAAGAAAAGTTAGATCGAGAAAAAGCCTACATTATTTGCCCGAATCACGTTTCTTATTTAGATATTCCTCTTATTTTTGCTGTAATTCCAGGTGTTTTTGTTTTTATTGGGAAAAAGTCTTTATCTAAACTTCCTTTATTTGGTTGGGTATACAAAAAGACAATGATATTGGTAGATCGATCTAGTAAATTAAGTTCATATAATGCTTTTCGTCATGCTTCCGAGAGGATTTCAGCAGGTGTTGGTCTTACTATTTATCCAGAAGGTGGTATTCCTTCTAGAGATATAAAGTTGCAATCTTTTAAAACAGGTGCTTTCAGAATGGCCATTGAACAGAATGTAGACCTAGTGCCTGTTACTTTCCTAGATAATAAAAGACGTTTTCCAAGTGACCATTTATCGGGCAGCCCCGGCAGATTAAGAGTCTTTGTTCACAAGCCTATTGCTGCTGGCACTTATTTTTCAGAGGATGTTCACACGTTTAAGGATCATGTTTATGAGATTATAAATAATAAATTATCAGAAGATGAAAGTAGATGATAAATTGGTTGAGCACTTGGCTCACTTATCAAGATTAGAGTTCTTGGAGAAAGATCAAATACAGATGAAATCTGATTTTGAAAAAATTTTAGGTTTTGTCGCACGATTAGATACGATTGACACATCAGGAGTTGAACCCTTGGTATATATGAGTGAAGAAAGGAACATTTTTAGGGAAGACAAGGTGAGAAATCAAGTTTCTCAGAGATTAGCATTAAAAAATGCACCCGCTAAAGATTCTGATTATATTCGAGTTCCAAAAGTCATTAAAAGTTAAACTTCTACTTTTCTGTTTTATATTCGTTTTTTCTGAAAAAATTTTTGCATAAGTTCACCACAAGGTTCTGCTAGGATTCCAGAAGTGACCCTAGTTTTAGGATGAAGCAACTTCAAACCTCTCTTTTGAACACCTCTTTTCTCATCAAATGCACCAAATATAATTTCCTTAATTTGAGTCCAATATGACGCTCCTGAACACATTACGCATGGTTCAATAGTCACATATAGTTTGCATTTGTGAAGGTATTTTCCTCTTGTAAACTCTGATGCCGAGGTAAATGCTTGCATTTCTGCATGAGCAGTCACATCATTTAATCGTTCGCAAAGGTTGTGAGCCCTAGCAATAATTCTTCCCTCAAAAACGATTACTGCTCCAATCGGAACTTCTCCCATTTCGAATGCTATCTTGGCCTCCATGAGTGCATGATTCATGAAGTACTCATTTGATTTTTCTTTAATCATAAGATTATTAGTTTCAAATTTATCTACTCTACAAAGATAATATAATGTATTTCATGCAGTTCATTTATCGATTTCATCCAGACTTTATGTTGATGTTTATTACTCGCTTTCAATTCTTATATTTACACAAATTATCGACATGCAGAAGAAGAAGAAGAATTATAGACCTGAAAAGCGAGTGGGGAAGACTAAAGCTTATAAAGCGGATGCCCACCAAAAAGCTATTGATCAGAAAAATCGTCACGCTGATCCCGAAAAGCGAAGCGAAGATAGAAGGAGAGCTGCGGAGAATAAAAAAAGCAATAATTCTTTCTTGAAGAAATCTACAAATACGACTTTTAGTAAATCCAAGGATGAACGCGCTCCAGATGGCAAAATTCGAATAAATAAGTATTTGGCTTCGGGGGGTACTTGCTCCAGAAGAGAGGCAGAGAAGTTTATTGTCGCTGGTGCAGTATCTGTTAATGGGAAGCCGATGATAGATTTGAGTTACCGTGTTTCTGCTTCTGATTTGGTTAAGTTCAACGGACAAACTGTTCGAGGAGAAAAGAAAAAATATGTTTTGTTAAATAAGCCTAAAGATTTTATCACAACAACTTTAGACGACAGAGACCGAAAAACAGTCATGCAGTTGGTAGAAAAAGCATGTTCAGAAAGAATTTATCCTGTAGGTCGATTAGATAGAAATACAACAGGACTTTTATTGTTTACCAATGATGGTGATCTAGCCAAAAAGCTAGTACACCCAAAGTATGGGGTTCGAAAAATTTATCATGTGACTCTGGATAAGAAATTAGCTAAACATCATTTATCTTCTATAGAGAAAGGTGTTGAGCTCGATGATGGACCCGCGCATGTTGATAGCGTATCTTTTATAGAGGGTTCTCCGCACAACCAAGTGGGAATTGAACTTCATATTGGACGTAATCGAATCGTACGAAGAATTTTTGAAAGTTTTGGCTATCACGTGCGGCATCTAGACCGCGTTGTTTTTGGAAATCTTACCAAGAAAGATGTCAAAAGAGGTTCCTGGAAACATTTAGATAAAAAAGAGTTAGACCTACTTCGGATGTTATAAAGAAATATAAATTATACTTTTAATTTATATTTACCTGAAATCTCAATAATTTTGGTAAAAACAATAATAATTCATACAAATTCGTTGTTATTTAATGATGTCGAATCTTAAAATAAAGAAAATTAGTAAGCGGCTTCTATTGTTTTCTGCTTTGGCGATAGGACTGGCTATTCTTTGGTTTACTAACAGCCTAGTAGAAGATTTGAGGCGGGAAGAAAGAATAAAGGTTAAAATTTGGGCAGCTGCTACGGAACAAACGACCGACATTGATAATTTAGATGAGGATATTAGTTTTGTTTTTGAGGTCATTAATCTCAATAAAACTATTCCTGTCATTTTAACCAACGGCAAGGGGAAAATACTCTACCACAAAAACTTTCCAGAAAAAAAGGCTTTACATTCAGATTATTTAGCAGATCAGCTTCTTTCCATGCAGAATGCTCAAGATCCTATCACTTTTGAGTATGCAGATGGAAAGAGTAATATGATTTATTATAAGGATTCTATTCTATTGACTAGACTCCAGTATTTTCCTTTTATGATTTTGTTTGCCGTGGGTCTTTTTATACTTTTAGGCTACCTCACATTTAGTGCCTCTCGAAAATCAGAGCAAAATAAAGTTTGGGCAGGAATGGCTAAGGAAACAGCACATCAATTAGGAACACCTCTTACTTCTTTAATGGGTTGGTTGGTCTTATTAAAAGATAAAGAAGGGATGGAAGAACTCGCTTTTGAGATGAATAAAGACCTTTTGAGACTCCAAACTATTTCAGAGCGTTTTTCTAAGATTGGGTCTCAACCAGAACTGTATCAAACTGACTTAAATAAAACTCTAGAAAGATCTTTTTTCTATATGAAAGACAGAAGTTCTTCTAAAATAGAGTTTGTATTACGCCCAGATTCTCCCTCATTACTTATTGACCTTAATCCGCAATTATTTGGCTGGGTCATAGAAAATATACTTAGAAATTCGATTGACGCTATTCAAGGAGAGGGAAGTATCTATCTTTATATAAAAGAGCAAGGAAATAGAGTCCTTGTTGATATCAAAGATACTGGAAGAGGTTTGCGATCTGCTCATATGAAAACAGTGTTTGAACCAGGATATACTACAAAGAAAAGAGGCTGGGGTTTAGGTCTTTCGTTGGTTAAAAGAATTATTGAAGATTACCATAAAGGCCAAGTGTTCGTTCTGCAATCTGAATTGGGGAAGGGTACGACTTTTCGAATAAGTCTTGTAAAAAGCTAATGGCTGGAATTTATTTGCATATTCCTTTTTGCAAGAAAGCTTGTAATTATTGTAATTTTCACTTTTCTACATCCACTGCAATGAAGGCTGATTTTGTTGATGCATTAATTTTAGAAATTGAACTGCGCAAGGATATTTTCTCTCAGGATTCTATTTCGAGCATATACTTTGGTGGGGGAACCCCCTCTCTACTTAGTACAGACGAACTGAATAGAATTCTTAATCATTTACATCAAGACTTTAATGTTGATTCAGATGTGGAAATTACCCTAGAGGCTAATCCTGACGATTTAAGTCAAGGTAGGATCAAGCAATTTGCTCAAAGTTCGATTAATAGACTGAGTATTGGTGTTCAATCTTTTAGGGATTCCGATTTAAAATTTATGCACCGAGTTCATAATTCTACTCAAGCACTGGAATCTATAAAAAGATCGCAAGATATTGGTTTATCGAATATTACAATAGACCTAATTTATGGTACTCCAGGAATGACAAATGCACATTGGTTAGAGAATTTACAAATAAGTTTTGGACTACAAATTCCACATATCTCCTCTTATGCACTCACAGTGGAAGATAATACACCATTGAAAAGACAGATTTTAAGCAAGAAATCACTTTCTGTTAGTGAACGTCAAAGTACTGAACAATTCAAACTATTAATGAAGAAGATGAAAGCGGCTGATTATGAGCAGTATGAGATTTCTAATTTTTGCAAAGAAAAGGCTTACAGTCGACACAATAGCTCATATTGGCAAAAAAAAGCTTATTTAGGACTGGGACCTTCAGCGCATTCATTTATTGGAAATAGTCGCTCGTGGAATGTGTCTAATAACCAAAGATATATTCAGAATATTAGACAAAGAGTTTTGCCTCTAGAAACTGAGATTTTATCTCAAAGAGATCAATATAATGAGTACATTCTAACCTCATTAAGGACTATTTGGGGTTGCGATATCTCCATAATAAAAAAAGATTTTCCTAGCAATTATTCTTTGCATTTCCTTCAAGAAATAAAGACGTATTTAGATCGAGATTTCGTCAATGAATCCATGGGTGTGTTTACTTTATCAGATCAAGGTAAATTATTTGCAAATCGAATTTCTTCTGATCTTTTTTTGACTTAATAAAGAATTAAGAAAAAAGTAAATGTAGAGGCACGACTAAAAATAGTGAAGGAAGCATATTACTGACTTTAATCTTCTTTAATTCAAGTATATTAATACCAATACCTAGTATAAGAACGCCTCCTACAGCAGATACTTCATTGATGATGCTGGAAGTTAAATAAGGTTCTAGATAAAGTGCAGCAAAGGTTAATAAGGATTGAAAAATCAATAACGGGATCGCCGAAACTAAAACTCCCAAACCAAAACTCGATGCCAAAAGGATAGACGTAATCCCATCCATGAAGCTTTTTGTGTAAAGCAAGGTTCTGTCTTGGTTAATCCCTTCTTCAATAGCTCCTACAAAAGTCATTGATCCTAAGCAAAAGAGGAGAAAAGCTGTTACAAGTCCCTCTGCAAATTTCTCATTTTTATTTTTTAAAAGGTTTTTTATTTTTAGGCCAAGTATTTGGAGTTTTTGTTCAATATTTAATTTTTCTCCAATTGCTGCTCCCATTGTTAAACTCAGGAGAAGGATGATTAATGCCTGGGTTTCTAGAGACATCTTTAAACCAAGAATGAGTGTGAAAAGTCCCATAACTTGAAAGATAATAGCGCGAATAGATTTTGGTAAACGATTCCCAATGCTTATTCCAATGAAACTACCTAAAATAACTGATAGTGCATTGACAATACTTCCAAAGGGAATCAAAATAGTTGCGATTTTGAGAGTGAGATATTTTTTTTTTGAGAGTTAAAAGAGTTGCTCAAAGATTACCCTAGTCAGAGGGTCTGAAGGACGAGGAGCTTTAGTGTCTAGAATATTTCCTTGGGGATCAAAGAGCATAAATCTTGGAATCCCTTTTATATGATAATCGTTTACAATTTTCGACCATCCTGCCGCAAATAGTTGAACACCTCCCAATTGCTTTTCTTCAATCATGTCTAACCAAGTTTGGTGGTCATTTTCCTCATCTACAGATACACTCATGAAGACAATATTTTTATCATGGTAGTCTTTTTCTAATTTTATTAAGTCTGGAATTTCTCTTTTGCACGGCCCACACCAAGTTGCCCATACATCAACGTATACATAGCTTCCCTTAAAGTCAGATAATGATCTTTCTTCTCCGTTTTTGTCTGGATAAGTAAAGTCTATTGCCGGATTTCCTGTGTTTAAAAGAGTCATTGCACCTACCAGTTTTGTCATTTCACTTACCATAGTGGGATTGGAATGGGTTTTTTTGAACGCTATTAAGACCTCCTCTATTTCAGAAATATCGTCTCCATCCAAATAGTTTTTTATCAAGACCGTAGCAATGGTGTCAGTAGTTTTTTGTGATTCAAAATTAGTACTTAAAAATTCAAAGCTATTAAGGATGTGACTTTTACCCTGTGATGTTTTTTGGGACATCACATAGGTTTTTAAAAAATTGAATGAATCGTAGTTTTCTAAATGAATTGGGTCATTGACATCAATTTCAGCTATGAAATCAAAATAATTGTCACTCAGTATGATGCTAGAATCAGAAATAGATTCGTGATAACTTTGATAATTGAGTTTTGCAGTTGCCCACTCCCTCCAAATTGATTTTTCTTCATTTTTTTTGAATGTTTCGTCAAGCCCCAAATTCAACAGAGCATAGAAATCCTTTTCTATTTTGTTTACTCCTCTGAGAAATTCCTTCTCGGGTAGACTATATAGGGCTCTTCTGTCTAATTTTTCATCTAACAAATATTTTTTAGCAAGAAAGTTAGAGGCATTACTTCCCGTGTAAAAGATTGTTTCATCAAATTTATTTGGATCGATAGTTAATTGAATATTATCCCCTGGTTTTATATACATTGCTGTTGTTTCAGGACCATGTTTGAAACTGACATATTGTGCCTTTTCCAGATAGAATTCTATTTTAAAATTTGTACTTTCACTTAGACTGTCTGTCATATTATTTGCTCCATCTCTAAACAGTATAGATACAGTTTCACTCACAGAGTTGGTTATTTTACCGCTGATGATTACATTTTCTGAAGGGTTGTTTTGACAAGAAATTGCCAAACAAATTAATAGTATATAAATAAGTTTTTTCATGAGACATTTAAATATTTATTATAAATCTAACTAACTTTTTGAAGTTATAGTATAAATTAGAATTCTAGTTTGTGGCTAAGTACAGTTGTAAACAGTAAATTTTTTGTTTTGATCAACAATTTGGATCTTATGAAAGAAATCATAAAGCTGTGTTTTTAAATTCAAGTGATTACTTGAGACCAATTGGAAGGAACCACCTTTTTTTAGACATCTTTTTACCTCTCTAAATAAATTTATTGATATATCGATATTGGTTTCATGTTCAAAGTGAAATGGAGGATTAGATAGTACTAGATCAAAACTGTTATCCTCAAATTGTGATAGATCGTCTTGATAATAAAAAAAAGATCTTTTTGGATCTACATTCATTTTGGAGGATTCAATTGCTAGAAAAGAATCATCTACAAGATAGACAATTGCGTCGGGTTTCTGACGTTGTGCTTCGTATGTTAAAACTCCATTTCCGGAGCCTAAATCTAAGATTTTATTATCTGAGAGGGTCACGACCATATTTTGGATAAAAAATTGTGATGCATAGTCAATTTTTTTAGCTGAAAAAACTCCATAGTATTGAGTGAATTTTTTAGAGTTAGAAAAAGTAATTTCATGTTTAATTTTCGATTTTTTCCGCTTCTTTTTATTCTTTAGAACAATTAATCTTGATTTTTTCCAGGCCTTAGATTGTTTACATAGTTCGAAGTACTCATTGCAAATATCTAGCATTTGATAGCTAAAGTATTTGGTCATGAAAGCACATACTATTTTTGTGTCTTTTTTTGAAGCACTATAAAGTTGCTCCATTTGAAGTCGAAAAAGATCTAAAGACTTGGGTATTTTAATTAAGGCTAGATCACAGTATGGTTTTATGCTATCTAAGGGACTTGTTTTAATAACGCTTTCTGTATCTAGGTCATTTAGTTGGAGATTTATGTAAATAGATTTTTCTTGGCTTCTAAAGTTTAAAATAGTCTTGGGTTTATACTCAGCGAGTAGGACACTCAAAAATCCAAAACGATCATTACAAATAGCGATATTTTTTAATTTAATTTCTTCTTCTTCTAGATATTTTAAAATATGCTCATCAGCTGAATTCCAAGCTCTTAGTGAGATTTGTTCTGTTTTGGGATATCTACTAATGGTGTAGGACTTATCTTTAAAAGTGTACTTCATGTACTAAAGTTTAAAAGCTTTTTTTATTTGTTGAACATAATCTAGTTTCTCCCATGGAAAGGTCTCAATTTCTTTGGTTATTTTTTTTCCATCTGCCATTTCAAAGACCACTGATTTTTGTTCTGATTTACGCCCCATATGCCCATATGCTGCAGTTTCACTGTAAATGGGGCTTTTTAGATTAAATCTATTTATAATAGCTGCTGGTCTCATGTCAAAGATAGCATCCACTTTTTTAGCAATATCACTGTCACTTAGCCCTACTTTTTCTGTACCATAGGTGTCAATAAAAATATTCATTGGTTTTGCTACACCAATTGCATAGGATACTTGAACTAGGATTTGATCAGATATCCCACTAGCGACCATATTTTTTGCAATATGCCGAGTGGCATAAGCTGCAGACCGATCTACTTTTGAGGGATCTTTTCCAGAGAAGGCACCCCCGCCATGTGCGCCTTTTCCTCCATAAGTGTCTACGATGATTTTTCTTCCGGTCAATCCGGTATCTCCATGAGGGCCACCGACGACAAATTTGCCAGTTGGATTCACATGATATTTAACAGCTTCATGCGTGTCAAACAAATTTTTTATAGATGAAGGAAGTTTTTTCTTGATGCGTTCAATGAGAATATTTTGCACATCAAGATTGATTTTTGTGAGCATTTTTTTTTCCTCATCAAATTCATCATGTTGGGTGGAGATAACGATGGTGTCTATCCTTTCTGGTTTGTGATTGTCTGAGTATTGAATGGTTACCTGAGATTTTGCATCGGGTCTTAGGTAAAACATTACAGGATGATTTTCTCTTCTAATTAAAGCCAACTCTTCTAAAAGTAAGTGCGATAAACTAATTGCTAGGGGCATGTAATTATCCGTTTCATTTGTTGCATAGCCAAACATCATGCCTTGATCACCGGCACCTTGTTCAGTATGTAAACCTTTGCCTTCAACAACTCCTTGGTTGATATCATCAGATTGCTCGTGAACAGTGGATATGATTCCACAAGATTCAGCATCAAACTTATATTAGGACTTGGTGTAGCCAATTTTACGAATAACGTTTCTTACTTGTTTTTGAATATCTATCCACGCAGTTGAATTAACTTCGCCACTTACTACTGTCAGTCCCGTTGTAACTAGCGTTTCACAAGCAACTTTTGATTCTGGATCTTTTGCTAAAAAAGCATCTAGAATAGCATCAGAAATTTGGTCAGCAACTTTATCAGGATGGCCTTCAGATACAGATTCGGAGGTGAAAAAATAAGACATATATTGATTTAAATGTTAATAAAATGAAAAGTCTGATTTTGGCCATAGCTTGGGAATACTGCTTTAGCCTTTTTTAAAGTGGTAGCAATCAGTCAAATAAATCCACGAATTCATTTCAAAGATAATAATTTATTTAACTAGTTAATCTTCTAAAAACATCTTCAAGTTTTTCTTTTCTAGTGATTTTTTTAACGAAATCGTTTGCAACAATTTCTCCGTTTTTTAAAATAATTACCTTATCGCAAATTGCCTCAACCTCTTGCATAATATGAGTCGAAATAAGAACTGTTTTTTCCCCTCCCATTTCTTTAATCAATGCGCGAATTTCAACCAGTTGGTTTGGGTCTAAGCCAGTAGTCGGTTCGTCTAAAATTAGTACTTCCGGGTTGTGAATGAGAGCTTGTGCCAAACCTACCCTCTGCTTATATCCTTTGGATAGTGATCCAATTTTTTTACTTTTTTCTAGTAATAAGCCAGTCTGTGAAATCATTTGATCTACGCGATTGATATCTACCTTATATATTTTCGCTATAAACTCTAAATATTCCCTCACGTACATATATTGATAAAGGGGGTTGTGTTCGGGTAGATATCCAATTTTACTTTTGGACTGTAAACTATATTCTTGGATGTCAAGACCGCAAATGTTAGCTTTACCTGCTGAGAGAGGAGTGAATCCTGTTAGAATTTTCATTAGCGTTGATTTTCCAGCGCCATTCGGTCCAAGTAGTCCTATGATTTCTCCTTTTTTAATTTCAAAAGAAAGGTCATTTAATGCCTTTTTATTTCCGTATAATTTGCTAATCTTCAATGCTTCTATAGACATATCTACGAAGGTAAGTTAATTTTATGATTCTCAAATAATTATTTATTTTCACAATTTAGATTGTTAATATAAAATATAAAAATTATATAATTAAATAACTGTAATTAAATGTATTAAGGTTTTATTTAGTATGATGAAATAATTTAATTATGCATTATCTCGAGGGGGAAAGTGATGCAAAAAGAGAGTAGCAAATCGCTTCCTTTATATTTTGCTCATATTTTTTATCTAATTTCAACTAAATTGTTTAATATTCCTACCAAATCATATCTTTGTATTTATGCAAGGTGTGGTAGTTAAATCGACAGGAAGTTGGTACAGTGTTCGAATTCAAGATGGAACCTTTTGTCAGTGTCGACTCAAGGGGAAGTTTAGAATGAAAGGTATTAAGAGTACCAATCCAGTTTCTGTGGGTGATCAGGTTTTGTTGTCTAGGCAAGGAGAGGACCTCATGATCAATAAAATATTGGAAAGAAAGAATTATATCGTTCGAAAATCTGTAAATCTTTCCAAACAAGTGCATATTATAGCTGCTAATATAGACCAAGCGTTTCTGGTAGTTACATTAGCTTGTCCAAAAACTTCTGTAGGTTTTATCGATCGTTTTTTAGTCACAGCAGAGGCATATCAAATACCTGTAGTCCTTGTCTTTAATAAGATTGATATGTATGATGAGTTTGATTTAAAGTACCATCAAGATCTGATCTCTATATATCGCAGTTGTGGCTATAAGTGTATTGAAGTTTCTGCAATAAAGAATCAAAATATTGAAGAATTAACGGCCAAGATGCAAGATAAGGTCACCTTACTTTCTGGCCATTCTGGCGTGGGAAAGTCAACGTTAGTTAATGCCATTGATCCAAATCTAGATTTACACACACAGAGTGTATCTCATGCGCACAAAAAAGGAATACATACCACTACCTTTGCAGAGATGTTTACCCTAAATTTTGGTGGGTTTATAATTGACACTCCAGGGATAAAGGGCTTAGGTTTAGTCGAGATAGATCCTCAAGAATTATCCAAGTATTTTCCTGAGATGCTAATACTTAAAAGTCAATGCAAATTTCATAATTGCCAACATATAAATGAACCAAAGTGTGCGGTGAAAAAAGCTTTAAATTCTGGAGAAGTTCACCCAATTCGATATGATAGTTATTTGTCTATTTTAGAAGACGATAATAATTCATACAGAGAAACTAAATACCATTAATGAGAGGAACTATTCAAAGAGTAAAGCAATCTTCTGTTCATATATTTTGGAAAAGAGATATCCGAAATTAGCAAAGGATTATTAGTCTTCATAAATTGGCAATGATAACATACTCAAAAAAATATTATTTGGTTATCTAATAAAATATGTTTACTGCGGATTTTTTTAATTTTAAAGGAAAAATAAATTTTTATTGGTGGAAGGAAGCGGGAGATATTCTTTTAATTAGTCAGTGTACACTTTTTGCAAACACAAAAAAAAAGGGATCTTCCCTCATTCATAAATTCCGCTTCCCTAGAATTTGCGGGACCAATGTATAATGAACTTAAATATTCTATTGATGAGAATTTGGAAAAAATTTTTACTTGACAATTCAGAGAATATGTGCAAGTTTTTAGTCGCAATGACGTTTCCGTCATAATAAATATTGATTCAAAAATAAGAGAGTAATGGAACTTAATGACTTACAAAATAACGTAGATGCATGGATTAAGAAATATGGTGTTAGGTATTTCAGTGAATTAACTAATATGGTCATACTGACCGAAGAGGTTGGGGAAGTTGCTCGAATTATGTCTAGAAGATACGGAGACCAGTCAGAAAAAGCATCTGATAAGGACATGGATTTAGCAGATGAACTCGCAGATGTATTGTTTGTTTTGACTTGTATTGCAAATCAAACGGGTATTGACTTAGGTAAGGCAATGCATGCTAATCTCAAAAAAAAATCTCTGCGCGATACAAATCGACACAGAGATAATCCTAAGCTAAAATAGTTTTAGGGTTTAAAATTTCATTCCTAGAGATAGCATTAGTTGATTTAATCTTTGGTTGGCAACAAATTGAGTGTCACCAATAGTTAATCCCTCAGAAATATTCTGAAGGGCTATTTCATATCTCAAGTCAATTGTCACTAGAGCTAAATCTAGTCCAACTCCGAACTGAGCACCCACAGTAGAGTCTTTATAGTTAGTTTCAATTTCTTTTGCTGTATTCGATTGTTGTTCTACATCTTGGCTCAGAAGTAGAGTAAAAACAGGTCCTGCATTCACTCTAATAATTTTGAAAAAGCGTTTTCCGAAAAGTACTGGAACATCTAATTTGTTTAATTTTACATCTCCCACTAATTCCAAAGGGTTTTCCAGGTCTGTAATATCACTGTAACTAATTTCTGAACTGGAATTACTCAATAGAACTTCGGGTTGAACATAGAATCCAAGAAAGGAGGCTCTTGCAAAAACACCCAGTTGAAATCCGATAGATGGATTTGATTGCTCAAGTAGACTTATTGCCTGATCTTCAACACTCGCAGAGGAAAGGTCACTGAGTTTAAGCGTTGGAGAAGAAATACTAATTTTTGGCCCCCAAGAAAATTTTTGCGCGTGAGTAGAAAATGACATAGAAAGAATATAAAGTAGTAGAATGATTTTTTTCATATTATTGTTTTAAAGTGAGTTTTGTTTTTTGTTTTATTTCCATTGCATTTTTAGTAGCAGCAATATTAGCATCTATTTTGTGACCTGGTCTAGACCAAATAGGTTTTTCTTTTTTTTCGTCACTGATTTTATAGTTTTCATTGACTTCGGGTTTATCTCCTTTCTTGTAGGGTTTTTGAGCAGATAATCCCAATATTCCGAATAACTCCATATCTTTATTTATGTCAGGATTTGGTGTGGTAAGAAGTTTGTCTCCTGCAAATATTGATCCTGCTCCAGCCATAAAGCACATTGCTTGTCCTTCGTCTGTCATTTGTGTTCTTCCTGCAGAAAGCCGAACAGTCGTTTTTGGAAGAACAATTCTGGTAGTTGCGACCATCCTAATTATATCCCAGATAGGTATTTTTTCTTGTTCTTCCATGGGAGTTCCCTCTACGGCAACCAGTGCATTGATAGGTACAGATTCTGGGTATGGATTTAATTTAGATAAAGTGACCAACATAGCGGCTCTATCCATAGGAGATTCGCCCATACCTATAATGCCTCCCGAACAAACAGTCAGACCTGCTTTTCTTACATTTCCTATGGTTTCAATTCGGTCTTCATATCCGCGAGTAGAAATCACTTTTTTGTAATGTTCTTCGGAAGTATCAAGATTATGATTATAAGCATATAGCCCAGCTTCAGATAGTCTTTTTGCTTGGTTTTCAGTAAGCATTCCAAGAGTACAGCAGACCTCCATGTCTAGGTCTCGAACTGTTCGAACCATTTCTAGTACCTGATCAAAGTCTTTGCCTTCTTTTACATTTCTCCAAGCAGCCCCCATACATACTCGAGATGATCCAAAGCTTCTAGCTCTTAAGGCTTGAGCTTTCACTTTTTTAACAGTCATAAGATCATTTTTTTCAATATCGGTATGGTATCTTGATGCTTGTGGACAATAACCACAGTCTTCAGGGCAACCACCTGTTTTAATAGACAAAAGAGTACTTACTTGAACTTCTTTTGGATCATGATGGATTCGATGAATTTGGGCTGCCTCAAATATTAATTCTAAAAGAGGTTTGTTGTAGAGATCCAAGATCTCTTCCTTTGTCCATAAATTTTTGTTTTCTTTCATTTTTAATATAATTGCTTATCAAATATAATGCTTATTTTGAGCTATTTGATTTTATTTAGATAAAATGATACTCACGGCATTTCCTCCAAAACCTGTAGAGTTAACCATTATGTGATCAAGTTTATTTAAATTCTTTCCTCCGACACTTGGATATGGAAGAAAGACGGATTGTTGCTTTTGTAACATCAAAATAGCTAATTCTAAACTCAAAGCTCCTGAGGCTCCAAATGTATGCCCTGAAAGGTGTTTGGTGGAAATTAAATGCGGAATATTATCGCTAAATAAATTTTTGACGGCTTTGATTTCGCTTTCATCCCCTCGAAGGGTTCCTGGAGCGTGCATGACAATCGAATCAACTCGAGTCAATTGGGCATTTTTAAGAGCCATTTTCATAGATTTTCTCAAACAGTCGGCATTGGCGGAAAGAGATGTATTATGTTGGATAGGTTCTGTGGCAAAACCGACACCTTCAATAACAGCTATTCGCTCTTGATTTGCATCTTTTTCAAGGCAAAATACTGCTGATCCTTCCCCTAAGACCATTGAGTTGTTTTTTTTATTTGATTCAAGAGGTAAAGAGGGATAAAGTCCTTTTTCTTGAGAATAAATTCTCAATGCACTCATTTGAGCTATTGTAAAGTCACTCAGCGATGCTTCAGATCCTCCAGCAATAAATCTAGATGCCATACCAGAATCAATCCAAGCTTTTCCGTTTAGAATAGAGTGCAGTGATGTACTGCATGTGATGGAGTGTGAGAATGAAGAACCAGTGTATTTTAAGTCATGACCAGTCCATGAAGATATGTTTCCCAATGTCGTTGTGGGGGAAACATTGGGATTCAATCTTTTTCCGGTATTTTCTATAAAGTGTTTGTGGTATTTTTCAAACAAATGTGTAGCTCCCCGGGAAGAACCTATATTAATACTGATGTCTTTTTTGTTTTCCCAACCTCCGTTTTTTACAGCCTGTCTTGAGGCGATAATGGATAAAAGTACAGTTTTATCCAAGCGGCGATAATGGCTATTTTCAGTCCTAACGCTTTTGATCAATTCTTCTTCCTTCAGGTGTAACTTTCCAACTGGGGTATTGCAGTTGTTATAACAGCATAGTCCAATTCGAGGAAATCCATTTAGATAGTTTTTCCAAACTTCTTCAGGATGGCTTCCTAGTGCTGAAATACTTCCCATGCTAAGGATGATTGTTTTATCTGACATAGCACAAATATAGATTTAAACTAATCTTTTGAATCACTGCAATACTACTTTTTCTTTGTCCAGGTTGCTTCTTTTCTTGAGTCCGTGTAGACTGTATATATTTCAGATTTAGATCAAGCTCAAAATCAAACTAATACTTCCCGCGAGAAAACAATAGTAAGAGAAGTATTTGAGTTGACTTTTTTTTACAAGTGCAATCATCCATTTACAAGCGATTAAACCGGTCAGAAAAGCAGCAATAAACCCGATAACTAAGGGCAGGGAGGAGTTATATTCTGTCTGTATTTCTCCATCGAGAAGATCTTTGGTTATTTTTCCAAGTATAAGTGGTACTACCATTAGAAATGAGAAACGAGCTGCTTTTTCGCGGTCTATGCCCAAAAGTACAGATGTGGCGATTGTTGCTCCAGATCTAGAAATTCCAGGTAAAATAGCAATTGCTTGAGCTATTCCAATCAGTAAGGCCTTTGTTTTAGTTACTTTTTGTCCTGTTTGTATTGCTTGATTAGCCAAAAATAAAAGTAGACCTGTTAAAATAAGGAAGCTTCCCACTAAAATAATCTGGCCTTTAAAAAGAGATTCTATTTCAGCTTCAAAAAATAATCCTATCATGACGGCTGGTATCATAGAGATTATTATTTTCAGTGAAAATTTAAGTTCTTCATTCAAGCGAAATTCAAACAATCCTATGAGTATCTGTTTAATGTCTTTCCAGAAAACAAAAATTGTACTAAGTGCTGTAGCTACGTGAAGTACAATTGTCATGAGTAAATTTTGTTCTTTTACGGGGGTATTTAATAGAACCTTTACTATTTCTATGTGTCCACTACTACTAACCGGCAAGAACTCAGTTATCCCTTGCACAACTCCTAAAATAAACGCTTCTAAGATTCCCATCAGAAGGATTTATTTAGACTTATACATAATTGCAAAAACCTCAATAACAAAACCAATCAATATAAATATTGGGGCAACGGTAATGCGTTGTAGACTAAATATGTCTGGATTAAAGCTTGTTTTATCAGCTGATCCTCCACCAGACATAAGAATCATACCAACAATAATAAATGCAACTCCAAGAAGCATGAGATGATAATTCTTTCTTTTAAATAAAATCTTGTTTTCTTCCATATCAATAATGTAGTTCGTCAGTCGTTAATTTTAAGTATTTCCTTACAGCAAAATAAGTGCAAATCCAGGGTATTAGAACTCCTAGTGTAAGAATTCCTGAATATAGAATAATTTTTGCAAAGGGGTTATTTAGATCAAACATTTCGGGAATGAAATTAATCCCGAACCTGAAGAGGGAGTCCAAACCAATAATTGCAATTATTGCTGCTATAAAGCCATGTTTTAATCCAGATAAGATAAAAGGCTTTTGGATAAAATGTTTGGTGGCTCCAACCAACTGCATAGTTTTAATCAGAAAACGCTTGGAGTACATCCTGAGTCGAATCGATGCATTGATTAAGGCTATAGCAATTAGGTTAAATAAAAGACACAAAAAAATTAAAAAATAAGTCGCTTTTTCTCTATTTTTATTAATCAAATCAATTAAATTTTTATCGTAAAGGACCTCTTTTACTATTGGAGATGTAAGTAATTCTTTTTCAATGTCTTTTGCATTTGTATTTTGGGTAAAATAGGAACTGAAATAAATATCGATTGCATTCGATAGGGGGTTATATCCCAGAAATTTCAAGAAGTCTTCACCTAGCTGTTGTTCTAAATTTTGAGCTGCTTCATCCCTAGAAATATATTCTGTTTTTTTTACGTGATCATTAAGTTCTAGTTTTCTCTGAAACTGCTTTATGGCTATTTGTTTGGCATCAGTTTTAATAAGTATTGTGAAGGCTATATTTTCTTGAATTTCTCGGCTTAGAGTTTTAGAATGATAAAGTATAGAGCTAAGTAAACCCATGAGAAATAGTACAAGACTCATGCTAACTACTACTGAGATATAAGAAGATCTCAGTCTTCTTTTGTTAAATTTATCTTGTTTTAAACTCATCGCCGCTAATTTACAAATTCAACTCACATATATGATTTGAATATTTCAAAATAAAGTGGTTATTTTTTTTTTGATATAAATCCAAGGGGTTCTTTTAGTCCCTCGAAATTTACAAGATCCATTTTTATGGATCCAACTCTGATTTTAGCTTCGAGGCTCAGTGGTATTTTATTTGAATCATCACTAATCCATAAAACGAGATCTTCTGGGTCTTTAAAGATTCGTCCTACGGCTAATTCTGGTGCCCATTTGGTGGATGATAATAGGCCAAATTTTGTTTTGATTGAATCTTTTCCTAAGTAGCGAAGGTTTGAACACATAAATTTATCGTCTAAATATACCTGCAAGGCAATTACGCTATCTACTTCCATTTGTTTGTGGTTTTGAGCTCTCAGATAGTAAAATATAGAGAGGATATCCTGTGTATTATCAAGGAGGGATATAGTATCCCGAGTTGATTCAGCTTGATTTTTTTCGTAGTTAAAGAATACTTTTTCAATTTTTTCATAGCCGCCTTCATTGATGTCTCTAAAAAAATAGTTTGGTTTTAATGTGATTGGGTTTACTTGACTTTGATAGAAATCGTCGACTTTGAAGAATAGTTTAAAAATCCCTGTCGATCTTCCTTTTGCAATAAATTGGTACTGATTATTAATGGAACCTACGTTTAATTCAGCAATACCAGCATCGATTGGTCCGTAATGGATTTTATATTCTAGTTTCTCTCCAATATTAAATGGGGTTTGTGTAGGCTGAGCAGTACTATAACTGTAAACAGAAAATATTAAAATGTAGAGTATTTTAAGATTCATATTATAGGGGATCATTACAAATAAGTTGTAAATAATGTTGGTCAATTTAGTGTGCTTTGGTCCATTTTGACTTCTCCAAATAAATCGTCATAACCAATACATCTGGCTTTTATCGTTACTCGGTCTCCCACATTTATTAAATTAAACTCAGAGGAGCTATCTTTCAGACAGGAAATTCCTGGTTTAAGCATAATCATCTGTTGCGACAAAGATAAAATAGTTCCCTCAACTACTAAGACCTGATTCATGTATAAATTATGAGATTTTTGTTGTTGTTGTTGGGCAAAGTGATGGTGAAGGCTATCGCTGCTTATAAAGAATTTTGGCTTTTCTTTGCGAATGTCTCTATGTGATTGGTAGACATAGCTGTACGCAATATATAAGCTGATGATTAGTGCTGATAGAAAAATAATCATTTTTATTTTCATAGTTATATGTGATTTTATCAAATTTATTTAAAAATAAACACATATCTAGGCGTCTTAAACATTATTCTCTAATGTTGTTCGAAATAAATTTTATTCCTAATATAAATCAAAAATTAATTTTATTTAAAACACATAAAATAGTTTATAGTTGTACCTTTCTAGATAATTATATTGATATGAGTTACCTTAATCTGAAAATATTTCTTTTTTCTATTATAAGTTTCTTGATTTTTCCTCACTGCTCTTATGATAGTGAGGAAAACTTATATGGGGTAACACTCTGCGACACTTCTTATCTTTCGTTTGCATTAGATATTTCTCCTATTGTGGCTGATCATTGCTCTCCTTGTCATGGAGGAACTTCTTCATCCGCTGCATCTGCGGGATTATTATTGGTGACTCATTCTCAAATTAAATCGTCAGCCACCGATCCAAGTATTAGTGGTATGATAAATCGGGTCAGTCGTTTGGAAGGAGATCCCTTAATGATGCCTTCTAGTTATCGCATCCCGCAATGTCAGATTAATAAAATTATTGCCTGGGTAAACCAAGGATCTTTAAACAATTAGTTATGAAAAACATATTAATTATTCTATTTTTGACTTTTTCCTTTTCTCTTTGCGCCCAAAGATATATGACTCGTTCTGCCGAAGTTTATTTCCTGTCAGAAAAAGAGGCTTTAGAGATAGTAGAGGCCACTAACAAACAAGTTGGTGCTGTTATCGATCTGGGAACAGCAGAGATTGCTTTTCAAATTCAGTTGCGTGCATTTCATTTTAAGATCGCATTGATGGAAGAACATTTTAATGAAAATTATGTGGAATCAGATCTTTATCCAACAGCCACATTTAGGGGAAAGTTTACTGATCTTCCAGAAAAAATCTCTTCAGAGATACAACTTCAGGTTCAGGGCGAAATGGATTTTCATGGACGAAAACGAAAAATGACATTGCCTGTTAAAGTCTCTATGAAGAAGAACATACTGCATGGAACTTCTCAATTTAGTCTTTTGTGTTCTGATTTTGAGATTGATATTCCAAAGATCGTTTCCGATAAGCTAGCCAATGAGATTAAAGTTACAGTTAAAGCCGAACTAAGTATAATATAAATAGTATGAGGCAGAATTTCTTTTTCTTTTTCTTGATTTTTTCAACGGTTCTTCATGCACAAGATGATTTGATGTCATTGTTGGGGGAGCCTGAATCACCTCCTATTCAAGCAACTTTTAAAGGTATTAGAGTAATTAATGGACAATCGGTTGAGGTTGTAGAGAAAGGTGATTTATTGTTTGTTATTGAACATCGATTTGGTACTCTAAGTAGTGGAGCTTATGAACTCTGGGGTTTAGATCAGGCATCTATGCGAATGTCCTTTGATTATGGAGTTTTTGATGGTTTTTCGTTATCGTTAGCTCGAAGTTCTTTTCAGAAAACTTACGAGAGTTCTGCAAAAATGAAGTTGTTCAGACAAAATGTTTCAGGGGGATCACCTGTCTCAGTAACCGCGTATTCTGCGATTTTTTTGAATTCAATACGGTGGCCTGATCAGAATCGAGACAATAAGTTTAGCTCACGTCTTTCGTTCGCATACCAGTTTATGTTGGCTAGAAAGTTTAATCAAAATTTATCTCTTCAAATCACGCCTAGTTTTATTCATAGAAATATTGTTCCCACAGAGTCTATGAAAAATGATTTTGTCGCCTTAGGATTTGGAGGTCGATATAAATTATCCAAAAGAGTTTCTTTGAATACTGAATACTTTTATCAATTCGATAGGGGTCCAGAGGACTTTACTAATTCGTTGTCTATTGGGTTTGATATTGAAACTGGGGGACATGTTTTTCAACTCCACCTTACAAACTCTCAAGGAATGTTTGAACGATCTTTTATTGGAGAAACACTTGGTAAGTGGTCTCAGGGAGATATTTACTTTGGTTTTAATATCTCGAGGGTGTTTTCTTTTTAGATCATTAAATGATTTACAAGAATTAGTGTTATAAAAATAAATAATAAGAAATTTAACCAGATAGAGTTTTTGTGATAATAAAAGTAATTTGAGATGATCGCGGAGAGAGGAATGGCTAGACAAATAAAGCTCAAGAATATTGAGCAATGGCTGGTGTATATAAAAATAAAACCCATTAGTGTCATCCACATAAGAAGAATATATGATTTTCTAGCCCTTATGTTTTTGTATTTTAAGCCCGAAATTAGCTCATATATTGCCACTAATACAATGATGAATAAGAAGCCAAGAGTTATATAATCTCCATAATTTATCTCTGTAGTAACTTTAAAACCTGAAGCTTTTAAGGGTTTGAAAGCTCTGACAATGTATGTCATATTTAATTTAGGAATAATTCCGCTAGAGACAATTGTGTAAAAAATAAGCCATGGCAGGGTGAGTCCACCAAAGCTAAGTACCCATAGTCGCCATTCCACTTGAGAAAATATAGACATGCCTATCCAAAGGCTAGGAGCGAAAATAATAAAAGGGGGGTGAATTATGCATGCTATTCCGATCATCAGAGCAGCATCAAAAATTGTAGTGTATGCCTCTTTTTTTAGGTAAAGAGTCAATATTTTTTTCAGGGCAAGCAGGATAAAAACCAGAGATATTAAAATCGAACTCCACTGAATTGAATTGGGAAAGCTCGTTAAAATCAAAAAGTAAAAAAAAGCTGGAAACAATGAGTTTATTGAAATAATCCTTTGATTGACAATTATTTTATTAAAATAAAGACATTGTGCAAAAATGAAAAGACCCAACAGTAGTCGCTGAATGAAAATGGGTTTTACAAAAGATGAAATCAATAGCTCAAAAGGGCCATACTTATTAGGATTACCAAATTCAAAGGAAGAAAATGAAAAAATTGACCATAACAAAGTTGAAGCAATAAATAAGACGAAAATTGAGAGCCACTGAGTATGGCGAAATAAATTGACAATCATTCAGTAAAAATATGTAAA
Organism: Flavobacteriales bacterium; assembly: GCA_002707145.1. Next base: position 79,843 of record PAMD01000006.1, on the reverse strand, counting down.
TTTGTGCTTTAAATTAAATTTATTGTAATGGCAGAGATTTGGTACACTATCGGAAGCGTTTTTGAATCATTCTTCAAAATCCTGAGTAGTTTGGGAATGTTGCCCAATATTACACTAATCATTATTGGAAGTATCGGCCTCTTATTTTGCATGAAAATTGTGACGACCGAAAAAAATATTCTCCAATAAATTTAGTCTTTTCTTTATGATCTTATTTTTATAGGTCAAAGCCGATATCCATCCGGAAGTACTTGTCCTTAAAAGAAATTTCTTTTGCGTGTGTATAACTTTTTTTAAGAGCTTTCTTCATAGAACTGTCCATAGAAGTTATAGCCATTACTCTTCCGCCCGAAGTTTGTAAATTTTCACCTTCTTTTTTTGTACCAGCATGGAAAATTAGAGTTTCCTTTTCTGAAAGTATGCCTGTAATATTATAACCTTTTTTATAATCTTCAGGATATCCTCCAGAAACCATCATGACGGTAGAGGCAAATTTTGGATCTATATCTAAGTTTTTTTCATGTAGTCTATTTTTACTAACTGCAACTAGTAATTCTAGAAGATCAGATTTTATTCTAGGAAGAACTACTTCTGTTTCGGGATCACCCATCCTAACATTATACTCGATTACAAAGGGTGCGTTATCTACTTTAATTAATCCAATAAAAATAAATCCTTTGTAGGGTAGATTATCTTTTTTAAGTCCTTCAACGGTTGGTATCACAATTTCATCTTCTATTTTTTGCATGAATGCTTTGTTTGCAAATGGAACAGGAGAAATAGCTCCCATTCCTCCGGTATTTAGTCCAGAATCTCCTTCCCCAATTCTTTTGTAATCTTTGGCTGTAGGCAGAATTTTATAATTTTTTCCGTCGGTCAAGACAAAAACAGATAGCTCTATTCCCTCTAAAAATTCTTCGATAACAACTTTTGTGCTTGCTATACCAAATTTTGATTCGGTTAACATTTGCTTTAATTCGGATTTTGCGGCATTCAAAGAATCTAATATGAGTACTCCTTTTCCAGCAGCTAAACCATCTGCTTTCAGGACATATGGAGATTTTAGTGTCTCAAGAAAAAGATAACCTTGCTCTATAGTTTCTGATGTAAAAGTCTTGTATTTAGCCGTTGGAATTCCATGACGAAATAAAAATTCTTTTGCAAAATCTTTCGAACCCTCCAATCTTGCTGCCGCTTTTTTGGGGCCAATGACTGGGATTTTTTTCAGGTCTTTATCTGCTAAGAAAAAATCGTGAATTCCGTTGACTAATGGATTTTCAGGTCCAACGACTAGCATATTTATGTTTTTTTCTAAGCAAATTGATTTTACTGCGGAAAAGTCATTTACATCGATGAATATATTCTCTCCTAATAGGCCAGTTCCTCCATTACCAGGGGCAATAAATAAATTATTTAATAATCTGCTTTGAGACAGTTTCCATGCGAAAGCGTGTTCTCGACCTCCCGATCCTAGTAAAAGTACATTCATTTTATAGTGGAATATTTCCGTGTTTCTTTTTAGGCAAATTGTCAACCTTTTTTTCTAGCATTTTAAAGGCTCTAATTAATTTTGTTCTTGTGTTTTCGGGTCTAATAATTTCATCTATATAACCACGCGCAGCTGCATTGTAGGGGTGTGCAAAAAGATCAGCATATTCTTTTTCTTTTTCTTCCCATTTTTCCATAGAATCTTTTGCTTCTTTGATCTCCTTTTTGAAAATGATTTCAGCAGCTCCTTTAGCTCCCATTACTGCTATCTCGGCACTAGGCCATGCATAATTCATGTCAGCCCCAATATGTTTGGAATTCATTACATCATATGCGCCACCATATGCTTTTCTGGTAATGACAGTAATTCTAGGAACTGTGGCTTCAGCAAAGGCATATAACAATTTTGCCCCATGTGTGATGATTCCATTCCATTCTTGGTCCGTACCTGGAAGAAAACCAGGTACATCTTCTAAAACCAAGAGGGGAATATTAAAGCAGTCACAGAAACGAACAAAACGCGCTCCTTTTATAGAGGCTTCAATATTCAGTACGCCCGCTAAAAACGCAGGTTGATTTGCAATAATTCCAATAGATTTTCCGCCAAGTCTAGCAAATCCTATAAGGATGTTTTCTGCAAAATTTTCGTGAACCTCAAAGAAGGAATTTTCATCAATAATTCCCTTGATAACTTCTCTCATATCATAAGGATGATTTGAGTTTGATGGAATAATTTTGCTTAATGATAATCGGGTTTCATCTGAATCAATATAGGGAATAGATGGGGGTGTTTCCTCGCAGTTTTGCGGAATATAGCTGAGTAGTTTTTTTAGGTTTTTAATTAGGGATATCTCATTACTATATGAGAAATGTGATACACCAGATTTTATTGAGTGAGTAGATGATCCCCCTAGTTCTTCAGAGGTAACTTCTTCGTGAGTAACAGTTTTTACAACGTTAGGACCCGTAACAAACATATATGAACTTTCCTCAACCATCATTATGAAATCTGTGAGTGCGGGAGAATACACTGCACCACCTGCACATGGTCCCATGATTGCAGACAACTGAGGGATGACTCCTGAGGCCATTGTATTTTTATAAAAGATATCAGCATACCCTCCTAAAGAGACTACTCCTTCTTGAATTCGAGCACCCCCAGAATCATTAAGGCCCAATACAGGAGCTCCATTTTTAATAGCCAAGTCCATTATTCTACATATTTTTTGAGCATGAGCTTCAGCTAGTGATCCTCCTAAAATAGTGAAGTCTTGAGCAAATACATAGGTGAGTCGACCATTTACTAGACCAAAACCAGTTACTACACCATCACCAAGAAATTTTTGTTTTTCTAATCCAAAGTTTGAAGAGCGATGTGTGACAAGCATCCCTATTTCCTCAAAGGACCCTTCATCAAGGAGAAAGTGAATTCTTTCTCTGGCGGTTAGCTTCCCTTTTTTGTGTTGGGCTTCGATTCTTTTGTAACCTCCTCCTTTTTTAGCTTCTTCAATTTTTTTTTGAAGGACATTTAGTTTTTTATGCATCATCTAGTTTTAATCTAGTTTAAGAACAGCCATGAATGCAGATTGAGGAATTTCTACATTCCCAACTTGACGCATTCTTTTTTTCCCTTTTTTTTGTTTTTCAAGTAATTTTCTTTTTCTCGAAATATCTCCTCCGTAACATTTTGCGGTAACATCTTTTCTAAGGGCTTTGACTGTTTCTCTAGAGATAATTTTTGAACCTATAGCTGCCTGTATCGCAATATCAAATTGTTGACGAGGAATTAATTGACGAAGTTTAATGCAAATTTTCTTACCAATATTATGTGCGTTGTCTCTATGGATTAGCGCTGACAATGCATCTACTTGGTCTCCATTTAGTAAGATGTCCATCTTAACTAAATTTGACTCTTTATAACCAATGGGTTGGTAGTCAAATGATGCATACCCCCTCGAAATGGTTTTTAATCGATCATAAAAATCAAATACAATTTCAGCAAGTGGAAGTTCAAAACTAAGTTCAACCCTGTCTGTGGACAGATATACTTGATTGTTTAAAACTCCACGTTTCTCAATACAAAGAGTGATAATAGATCCTATATATTCCGATTTAGTAATGATCTGTGCAGATATATAAGGCTCTTCCACTTTTTCTATTGTGGATGGGTCTGGGAGGTCTGAAGGATTATTAACCAATAGTTTATCTCCTTTTTTAGAAAATGAAAAATAGGATACATTTGGAACTGTGGTAATCACTGTCATATCAAATTCTCTCTCCAAACGCTCTTGGATGATTTCCATATGAAGCATGCCAAGAAATCCACAACGAAAACCAAAGCCTAGAGCCGCAGAGGATTCAGGTTCAAATGTGAGAGAAGCATCATTTAACTGAAGTTTCTCCATTGAAGTCCTCAGCTCTTCGTAATCCTCAGTATCTACTGGGTATATTCCAGCAAATACCATAGGTTTTACATCTTCAAAGCCATCAATAGGCTCATCACAAGGTCTGTCGGTGTGGGTTATAGTGTCACCTACTTTCACTTCATTGGCAACTTTGATCCCAGAAATAATATAACCAACATCTCCAGCTTTTATTTCTTTTCTGGGTTCTTGGTCTAATTTTAAAGCACCAATTTCATCGGCAAAATATTCTTTTCCAGTGGCAAAAAACTTAACTTTTTCACCTTTTTTTAGCGTTCCATTTATGATTTTAAAGTAGGCTTCAATTCCTCGAAAGGGATTAAAGACAGAATCAAATATTAAAGCTTGTAATTCACTTGCCTCGTTTCCATTTGGTGACGGGACTCTTTGAACAATTGTTTCTAAAATATCCTGAATTCCAACCCCAGTCTTTGCGCTTGCAGAAATAATATCATCTTGATTACAACCAATTAAATCAATAATTTGATCTTTCACCTCTTCTGGATTAGCACTTGGTAAGTCAATTTTGTTTAGCACTGGAATGATTTGTAAATCATTTTCAAGAGCCAAGTATAGATTGGAAATCGTTTGGGCCTGAATTCCTTGAGCTGCATCTACAATTAATAGAGCTCCTTCACATGCTGCAATAGAACGAGAGACTTCGTATGAGAAGTCAACATGTCCGGGGGTGTCAATTAAATTTAAACGGTATAAAATTTCATTATGCTGAAATTCCATTTGTATGGCATGACTCTTGATTGTTATTCCTCGTTCACGCTCAAGGTCCATGTTGTCAAGTAATTGGTTTTGGGATTCTCGCTCACTTACAGTTTGAGTATGTTCCAGGAGTCTATCAGCCAATGTACTTTTTCCATGGTCGATGTGAGCAATAATGCAAAAGTTGCGTATATTTTCTTGTTTCATTAATGCAAAACTAAGCTATTTGAAGTAAATATTAAATTGCATTGGCACTTAAAAAAAACTTATATTTGTGTTAAAAGTATTGGATAATTATTACTATTAAAAAGTTGAAGCAAAAAATAATATATATTTTTAATTTTTTGAGATTTTTTAAAGACAAATGTTGCCTTTTTCAAAGCCAAATACCATATTAAATGAATAAGATTTTTAAGCTTTTAAGTTCTATTTTTTTATTGTCTCTAAATCTTGGAGCTCAAAACTCTTCCTCATGTCAAGACTCAGAAGTTGGTGTAATAGTCAGTCTACTCTATACTCAATTTGGGCCAAATGAGGTTTCTTGGGATATACAGGATGACGAGGGTGTTATACTAGCTCAATCTCCTTTCGCTTACGCAGCAAATTTTCTTTACGAATCTGATGAAGTTTGTTTACCCGAAGGTGAATTATATCTTTTTAATGCATACGATACAGGTGGTAATGGCTGGGGCTCGAATTCTTTTTACGAAGTTGGTACGTGTGGAGGAAACTCATTATTGATAAATAACAATGGAAATTCTCCCTCTGGAGATGGTGTTTCACAAGATTTTTATATACCTGTTGTAGCGGATAATTGTTTTTGTTTTTCCTTAAGTTTAGAATCTGTAAATGCATCATCTGCTATTGCTCCAGATGGTTCCGTAGTAGCTACTACTTATGCAGGGACTCCTCCATTTACTTTTGAGTGGTCAAATGGTGTTACTACTCAAAATTTAAACAATGCTCCTCCTGGAGTTTATGTGCTATCAGTTACAGACTATCTAGGTTGTGAAGCTTCTCAAATGGTTGAAATTCAGGGTCCAAATATTTATATGTCCCCCGTTGATGTTAATGTTTGTACTGGTTATTTTTATGACTCCGGTGGCGCTAGCAACAACTTTTCTTCTGGTGAAAATTTCGAAATGACTATTTGTAGTGATGATACCGACTTAAGTTCAGCGCTTGAATTCTTTTCGTTTGATTTGAGTGGGTCATTCTTCTCTAGCCCCCAAATGATTATTTACGATGGGAATTCCTCATTTGCCCCTGTATTATATTCCTACAATAGTTTCGGAGATCCTCCCCCTATTAGTATCTCTGCTACTGATGCGAATCAATCAGGTTGTCTTACTGTGGTCTTTTCCTCAAATAATTTTGAATCCACTGGTTGGTTTGCTGAAATTAATTGTCAGTATCCCTGCCAAGAATTTACTGTCGAGATTGAGTCAAGTGATTTGATTAACGCACAAGGTGAGATAGAAGCATGTTCCAATATTGATTTAAATGCTTTGACCTCTTTTCCAAATAATGAGTCAAATTATAATCAGTCTGATAATACTACCTCTTTTGAATGGGACTTTGGCGATGGTCAAGTTTCAAATTTACAATCTGCAAGTCATTTATATGCTGAAGAAGGAGATTATGAATTAAGTTTAATTGCTACAGATATTAATGGATGTTCCGCGCAAGCTTCTATTTCTGTAATTAATGATGCACCTGGATTAACTACCACCTTGTTTTCTCCAGAAGACAGTGAAGTCTGTCCTGAAACTTTTGTTCAAGTAAATGCACCATCTCCTAATTCTGGCTCTGGAGAAACTTCATTCTTTGAAACTATTACTTGGGTTATTGTAGAAGACGCCCTAAATGTAGGTGAAGATTTTGGTGATCCAATATATTTACCAGATGGAAGTGGAGTTTCTTATGAAACTTTTGTTAATGTTACTGCCTTCGAGCCAACTGCCATTTTAGATGATGATGATTTTGTAGAGGTTTGTGCTGAGATTGAACATTCTTATCTAGGAGATTTAGATATGTCTCTAACTTCACCAAATGGTACTACAGTGAGTTTATTTACTCAAGTTGGTGGTGCAACGTGGTTGGGTAATGCTCTAGATCAAGATGCTACTCAAACTCCCGGAGAGTGTTGGAGCTACTGCTGGTCCATTGAGCCTGAATTTGGAACTTTTGCGAATTCCTTAGGTAATACAATTCCAGCTCCCCTAGGAGGTAATTCGATGATTCCTGGTTCCTACGAGCCTTTGGGAGATTTTTCTGATTTCGAGGGATCTGGTGCCAATGGAGTTTGGACTCTTACGATTACTGATAATTTAAGTATTGATAATGGATTTATTTGTTCTTGGGGTCTCACTATGAATGTTGTTGGTGAGGAAGAAGAGGTTGTTGTCGACTCTTTAGTATCTGAGGTTATAAGTTATAATTGGTATTGCGCTGAAGAACCCTCTTCAATTGTTGGGTATGATTCTACCATGATATCTGTTCAACCAAGCCTTCCAGGTATTCATACGTATATAATGACTATTGCTGATAATTTTGGCTGTGAATATACTGAAGAATTTGTCTTAGATGTATATACTACCCCTCAGACAGCTCCTAATGCTGTTTCAGAATGTATTGACACTTACGGTTTGTCAGTAACAGACGTATCCTCAGGTGGCGGTTATTGGGAATGGATAAATGGCCCCCTTGGTGCTGAAGTTTCATTTGACCCAGATACAAATTCATTAACACCAAATATAACCGTATCCGAACTTGGTTATTATTCCTTCCAATTTACAGACTATTATTGTGGCTTTTCAGACCAAATGATTGTTGATTTTCAATCTATCAATCCGATTATTCCCCCGACTGCGGATGTAACTTGTTTTTTAGATAACTCTATTTCTGTTATAGATCCTACAGGTAATGGAGGCCTATGGACTATTTTACCCACTAGTACATTTCAAGCTGAAATTTTAGACCCTAGTGCGATTCAAACTACTTTAAGCGTATCAAATTATGGGAGTTATGATGTGGTATTTACTTTAGACTTTTGCTATGGAACAGACACAATGGCGATTAATTTTTTAACTGTAGATCCTGATATACTAAATCCTGGTATACAAAAATGTGATTGGGAAGTTGATTTAGAGGTAGACAACCCCTCGAGTACTGGCGGCATTTGGAACTTAATTAGTCAGCCAAATCATACCTCTGCTGATTTTTCTTCGATGGTTAATGAATCAATAAGTATGGAAGTTGATGATTTTGGTTATTATCAAATGCAATATACTATTGAGGGATGTGAGACCTCTGACACTCTTATGGTTCAATTTAATCAGGTTGTTCCTGCTTTGTTATATGATGATTTATTACGTTGTAGTTTACAGACAGAGTTATCTGTAGTAAATATTGGTATGGGAGAGGAATGGTCAATCATTGAAGCTCCTGGACAAGCTATAATGTCAAATCCACTCGCCTCAGATATTGATTTATCTGTTAGTGAATATGGAGATTATACTTTTGCTTACACCGGTTGTGATACAACTTTAGAGTTCAATATTCTGTTTATGTGTGAGTTGGATGTTCCTAATGTATTTTCCCCCAACGGCGACGGCGTAAATGATGTTTTTTTCGTTGAAAACCTCACTGATGAGTATTATTCTTACAGTAATTTGAGTGTTTATAATCGGTGGGGTGATGAGGTATACAGAGATGGCCATTATGGTTTGAATGGAACTTGGTGGGACGGTCAAAATACTCATCAAAATGATCCTCTACTTGAAGGGGTTTACTTCTATGTTCTGAGAGTAGGTAATAAGGTTTCAGAGGCTAGAGATGAATACAGAGGGACTATTCATTTGATGAATTAATAAGTCTCATACGAACTCATTATTTCCCCATTATTCGAGCTACATACTTACCAATAATGTCAAATTCTAGATTAACCTTATCGCCTTCCTTTATAAACTTAAAGCAAGTATTTTCATATGTATAAGGAATAATGCAAACAGAGAAATTATCTTTCATAGAATTCACTACTGTTAGACTGGTGCCATTGATTGTAATTGATCCCTTTTCTACCGTAACTTCTGCATTGGAATTTTTCTGGTATTTAAATTTGAAAACCCAAGATCCCTGTACTTCAATAATCTCTGTGCAAATTGCTGTTTTATCAACATGACCTTGCACGATATGCCCATCTAGTCTAGAACCCAGTTTCATGCATCGTTCTAAATTGATGAAATCGCCGAGTTTGATCTGTCTTAAATTTGTTTTATCTAGAGTCTCTTTAATCGCTGTAACGGTATATTTCTTATCTGAAAGAGCAACTATTGTTAAACAAACTCCATTATGGGCAATACTTTGATCAATTTTTAATTCTGAAACAAAATCAGCTTCGATTGTAAAGCTTGTATTTCCTTTTTCATGATCGATTTGAGATACAAGGCCGATTTGTTCAATTATTCCTGTAAACATGCTAATAGTCAATTATTTGTTCTTCCATTAATATTGGGAGTTCACGCTCTTCATATTTTTGTGTTCTAAGTTGGGGCACAAAGCCCGCTTCGCGAATAGCAGCCTGAATAGTTGAAGAGGTAAATCGGTGTGGAGCTCCTGCTGCGGAAACTACATTTTCTTCAATCATGATTGAGCCGAAATCGTTTGCTCCTGAATGTAAACATATTTGCCCTACTTTTTTACCGACTGTTAACCAAGAGGCTTGGATATTAACAACATTTGGTAGCATAATTCTAGAAAGAGCAATCATTCTAATATATTCGTCTGCATCTACAGTGTTAGATATTCCTCGAACACGCTTCAGTAGAGTGCCATCGTCTTGGAATGGCCAAGGAATAAAGGCAAGAAAACCATTGGCATTGTCTGGTTTTTCCGATTGAACTTGTCTTATTTTAACTAAGTGTTCGAACCTCTCAATAAGCGTTTCAATATGTCCAAACATCATTGTCGCTGAAGTCGTGAGATCTAATTGATGAGCCACGCGCATTATATCAAGCCATTCTTGTGCTCCACATTTACCTTTCGAAATCATTCTTCTCACCCGATCATCCAGTATTTCTGCGCCTGCACCAGGTAGGCTGTCAAGACCGGATTCAATAAGTTTTTCAAGTACTTGTTTGTGAGTTTTGTTCTCCATTTTACTAATATGAGCAATCTCTGGAGGACCCAAAGCATGCAACTTGATGCTGGGGAATTTCTTTTTTATTTCACTGAATATAGAACAGTAGAAATCAAGGCCCAATTCCGGATTATGACCTCCTTGAAGAAGAAGTTGTTCACCTCCATATCGAATAGTCTCCTCAATTTTTTCTGTATATTCTTTCAATGTTGTGGTATATGCATCCTTATGTCCAGGGATTCTATAGAAATTACAGAACTTACAATTTGCATTGCATACATTAGTTGTGTTTACATTGCGATCTATTATCCAGGTGACCTTGTTGCTAGGAACTTGTTTTTTTCTAAGTTCGTTAGCAATAAATATCAAATCGGTTGTGGCTGCATTTTCAAAAAGATATAGCCCCTCTTTAGCGGTTAAATGCTTAAATTTACTAGCTCTATTTAATAGCTTATTAATCTCCATTTAAATACCTATTTTTACACTGCAAAAATAATAAAAAATGTACAGTATAATAAACAAAACAAAAGAGTCTTCTTCAAAAATAGATTTAGTTGTTTTAGCAGAGAATCAATCAAATTGGTCTAGCTTGGGTTTGAGTCCATCCGAATTGGATTATCTCATATCAGAATTGAATACAGAACAGTCATCAATTCATATAAATCAGTATTCACGTCGACTTTATATCGAAATCATTTCCTCTCAAACTAGCAAAAGTTTAGCATGCGAAAAAGTCAGAGAGCGCGGAGCGATACTCGCGAAACTGTTAAATTTAGCAAAAATTGAAAAGGTTGGGATTGAGTCTTTACACAGTACTGATTTTTCCCTTGTACTTGCTGAAGGAATAGCTTTAGCAAATTATCAATTTTTAAAGTATTTCAAGGATTCGGCATCAAAAAAGAATTCATTAAAAGAAATTTTAGTTCGTTCAGAGTATTCAAAGATTGATCAACTCAATGCAGTAATTTCCGGTACCCTTCATGCACGTGATTTAGTTAATGAGCCATTATCTTATCTAAATGCCATGAAGTTTTCCGAGGAAATGTCAAGATTGGGAGATGAGTCAGGTTTCGACGTTGAAACACTTTATAAAAATCAGATTGAAGATTTAAAAATGGGTGGCTTATTAGCCGTTAATAAAGGTGCTGTGGAGCCTCCAACTTTTAATATTTTAACCCATCATCCCAAAAATGCAGCCAATGAAGATCCTATTGTACTAGTTGGAAAAGGTATTGTTTATGACACAGGTGGTTTAAGTTTAAAACCAACTGCCAATTCAATGGATATAATGAAGTGTGATATGGGAGGGGGGGCTTCCGTAGTTGGAATTCTTTATGCTTTAGCTAAAGCCAAAGTACCTATTTACGTGGTTGGGTTAATTCCTGCCACAGAGAATCGACCGGGTGGAAATGCTTATGCCCCGGGTGATGTAATACATATGATGGACAATACGAGCGTCGAAGTCTTAAATACAGATGCTGAGGGACGTCTTGTTTTGGCTGATGCACTATGTTATGCAAAGAAATATAAACCAGAACTAGTTATTGACTTTGCTACCTTGACTGGTGCGGCAGTGCGGGCAATAGGAAAGTATGGTATCGTTGCGATGGGAAATACCTCTAAGTCAGTTCAAGATGATTTGATAGAAAGTGGTGAAAATGTGTACGAAAGACTTGCGATTATGCCCTTTTGGGATGAGTATGCTGATTTATTAAAATCTGATATTGCAGATATGACTAATTTAGGTCCTGCTGAAGCAGGTCAAATTACCGCTGGTAAGTTTTTAGAACATTTTACTGATTATCCTTGGTTGCATTTTGATATTGCTGGTCCGGCCTTTTTATCCAATGACGATCATTACCGACTAAAAGGTGGGACTGGCTCAGGTGTTCGAATCATCTTTGACTATTTGATGCGTAAAACTCTATAAGTTAGCTTAATTAATGTAATTTTCTTTTTGTAATAAAAATATGGTTAATAATTTAAAAGCAAAAAATATACGATTAGGAATTTCTGTTGGAGATATCAATGGAATAGGCTTAGAGGTAATTATGCATACTTTTTCGGACAAACGAATTTATGACATGTGTACTCCTGTATTGTATGCATCCTCAAATTATGTATTAGATTATCAGAATCAAGTTGGGTTTAAAAACTTCAGTTTTAATACGGTTAAATCCCAGTCTAAGATAAACCCACATAAAGCAAATTTAGTCAATTGTTGGTCTGAAAACATAGCTCTTAATATTGGAGATGAAACCCCTTTGGGTGGAATTTTTGCATTAAAATCTTTAAGTGCAGCTGTAGAAGCTCTAAAGAAAGGCGAAGTAGATGCTTTAGTTACGGCTCCTATAAACAAACATAATATTCAGTCGGATAATTTTAATTTCCCTGGTCATACAGAATATTTGGCAAGTCAATTTGCTGGGGGTGAATCACTTATGTTCATGGTATCAGATTCTCTTAGAGTTGGCGTGGTAACTGGTCATATTCCTATTTCTGATGTAGCTTCAGCTATTTCTAAAGAAAAAATCACACATAAGCTCTGTCAGATGTATGATTCATTAAAGAAAGACTTTAATATTCGACAACCTAGAATTGCTGTTTTAGGACTTAATCCTCATAGTGGAGATCAAGGAGTTATTGGGAAAGAAGATGAGCAAGTAATTATGCCTGCAGTTCAAAAGTCATTCGACTCTGGTAAGATGATCTATGGCCCCTATTCTGCAGATAGTTTTTTTGCTTCAGGTACCTTCAAACAGTTTGATGCTGTACTTGCGATGTATCACGATCAGGGTTTGATTCCTTTCAAAACCATGTCATTCAATAAAGGTGTAAACTTTACCGCAGGATTGTCAGTAATTCGGACTTCACCAGACCACGGAACTGCTTTCGATATAGCAGGTAAAAACATAGCAAATTATTCTTCATTCAGAGCTGCTGTATATGCAGCATGTGACATACACAAAAACAGAAGAGAATATTTGTCTTTGAATGAGAATTCATTAAAGTTTAGGTCATATTCTCAAAAAAAATAAGATTTTTTTTAGGTTATAACTCGATTTGGAATCGCATGCTATTCTATTGAGGAATAAATAAAAAATATTTTTATATTTGCTCTCCCAAAAACTAACAGTTGTGGATATTCTAAAGAAATTTGTATTACCAATAAACGGTTTAAAAATTGGTGATCATAAATTCCAATGGAAAGTTGGTGGGGAGTTCTTTAAAGAATTTGATAATGATGAATTGCAAAATGGTGACGTTCATGTAAGTTTAGTCATAAGCAAAAAATCAAACTTAATGGAGTTGTCCTTTATTGCAAATGGCTTTGTTATTAGCTTATGTGATCGTTGTGCAGGTGATTTAAATCTTTACCTTCATCATAAAGAGTTGAGAGTGGTTAAGTTTTCCGCAACAGAGCAAATTGACACTGATGACTTTATAGTTTTAGGGAAAGATGATTATGAAATCGACGTTTCTCACATGGTATACGAAACTATTGTATTAGGATTTCCCACTAGAAGAGTCCATAGTAAAAACTCGAACAATCAAAAATGTGACGCTGATGTGCTTAACAGAATCGAGTTATTTGACGTAAAGCAAAATAATAACAATGATGATTCTAGATGGTCAGCATTAAACCAATTACTAACGGATAAAAATAAGTAAAATGGCGCATCCAAAACGAAAAATATCAAAGCAAAGACGTGACAAGAGAAGAACTCACTATAAAGCAGAAGCACCTACCGTAGCAGTTTGCTCTACTACAGGTGAAGCTCATTTGTATCACAGAGCCTATTGGTTCGAAGGAAAAATGTACTATAAAGGTAATTTAGTAATTGCTTAATAGATTAAAACGAATAAAATTGAATCATTGAGTGGTTTTTTACTCCTTTTTTCTTTGCGTTCAAAGATTTTATGTAGATTTAAATCCTAATAGTTGGGGTTTAAATCTACATTTTTGTTTTAACAAATATGTAGTTCTTGTATGTCAGAGAAATTCTCCTATTAAACTTTAGTTGTAATTTATATATAAAAAAAGTTAAAATAAGTATGCATAACATAAAAGCTGCAATTACAGGAGTTCACGGTTGGGTTCCAGATTATAAATTGACTAATAAAGAGTTATGTTCTTTAGTCGATACTAACGATGAATGGATTACTTCTAGAACCGGAATCAAAGAACGTAGGATACTTAAAGGAGAGGGTTTGGGTAGCTCAGACATGGGTGCTAATGCAATCAAAGGACTGTTAAAAAAGAAGAATGTCAGGCCAGATGAAATTGAATTAATTATATGTGCTACAGCTACTCCCGATATGCTTTTCCCCTCCACAGCATGTATTATTGCAGACAAGATTGGCGCTAAAAAGGCTTTTGCATTTGATGTAATGGCTGCCTGTTCTGGGTTTTTATATGCTTTGTCAGTTGCCTCAAAATACATTGAATCTGGGGAGTATTGTAAAGTGATAGTTGTTGGAGCAGATAAGATGTCTTCTATCGTTGATTACGAAGACCGAACAACCTGTGTAATTTTTGGAGATGGATCTGGGGCCGTTCTTTTAGAACCTGATAAACAAGGAATGGGGATTAAAGACGCTATTCTTAAAAGTGATGGGTCTGGTAGAGATTTTTTACATATGAAAGCCGGCGGCTCTGTAAGACCCTCATCCTATAAGACTATTGATGATAAAGACCACTATATTTATCAAGATGGCCAAACAGTTTTTAAATTTGCAGTCACGAACATGGCCGATGTTTCAGCAGAAATAATGGAACGGAATAATTTAAAGAGTGAAGATGTTGCCTGGCTTGTTCCTCATCAAGCCAATAAAAGAATTATTGATGCCACTGCCAAGAGAATGGGTGTGGGGTCTGAAAAAGTAATGTTGAATATCCAGAAATATGGCAATACAACAAACGCTACCATTCCATTGTGTTTGTGGGAGTATGAAAAAAAATTAAATAAAGAAGATATTTTAATTTTAGCCGCCTTCGGAGGCGGTTTTACATGGGGCTCCATATACTTAAAATGGGCATACTAAACATAATTTAAACAAATTATTATGGCATTAGATCTTAAAGAAATTCAAGAACTTATTAAGTTCGTTGCAAAATCCGGAGCCTCAGAAGTTGCTTTAGAGATTGGAGAAATGAAGATTTCAATTAAAACGCCTCCCAAAAAAGGCAAAGGTCATTTGGAAACAGTCGTTCAGCAAATCCCCGTTTCACAAATTAATCCTGTTATAGTGGAACCATCTCCGATTGTTCAACCTATAGTTCAACAAACTCAAGAAGCCAATTCATCCGAGCAAAATGAATCTAATATTCCTAAAGAAGATGACTCAAAATATATTACCATTAAGTCCCCCATGATTGGGACTTTCTACAGACAACCCTCTCCAGAAAAGGATTCATTTGTTAATATTGGTGATGAGGTTAGCGAAGGTTCTGTAGTCTGTATTATAGAAGCAATGAAATTATTTAACGAAATTGAATCTGAGGTATCAGGTAAAATTGTTAAATTTCTCGTGGATGATATGAGTCCGGTTGAATATGATCAGCCTTTATTTTTGGTTGATCCTTCTTAGTTTTCACCTTAAATAAGAAAGATGTTTAAAAAGATTTTGGTCGCCAATCGAGGTGAGATTGCATTGCGAGTGATTCGAACAGCTAGAGAGATGGGCATAAAAACAGTTGCAGTATATTCATTGGCTGATGCAGATAGCTTGCATGTGAAGTTTGCCGATGAAGCGGTTTGCATAGGGCCCGCAAATAGTTCGGAATCCTATTTAAAAATTCCTAATATTATTGCCGCTGCAGAGATAACAAATTCTGATGCCATACATCCAGGTTACGGTTTTTTGGCTGAAAATTCCAAATTTTCTAAGATATGTCAGGAAAATAACCTGAAATTTATTGGTGCTTCTCCAGAAATGATTGATGGAATGGGGGATAAGGCTAATGCGAAAGCAACAATGAAGGAAGCAGGTGTTCCTACCATTCCCGGTTCTGAAGGTGTTTTAGAGACTTTTGAAGAGGCGGAATCACTTGCTAAAGAGATTGGTTTGCCAGTTATGTTGAAGGCTACTGCTGGAGGTGGAGGAAAAGGAATGCGAGCGGTATACGTGCTAGAAGATTTATTACCTTCATGGGATTCTGCTAGACAAGAGGCAGGGGCTGCATTTGGAAATGATGGTATGTATATGGAAAAGTTGATTCTTGAGCCTAGACACATAGAAATTCAAATTGTTGGTGACTATCGCGGAAAAGCGTGCCATTTGTCCGAACGTGATTGTTCTGTTCAGAGAAGACACCAAAAATTAACCGAAGAAGCTCCTTCTCCTTTTATGACTGAAGATTTGAGAAAACGTATGGGATTGGCAGCTGTAAAAGCAGCTGAAGCAGTTAAATACGAGGGTGCTGGAACTGTAGAGTTTCTAGTAGATAAGGATCGGAATTTTTACTTTATGGAAATGAATACTCGAATTCAAGTAGAGCATCCCATTACTGAGGAAGTTATAAATTTTGATTTGATTGCGGAACAGATAAAAGTGGCTGCTGGAGTTAAAATACTTGGAAAAAATTACAAGCCTTCGCGCCATGCCATTGAATGTCGAATCAATGCAGAAGACCCCTCAAATGATTTTAGGCCTTGTCCCGGCAGAATAACGACTTATCATGCACCAGGAGGTCACGGTGTTAGAGTAGATACACATGTCTATGCTGGTTATGTCATACCACCTCATTACGACTCAATGATTGCTAAGCTGATAGTTGTTGCTCAGACTAGAGATGCTGCTATAGAGAAGATGAAAAGGGCTTTGAGAGAATTTGTTATTGAAGGAGTCAATACAACTATTCCATTCCATCTGCAATTGATGGATCACGAAGATTACCGTTCTGGAAATTATACAACAAAGTTTATGGAAGATTTTATATTTGATTCTCAACAGAAATAATTCTTATTTGTTTTAGGGATTTATTGAGGATTTTCTTTAAACTAAATAGCTAAATTTAATTCAGATTTTATTTGCTCAACCTTGGCTTTTATTTTATCAGGGCTATAGCCACAAATGTCATGTAATTGTTTTTGAGGGCCATGTTCAATAAAATTATCTGGTATTCCCAAGCGATAAACTTGGGAGTTGTATTGATTGTCAGCCATAAATTCAAGTATAGAGGAGCCCATACCTCCTGAAATACATCCATCTTCAATCGTAATTACATGAGTATATTGTTGAAAAACCTCATGCAGGATTTTATGATCCAACGGTTTTGCGAATCTCATGTCGTAATGCCCAATATGAAATCCCTTTTTATCATATTCCGAGCAGACTTCAGAGGCATAGTTCCCAATATGTCCTAGTGATAAAATAGCAATATCTTTTCCAGATCTTAATTTTCTTCCAGTTCCTATTTTAATCGATTTGAAATCAGTTTTCCAGTCAATCATGACTCCTTTTCCTCGGGGATACCTAATAACAAATGGTCCGAGTTCTTCATCCTGAGCAGTAAACATTAGATTTCGAAGTTCTTGCTCATTCATTGGGGCAGATATTGTCATATTTGGGATGCATCGAAAATAGGCGATATCAAATACTCCATGATGAGTAGGTCCATCTTCTCCAACTAGTCCAGCCCTGTCAAGGCAAAAAATCACATTTAAATTCTGTATTGCTACATCGTGAACTACTTGGTCAAATGCTCTTTGCATGAATGTTGAGTAAATATTACAAAAAGGAAGCATTCCTTGGGTTGCCATTCCCGCAGAAAAAGTTACGGCATGTTGTTCCGCAATTCCAACATCAAAGGCCCTGTCTGGCATTTCCTCCATCATATATTTTAATGAGCAACCAGTTGGCATTGCAGGGGTTACTCCTACAATTTTATCATTTTTTTTCGCAAGTTCAATTATTGTATGGCCAAATATGTCTTGGTATTTTTGAGGGGAGGTAATATTTTTTGTAATGCTTAGAGATTTTCCGGAATCCTTATGAAAAAGTCCTGGAGCATGCCATTTTGTTGTGTCACCATCTTCAGCAGGCTGATATCCTTTTCCTTTTGTTGTGATGCAATGAAGAATTTTAGGTCCAGGGATGTTTTTTAAATCCTCAAGCACATGAACAAGATGCTCAACATTGTGTCCATCAACTGGACCAAAATATCTAAAATTTAATGATTCAAAGTAATTACTTTGCTCGAGCATTGAAGACTTTATAGAGTTTTCTATCTTTTGAACGATGGCTTGAGAATTGGGTCCAAATTTACTAAACTTACCAAGTAAATCCCACACCTCATTTTTTACTTTATTGTAAGTTCGTGAGGTAGTTATGTCCGTAAGATATTCTTTTAGAGCCCCTACATTAGGGTCAATAGACATGCAATTGTCATTCAAAATTACAAGAAGATTTGAGTTTTCAATCCCGGCATGATTTAAAGCCTCAAAAGCTTGTCCTCCTGTTAGTGCACCGTCTCCAATTACTGCAATATGTTGTTTGTCTGAGTCACCATTAAGCTTTGAAGCGATCGACATTCCAAGTGCTGCTCCAATTGATGTGGAAGAATGCCCTACTCCGAAGGTGTCATAAACACTTTCCTCACGTTTGGGGAATCCACTAATTCCTTTAAATTTTCTATTGGTGTGGAAAATGTTTTTTCTACCAGTGAGAATCTTGTGGCCATATGCTTGGTGACCTACATCCCAGACAAGTTGATCGTAAGGTGTATTGAAAACATGGTGAAGAGCAACAGAAAGTTCAACAACTCCTAAGCTAGCCCCAAAATGTCCTCCATTCACTGAGACAATGTCCACAATGAATTGCCTTAACTCTATGGATAACTGCTTTAATTCTGAACTATCTAGGGTTTTTAAATCCGAAGGAAAGTCAATTTTATCTAAAATGTAAGTTTTTTCTTGTGACAAATTTAAAAAGTTGTAGTTATACTGCAAAGTTACTAAACAATTGGCATATTTATAGTAATAATTGTTCTACAAAAATGAAAATAGTTTTCGACCACCTCAAAAATAATACCATTTTTAAATTGCAATTAATTTTTGATCAGGTAAAATGCATTAAATCGACAATAAAAATTTAAATTTGTTATCGAGTTATCAATTATAAAAAATTATTATTTGTTTGAGATGGATATAAAAAAAGTTTTAAGTTCGGCAATATCTCAGGATTTGGTTCAATTAAAAGGATGGGTTAGATCAAAAAGAGGTAGTAAAAATGTATGCTTTATAGCTTTAAATGATGGCTCTACCCTTCATAATATTCAGATCGTGGTAGAAGGAGTTCATTTTGAGGATACGCTCAAGGTAATTAATACCGGAGCAAGTATATTGGTCGAAGGTAAGTTGGTAGTCTCCAAGGGTGCAGGTCAGGCAGTTGAATTGTTGGCGCATAAACTTGAAATTGTGGGTCAAGCTAATCCTGAAGAATATCCTCTCCAACCAAAAAAACATTCTCTAGAATTTCTTAGAGAAAAAGCCCATTTAAGATTTAGGACGAACACCTTTGGGGCGATATTTAGAATTCGTCACGCTATGACCTTTGCAATTCATCAGTTTTTTAATAGTAAGGGCTTTTCTAATATTCATACTCCTATTATCACTGGAGCAGATTGTGAAGGAGTTGGGGAAATGTTTTCCGTTAGTACCTTAGATAAGATTACTCCTCCCCTAAATCAAGACGGGGGAATCGATTATTCGGTCGATTTTTTTGGAAAGGAAACAAATTTGACTGTTTCTGGGCAGTTAGAAGCTGAAATGGCCGCCTTAGCTCTGGGTAAGGTTTATACATTTGGTCCAACCTTTAGAGCTGAGAATTCTAATACTTCTAGGCATTTGGCAGAGTTCTGGATGGTTGAACCCGAGCTTGCTTTTGCCGATTTGAATGACAACATGTATTTGGCCCAAGAGTTGCTTCAATATCTTTGTTTATATGCGCTTGAGAAATGTGCAGATGATTTGGCTTTTCTCAACTATCGTCTGGTTGAAGAGGATAAATACAAGAAAAAAGAAGACCGCCAAGAAATGAATTTAATAGAAAAATTGCAATTCGTCACAGAGAATGATTTTGAACGAATTACTTATACTGAAGCCTTTTATATTCTAAGAAATTCCAAACCTAACAAAAAGAAAAAGTTTAAATATTTAATTGAGGAGTGGGGTACTGATTTTCAATCTGAACATGAACGATTTTTAGTAGAAAATAAGTTTAAAAAACCAGTAATTATAACTGACTACCCAAAAGATATCAAGGCTTTTTACATGAGAATGAACGATGATGGTAAGACAGTTCGAGCTATGGATGTTTTGTTTCCGGGAATAGGAGAAATTATCGGAGGCTCTCAAAGAGAAGAGCGTTTGGATATTTTAACTTCTCGAATGCAAGAGCTGAATGTTTCACAAAATGAACTCTCCTGGTACGTGGATTCTAGAAAATTTGGAACAGTTCCCCACAGTGGTTTTGGTCTAGGTTTTGAAAGGTTAATACTATTTGTGACAGGTATGAAAAATATTAGAGATGTAATTCCATTTCCCAGAACACCTAATAATGCAGATTTTTAATTTTTTATGTTAAAGCAGTCTCTTCAACAAAAAATCTCCCAAAAACTATCTCCACAGCAGATCAGGTTAATGAAGTTAATTCAGCTTCCGACCATTGAACTGGAGCAGAAAGTAAAAGAAGAGATAGAAGAGAATCCTGCAATCGAAGAAGTCATTGATCATATCGAGAATTTAGAGTCAGATTCCTTTGATTCAACACAAGATCAGTCTAGAGACGGAGATGAAGTAAATATAGACGAATATTTGAGTGATGATGAGATTCCACGATACCGACTTGTAGCCAATAACTCATCCCCCGACCAAGAAGACAAGTCTATTCCATTAGCAATGGGAGTTAGCTCTTTAGATTTTTTAGAGAAACAACTTTCACTTCGAAATTTAGATGATCATAGCTATCAAATTGGAATTTTTTTGATAGGTTGTATTAGTGATGAAGGTTATATCAGAAGAGATATATTAGCAATAGTTGACGATCTTGCTTTTTCTCAAGGCATAGAAACAAACTTAGATGAAGTTTTAGAAGTTTTGAGAGTAGTTCAAGATTTAGATCCACCTGGAGTCGGGGCTCGATCCTTGCAAGAATGTATTTTGTTACAGTTGAAAAGAAAACCTATAAATTCTAGCATTGAATTGGCTACAGAAGTTGTTTTAAATCATTTCAACGCTCTATCAAAGAAACATTACAAAAAGTTGATTTCAAAGCTCTCTGTCAATGAAGAATCCCTTCAAAATGCTCTAAATGAGATTAGTAAATTAAATCCAAAGCCAACTGCATTTAGCTCTACCAAAATAGTTCAACACATAATTCCTGACTTTAAAATAACGATTTCAGAAGGACTATTAAACTTATCATTGAATACTGGAATGATACCTGAATTAAAAGTTAACAGAGCTTATAGTGAAATGCTTGAATCATATAAAGAGCTAGGAGATGTCAGTAAATCAAAAGAGCAAAATGAAACCATCATGTTTGTCAAACAAAAATTAGATTCTGCATCATGGTTTATTGATGCCATTCGTCAAAGGCACCATACATTAATGATCACTATGACTTCCATTATGAATTTTCAAAAGAATTATTTCCTAAGTGGAGATGAGGCTGATCTTAAGCCTATGATTTTAAAAGATATTGCTGATATAATAGATATGGATATTTCAACAGTTTCTCGAGTTGCAAATAGTAAATATGTGGATAGCCCATATGGAACCTTTCTCATCAAATACTTTTTTTCTGAAGCGATGAAAAATGATCAGGGAGACAATGTCTCCTCAAAAGAAATCAAAATGATTCTAATGGATGTGATTAATAATGAAGTTAAAATAAAACCTTTAACAGATTCAAGATTAATGGCTATTTTGAAAGAACGGGGATACCCGATTGCAAGAAGAACTGTAGCTAAATATAGAGAGCAGCTGAATATTCCTGTTGCACGATTGAGAAAAGAGTTACGTTTGAAATAGAAAAGCATCAAATGTTCCAATTTTATTTAAATTGATGTGTATTTAAGATATTGATTTCTAAAATACTTATGCTTATATTTACAAATCTAACCCTTCAACAAGTATGAAAAATATAGACTTAAACGCTCCGGCATTATTACAAGCCGCATCAATTTTAAAAGTCTTGGGACATCCTATTCGAATATCAATTATTGAATTGCTATTTAATTCAAAGCGAATGACTGTCACAGAAATATTTAAAGCTTTAGACGTAGAGCAAGCTATCGCATCTCACCATCTCAATACCTTAAAGAATAAACAAGTTCTTGTTTCCGAACGAGTCGGTAAAAACACATACTATGCAGCTGCTAACGAAAAGATAACAGAAGCGGTATTATATGTTCGAAATTTATAAATAAATTCAATTTTCATTTATTTTATCGTCTAAATTATCAAAATTCACACTACAAATAATTACAATAATCTTTTGTTATTTATGAAAAAATTAGTTTTCTTTTTTTGGTTATTTACTTTTAGTCTATTTGGGCAAAACACTTCTTTACAATTAATAACAAGTTCCTATACATCAAGCCAATTTATTTTTGAAACTGGAGTACTATATCCCAATAACTTTGAATTTAGAGGTGAATTTTTCACAAATTTGGAAATGCAGGGTATGACAAAATCATACGATATTGGAAATCCAGATTTACCTGTATTTACCAAATTAATTGAAGTTCCTGAAGCCGGAGATATATCTATTGAAGTATCTCATAAAAATATTCGAGAGATTGATCTTGCCCAGTGGGGTTATCCTTATGAAGTATTTCCTTCTCAGCCTTCTCGGAGTAAAAAAATCCAGGGCCAATCAGAACGTTTAATTTTAAACAAACATACCTATTCCTTGGATGAATTTTACGGACAAGATCTAATTTCAGTTGAAAGAATAGGAGTAATGCGTGGTAAGTCTATCGCTAGATTGGAGATCTCTCCCTTCTCTTATAATCCAATTACAAATACACTTTTTGAGGTAGAAAATGTTCAATTTAATTTGGCTTTTGAAATCCCTATTCATCAACAGAAAATGGCTTACCAATCTCCATCATTTGAGATGCATTTTTCTAAGTTAGCTAATAGCACTTCTTTTAAGAACGATTTTTCAAATACTCCAATTAAAATGATTCTTCTTGCAGATCCAATTTTTGAAGACGCTTTGCAAGATTTTATTCAATGGAAAACAAGAAAGGGTATCGAAGTTATCGAGATGTATAAAGGTCAAGGTGGTACTGGAAACACAGCGGCATCAATGAAAGCATCCATTCAATCTATTTATGAAAACGCGACTGAAGAAAATCCTGCTCCATCTTATTTATTAATTGTAGGGGATCACGAACAAATGCCAAGCTTTGACCAAGGACAACATGTTTCAGATATGTATTATTGTGAGTTTGACGGGGCAGGAGATTACCTGCCTGAAATGTTTTATGGAAGATTTTCTGCTAATTCAGTTGCTGAGCTTTTACCTCAAATTGAAAAGACAATTCAATATGAGGAGTATACCATGCCAGATCCTAGTTATTTAGACGAGATGCTCATGGTTGCTGGAGTTGATTCTTACTGGGCCTCGACCCATGGAAATGGCCAAATTAATTATGGGACAAATTATTATTTTAATTCTGCTCATGAATTAAATACTCATACATTTTTATATCCTGAGTCTGATACTCAAGCTGCGGAACAAGCAATTGTTAACCATATTAGCGAAGGGGTAGGATTTGCAAATTATACCGCACATTGTGGTCCTGCAGGCTGGTCTGATCCTTCCTTTGAAGTTTATGATGTTATCTCCCTTCAGAATGAAGACCAATATGGTCTATTCATTGGGAATTGTTGTCAATCTAATACTTTTGATGGAGCTACTTGTTTAGGTGAAGCACTACTTCGTTCAGAAAAGAAAGGCGCAGTGGGATATATTGGTGCAACCAACAATACTCTTTGGGATGAAGATTTTTATTGGGGCGTTGGAAATGGACCAATATCAGCAAATCCCACCTATGAAGAATCCTCACCAGCAGTATATGATTGTACTTTTCATGAAAATGATGAGCTAGAAGAAATCTGGTCGATTACTCAAGGGCAAATGCTGCAGGCTGGAAATTGGGCTGTTTCTGAGTCAAATTCGGATGATCAATATTATTGGGAAATATATATGTTGATGGGAGATCCTACTGTACTTACCTATTATGGAAGGCCGTCATCTCTTGAAGTTTTACATTCAGACGTAATTCCTTTAGGAGCATCTAGTTTAAATGTCTCTACAGAGCCCTATACTTATGTTGCAATCAATCAATCTGGAGTTTTATTAGATGCTTCCTACTCTAATGAATTAGGTGAGGTAATACTTTCTTTTAATCCATTGACTAGCAATGGTTCTCTAGAAATTGTAGCGAGTAAACAAAACAGACAAGTATACATTTCAGGAATTAATATCATAGCATCTGATGATCCATTTATTGTTTTTTCCGCATTAAGTATAAATGATGGAGATGGTGGAAATGGAGTTGCTGAATCAGGAGAGAGTTTTACTATCGATGTAGATCTTCAAAATTATGGAGCTGAACCCACCAGTTCTCTTCAATTGACCGTATCATCCAGCAATAACAATGTAGTTATAAGTTCAGACCCTATTTTCATTGAAGAGATTCAGGCAGAAGGAGTCTCAACAATATCAGATGCTGTCAACATCGAACTCCAAGGGATGTTTCAAGATCAAGAGCCTATTTCTCTCATTTTTACCGTAACTGATTCAGAAGGTAATGAATGGATTACCTATGGAAGTTTCATAGTCAATGCACCTTTTCTCGATGTTATTTCCCACAGTTTAGATGATTCAGACGAAAATAATTTTTTAGATTTCGGTGAATCAGCCGAAATTAACTTTTATCTTCAGAATTCAGGTCAAGCAACCAGTTCTGGTGGAATAGCTAATATTTCATCAGAGTTTAGTTACTTACAGATTTTAGAAAATGCTGTCTCTTTTGATTCATTTGAGCAAGGTCAACAAACTATTCTGTCTTTCCCTATTTTTCTGTCGGACGATGCTCCCCCGGGTGAATCATATTTCTTAGATGTCGTTGTGACTAATCAAGAGGGATATTCTACAACTTACACAGTGACTTATCAAACTTCAAATTGCAGTTTAGGAGCCATGGAAGTTGAGTTAAACTTAACAACAGATTGGTTTGCTGGTGAAATATTATGGCAACTATCTAATGTTGATGGAGAATTAATAGGTTCTGCCGATTTAAATTCTCTAGAAAGCCAAACAACATATTATGATCTGTTTTGCCTTCCCCCTAATTCATATTTGACTTTCACCATAGAGGATGGTGCTGGAGACGGTTTAAATAGCGATGGATATAGTATTTTGGTTTGTGGTCAAACAATTGTTTCTGGAAGTGATTATGACTTCGGTGAAACAACCTCTTTTATTGTCGGATGTGACCAATCCTTGATTACTGGATGTACAGATATTGAAGCCCCAAATTATAATTTAGATGCCCTTATTGAGGATGGTTCCTGTGAATCTGGAATTGGAATAGCTGAGCTGCATAATAAGCTAATTGTATCTCCTAACCCTGCAAGTAATTCCTTTATTGTTCTTAGTGAGGGATTATCTCTAGAGTCTATTTGTGTTATGGATTTAGCAGGAAAGAAGTTAATTTCTATTCTTCATGTCGATGCGATTCAAGTTGTAAATATAAAAGCACTAGAACCAGGGTCGTATATTATTAGAACACGAACTGTTGAGGGAATACTAATTAGTAAAAGTTTAATTATACACTAAGGTAGTGAATAAGTTTTCTATTCAGATGTTTTTTTGTGCAATAGTAAGATTACTTAATTTATTTTTTTGTCGATTCAAAAACTAAAAGTTTAATTGAAGTCTAGTGAATAAGATTTGATTAATACTTTTTAGCTTTTCGCTTAATTTCACCCATGTATTTTGACTGCTAATCATTAAATCTATTGAAGAAGAAATAGAGTATATGATTTGAGGATTAATAAAAATAAAATCTAATTCCCCATCGTGAATAACTGCTGTACCAACTTGAATTAAAGGATGAACTGGGTAATTAATCTGATAAAGAAAATTATATTGGAAAGGCATAGGGTTCTTAGCAGAAATATCAAGTGAAAAAAGAGCTAAGGGATTGAAAGTTTCTACCATACTATTATACAAACAACCTGCACTGAGATATAAACCACTAATGAAACTGTAGTCTATGCTGATACTTCCCAGCCAGGAATATTCCGAAGTATTAAAATTTGAGAAAGATGCAAATTCTCCTTTAAATCCAGCGTCTTTAATTTGCCCAGCCCAGCCTAAACCTATGCTATAGTCATTAAAATACTTTCCTGCTAGGATTTGAAAATCATATTTTTTTAAATTAAAATTTAAAAGTCCAGCCTGAATATCTTGATTCATTGCCCACTCGATAGATGAATTATTATTTTTGAAATACTGGATCCTAAGTGCATCTGCTCCCGGTCTTTCTAGATAGTCGAAGTCAAAAAAGTCAGTTTGGTTAAATAAGTCGTGAGAATTCCAGTAATTTTGAATGCCCCAGTTTATTCTTTGTCTTCCCCAACGTATATTCCAATTTCCCTTTTCCCATTGGCCGTAAAGTCGATCTATCTGGTGGTGAATTCCAATTTTTTTTTCATCAAGAGAATTAAAGTGTAAAGAGGATGATTCTAAAGCTTTCTTAAAGTCAAATAAATCATTTTCCCATTGAAAACCTGAAAAAAATCGGTTTCTAATACTCAAATGCCCACTCAAATATTCTCCCTGATAGAAATGTCCATTCCATCTAAATTGAATTTGTTGGTCCTCCCACTTAGATGGAAATGAAAGTAAGGAGCTTAACTCTGGATTGAAAAATTGAAAGCTGTTTAGGTTACTTACATAGTAATTCTGTTCGAAAATCGTCTGCCCCTTAACCAATCCTGTTATCGAAAAGCATAGCATTAGAATATATTTATACCGATTCATCGCTGATGATTTTACCATCTTCAATGGTGATGATTCTTTTTGCCTTATCAATGACTCTTTGGTCGTGCGTGGAAAATAAAAACGTAATATTTTCATTTTCATTCATTTCAGCCATCATATCCAAAAGAGTAGATGTAGAACTACTGTCCAAATTGGCTGTAGGCTCATCAGCAAGAATAAATCGGGGTTTTGAAGCTAGTGCTCTAGCCACGGCGACTCTTTGTTGCTGTCCCCCAGATAACTGGTTGGGACGAGAGTTTAATTTTTCAGCCAAACCTACTTCAATCAATAACTCTTTGCTTCTTTTTTTGCGCTGATTTTCAGGAATTCCCTGAAGAAGCATAATAAATTCTACATTTTCTTGTGCCGTAAGCACAGGGATAAGGTTGTAAGCTTGAAAGACAAATCCAATATTTTTTAGTCGAAAGTCAATCATATCATTTTCATTAAGGGAACTAATATCTTTTCCGCCGATTTCTACAAGTCCCTCACTGATTGAATCTAAACCTCCAATCATATTTAGTAGTGTAGTTTTTCCCGATCCAGAGGGACCTACTATGGCAGTGAATTCACCATGTTGAATACTAAGATTAACCTGCTGAACAGCTCTCACTTCCAAGTCATTATTTTTGTAAATTTTGCTAAGCTGAGAGGTTTTTATAATTTCCATATTAAATAGTTCTAATTGCTTCGGTTGGTTTTAATTTAAGTGCTTTTTTAGACGGATATATGGCTGCTATTAGTGTGAATAAAAAAACCATCAAGCCAATAAATGTGTAAAATTTTGGAGCAATGACTGGATATATATGATTGGACAACCCTACAGACTGCAATCCATCTCCTACGATAGAAAGATCAATACCTGTTTTTGATGTGATGCTAATAGTTAAGAAGCCCAACAGCATTCCCATAGGAGCTCCAACCAGAGAGAGGAATAGTGTCTCGATAATAATTAATGAAAAGACTTTAGATTTATTCATGCCAATAGCCATTAGCATTCCCAATTCTTTTCTTCTTTCAAAAACAGCCATCAGCATGGTATTTATGATGCCGAAAATAAGTGCCAACATAATAATCATCATAATCAAGAATAACCAGGTTTCCATTACTTCATCGGCATAGGCAAGTTCAGGTGAAATGGCTTTCCAGTCTTTTATGATGTACCCGTCTAATTTATCTTTCAAAGAAAATTGAGTCTGATCTACCTCACTTAAGCTAGAACATAATATGGCTACTTGGTGATAGCCATCATTCTTGATAAGACGATGTAAATCTATATTTTGAATAAACAAGTGGCTTTCATCGTATTTACTGTATTGGGTCTTGTATATGCCGCAGATTCGAAAGGCGCCAGTAATAATATTGTTTTCATTGTCTTGAAATGTCAATACTATCTTTGACTTTAGGCTAACATTTAATTTTTTTGCCAAAGATTCTCCAATAAGTACTGAATTTTTTCTCTTGGTATCAAAATAACTCCCTTCTGTGAGTTTGTTAATGATATTGCTTACCTTTTTTTCTTGGTTTGCATTAATTCCTATAATTTGAACGCCATTGCTTTTTACGGCCGAACTTACCATTCCAAACATCATAGATCGAAAGGCATAACCTTGAATTCCCTCTTCTTTTTCTAAGGATTCTGTTAGAGAATCAATATTCTCGAGAACATATTTGCTTTCAAAGTCATTATCATATTCTGGATGGAGAATCTGAATATGTGACGTATAGTTTTGAATACTACTTTGGGTTCGCTGTTTATTCAATCCATAGCAAAAGGCTACAACAAATATTCCTGCCCAGATTCCCAATACAATTGAACTAATCACAATCATCGAACGAAGTGGGGTTCTCCAAATATTTCTCCAAGCAATTTTTATCGTCGTCTTCATTAGGATTTCATAGCTTTAATAGGTTGAAGTCTCAGAATAGTTATTGAAGGGTAAATTGAGCATAACAAGACAATAAGTAAAACTAAACAAGAATGGTTCAATGCGATATCCATATCTAGAGAAGCTGGTATGACTGGTTCAAAACCAAAAGCTTCAACCGATTCAGCCGCTTTTGCCTGAAGTCGGATAGGGTTTAAATAAAAATAATACCTTACTGGACTTACGCCAATGACTCCCAGAATAATTCCTAATAAGCCCATCATTATACTCTCGATAAGTAGTGTAAGGATAAGTTTTGTTTTTCTCATTCCAATCGACACTAAAATCCCAAACTCATACATGCGTTCCGCAGTCATCATAAGAAGTGTTCCTAATATTCCCAAGGTGATAATCATGTAAAGAATACCCAGAATAATAATTCCACCGGCACTATCAGCTTGAATAGTTTGAACCAATTCAGGTAGTAGACTTTTCCAGTCTAAAAGCTCATATTTTTCTAGGTTCATTTTTTTTAGCAGTGAATTTTTAGTCTTATTTAGACCTGAAGGTTTATCAATTTGGAGTACTAGTGAGGTTAGTCTATCAGTTGCATCATATAGTTTTTGAGCAGCAAGAATAGGCATAAATATCATTCGGTCGTTCAAGTTAGGGACTGGTAGTTTCACAATACCTTGTATTGGGAATATTCCATTTGCACTTGCACCATGATAGCCTTGTCCCAGTAGGATTAGGCTATCACCCACAGTAAGATTATAATATTGTGCTAATCCTTCACTCAAAAGAATGGCATCACTCGAGTCTGTTGGAAATTCACCTGCTGTCATTTTAGAATTTAACTTCATGAGTTGGTCCTCCTTATTGAGGTCTACGCCCATTACAATAGCTCCTTTCGTTAAATTACCAGAAGCAGTAAGTGCGAAGCTTTCTAGGCGCTCATTGAAATTGCCTATATTTTCAGATCTAGTTATTAAATCTAGAAGTTCTGCATCAAGAACAAAGCTATTGTCTATACTTTGTTCTTCCCAAAATCCATCCTGGTGTATTTGCAAGTACCCAGTATACATACCTACCATGTTTTCGATCATCTTATTGTATACGCCAATTTGGAAGGATCTGGCAAATACGGCAAAGAAAACAGCACAAAAAATTGAAGAGATTGTGATAATACTTCTCCGTTTATTTCTCCAAATATTTCTCCAAGCCATCAAAAGAATCATTTTCATTAGCGTAGTCTTTTCATATTTTGTCTGCTAAAGAATTTTTCCTCAAGATCAACATCAAAAGCGAGAGATTTATAACGAAGAATTGTTTTTTGACCTTCCTCTTCAATCGGAGTCATAACCACAAGGGAGGGAATTAGTTTATCTCCAAATAACTTGATTTTTGAGGCCTTCATTTGGTTAATTAAAAACCCATCTTCATCATAAAACTCTGAGGCAAGCTGGAGATAGTCTTTTTTATCAATGAAAGAGAGTATTTCGCCCCAAACTACAGGTGCATCGGGTTTTGGTATAAGCTCTATTATAAAGCAAGGTCTTTCAAGCAAGACGGTATCTCCAATAATTTTATGAGTATAATCTGTTAGGATTGAAGATTCCTTAACCAAGTCATCATTAGTAAAATCAGATCCCATCCAAGATTGCATCATCATGGAGGGAGGTAGTTTGATTGTCTTTTCAATTTTCGGTTGCCAATTCCATATTTCTTTTTTTCTTTTTAGAAAGACAGTTCCACTGTCTCTCGAGGGGGCTTTTAGTAAAATAAAGGAGTATTCTGTTCCGAGAGTCCAGACCTTGATATCCATGGTCCTAGACCATCTAGGTCTCTCAACTTCAATACTTATTTCAGCCATTGTGCTTTTTCCTCGTATATGATCTTCTGAGCGTCTGATGATTTCCGTCGCGTCTTGGGCTTGAAGTGATAAGGATAGAGCGATGGAGATTAGTGTTAGAAATAGTGAAGTATTAATCATATCAATATTTAATTCCAAATTTTTTATATAAGAAAGCGATTAACCAAGCAGGGCCGATCAATAAAAATTTTAGATCTTCGAAAAAAGAAGGTTTGACTCCTTCTATTTTGTGCCCAATAAATTGTCCTAGCCATGCGAGTGAAAAAAATCCAACGCAGATCTCAAGGATATAGCCGGTTTGATTTAAAAAATAAATACCAAGTCCGCAGAAAAATGTAAAAACTGCTACACCAATAAACATTACAAAAGATAATTTTAAGTAAAAAATTATCCCAAATAAGACTAATATGCTAGCGAGATTTGCAAATTCATAGGGGATGATTCTTTCTAAGAAAGTAATTTGAAACTGACATAGTATTCCCAGTATTGTAAAGAAAATAATTGGCACACAAAACCAATGAATAAGTTTATTGGTTTTGTTTTGGTGGCTTTCTCCATATTTGTCAAGCCAATCTTGTATTTCTGACATAATAAAGTATTTATATCATTACTGACAAAGACTGATAATAATATTTAGGACACTCTGAAGTCGAACTTAAATTCACTCAAATCTTCATTGGCTTTGATAATTTTTTCTTTTAATGATTTTTTATAGATAAGAAGCTTTTTCATAACCTCTTTATCTCCAGTCGCAATCATTTGAACAGCCAAGATTGCAGCATTTAATGAGGCATCTAATCCTACCGTTGCAACAGGAATTCCAGGGGGCATTTGAAGAATAGATAAAATAGAATCCCAACCGTCAATAGAAATTGATGATCTACAAGGTACACCAATAATTGGAAGCGGGGTAAAGGCAGCCATTACACCGGGCAAATGAGCAGCTCCACCTGCTCCAGCAATAATTACTTTGACTCCTTCCATAGACGCTTTTGATGCGTATGCTTCTACTTGATTTGGAGTCCTATGAGCTGAAAGAGCATTGACTTCGAAGGGTATTTCCATATCATTTAAAAATTTTGCTGCCTTTTGCATAACTGGCCAATCCGAAGTGCTACCCATTATAATACTTACAACTGCTTTCATGATTTTTTTTACAAAAGTAATAAATTGAACCAATTCAAAAAAAGTAAGTTTTTATTATTTTTACTCCTTGAAATAATTATTTAATAAAATGTATTTTTGCTACTATGAAAACGCAAAAAGTTCAGGACAAAAACTTTGAAATATACCTAGAGGAGAAGACAATTAAGCAGCGTGTTTCGACATTATCTGAAGAAATTCATCAGGCCATGAATGGAAAAACACCTCATTTTATCGCCGTGCTTAATGGCGCTTTTGTTTTTGCTTCGGATTTGCTTCGCGCCTATTCGTCTCCTTGTAAGATTTCTTTTGTGAAATTACGTTCCTACGAAGGGTTAAATAGCTCTGGAGAAGTGCATGAGTTGATCGGTTTGAATGAGATTCCTGACAAAGAGTGTATTATTGTTTTGGAAGATATTATAGATACGGGTACTACCCTAAATAAAATACAGGAAATTTTCGAAAAAAAGGAATGGTATATTGCAACTTTATTTTTTAAACCTAAAGTTTATGCAGGTACCCGTCATATTGACTTTGTCGGATTTGAAATACCTAACGATTTCATAGTGGGATATGGACTTGACTATGAAGGGTTTGGTAGAAATTTAAAAAATATTTATCAATTGGAGAAAACCTAAATTAAAAGTATGTTAAATTTAGTTTTATTTGGACCACCCGGTGCGGGAAAAGGAACTCAATCAACTCGTTTAATAGAAGCTTATAAGCTTGTACATCTTTCAACGGGAGATATTTTTCGTTTTAATATTAAAGAGGGAACAGCCTTGGGTCTCATGGCAAAATCATACATAGACAAGGGAGCATTGGTACCCGATGAGGTGACTATTGCCATGTTGGAATCTGAAGTGAATAAAAACCCCCAAGCTAAGGGTTTCATTTTTGATGGCTTTCCTAGGACTTATGCACAAGCTAGTTCGCTAGACGTTTTTTTAAGTAGCAAAGATACTTCTATTGACGCGATGTTATCTCTAGAGGTGGAAGAGGAGGAATTAATTTCTCGTCTCTTGGAAAGAGGAAAGTCAAGCGGAAGAGTAGATGATCAAAATGTCACCGTAATAAAAAGCCGCATTAAAGTTTATGAGCAGGAGACCTCAGTTTTAAAGGATTATTATACTGCCCAAAATAAATTTATTGGAGTGGAAGGGTTGGGCTCTATCGAAAAGATCACTAAAAGCCTTATTCATGCTATTGATTCTCTAAGCTAGTGGCAGTTCACGGAAGTAATTTTGTTGATTATGTTAAAATTCACTGTGCCGCAGGAGATGGTGGTGGTGGATCTGTTCATTTACATCGCTCTAGACTTACCGCAAAAGGAGGACCTGACGGAGGAGATGGTGGTCGTGGTGGGAATATTTATATACGAGGAAATGACCAAATGTGGACTCTTCTTCACCTCAAATACAAAAGACACGTAAAAGCAGGGAGAGGCGGAAACGGATCTTCAAACAATAGTTTTGGAGACGACGGTTCCGACCAGTATGTTGATGTCCCGCTAGGAACCGTTGTTAAAGACGCGGAAACAGGTGAAGCGATGTTTGAAATCACTAAACAAGGAGAAGAAGTAATCGTCCGAAAAGGCGGAATGGGTGGTAGAGGAAATAGTTGGTTTAAGAACTCAGTTCGACAAACACCTCGCTATGCCCAGCCAGGAACAGAAGGGGAACAAGGATGGAATATTTTAGAGCTAAAAGTTTTAGCAGATGTTGGTCTAGTTGGATTTCCAAATGCAGGAAAATCGACTCTTTTGTCTGTTATTTCAGCCGCAAAGCCAAAAATAGCAAATTATCCATTTACCACCTTAGTACCCAATTTAGGAATTGTTTCATACAGAGATAATCGATCTTTTATTATGGCAGATATTCCAGGTATTATTGAGGGGGCAAGTGAAGGGAAAGGATTAGGTCTTCGTTTTTTGCGACACATAGAAAGAAATTCTACTCTTTTGTTTTTGGTGCCTGCAGATGCAGATGATATTGCTTCTGAATACAATATTTTACTTAAAGAATTAGAAATTTATAATCCACAACTTTTGGATAAAGATCGTTTGTTGGCTATTTCTAAGGCTGATATGTTAGACGAGGAACTGCTAAGAGAGGTGGAAAAGACTATTCCCAAAAAAGTTAAATGCATTTTTTTTTCATCTGTTGCTCAGCAAGGTTTAGCCCAATTGAAAGATTTAATTTGGGCCCAATTAAATGCTTGATAATCTTCTTCAATATGACAAAGAATTATTTCTTTTAATCAATAATTCAAGAATTGAATTATTAGATTCTTTTTGGGTTTTTATTTCTAGCACCTTTTCTGCTATTCCTCTTTTTTTATGTATTGTTTTTAACTGTATAAAAAAGTTAGGAAAATCATTTTGGTTGAGTATTGTTCTTATCGCTGTAGTGGTTGGTGTTACAGATTTTATTTCTGTACATTTTTTAAAAAATGTATTTATGCGCTTGAGACCAAGCCATACTCCCGAATTGGTAGGAAAATTTCATTTACTTGTATCAAAGGGGGGGCTTTACGGATTCGTCTCCTCTCATGCAGCCAATTTTTTTGCTTTATCAGCTATTGTTTCTGCACTTTTTCCTCTGCGAACTAGATTTATTTATTTCGTTTACTCTTGGGCTTTCCTAGTAGGGATAAGTCGCATATTTGTTGGTAAACATTATCCCTTAGATGTTATTTTTGGCTCATTCTTAGGGATTATTGTTGCGAAATCTATTTGGGCTTTGGTCCAAAAAAATAAAATAAAAAAACTATTCATATGATTAATTTTTTTGCTGTTTTTATTGGTGGAGGTCTAGGAAGTTTAAGTCGTTTTGGTCTAGCTAAGTTTGCAACAGCATATTTTGCTCCTAGTCTAATTTATGTCACTTTTTTTTCTAATCTTTTGGCAACGCTTATATTGGGGTTTTTTATGTACATATTACCAGATAAATTTCTCCTTAATTCCACATGGAAACTTTTTATAGTTACAGGTTTTTGTGGTGGTTTTAGTACTTTTTCAACTTTCAGTTTTGAGACCTTTAATCTGTTGAAAAGTGGACATACAGCCCTAGCTTTTACCAACTTGTTTGTCAGTATTTTTTCTTGTTTGTTTGTTTTATATATTATCTATAAAAATCAATAATATGCTTCGTATTCTTTTTTTATCTATTGTCTTGAGTTTTCCATTATTTTCTCAAACAGTCCCACCAAAATTAGTTATTGGCATTGTGGTTGACCAAATGCGTTTTGACTTTATTAACAGGTATTGGGACGAATTTAGTGAAGGTGGCTTCAAGAGGCTGATCAATAATGGTTACCAATTTACAAATACACATTTTAATTATATACCCACCTATACTGGGCCTGGGCATGCCTCAATTTATACAGGAGCTACTCCCTCAAGCCATGGAGTGATTGCTAATTCTTGGTTTGATAGAAATTCGCATACTTATCAATACTGTGTTGGTGATTCAAGCAGGCAAACATTGGGAGCAAATAATGCATCTGGAAAAATGTCTCCTTCACAAATGTTAAATACTACTTTTGGAGACGAACTTAGACTATTTACAATGAATAAATCGAAAGTGATTGGTATCGGTTTAAAAGATCGGTCGGCGATTCTTCCCGCAGGTCATATGGGTAATTTTGCTTTCTGGTTCGATTCAGAGACTGGAGATTTTGTTTCTAGTTCTTACTATGCCAATCGCTTGCCAAAATGGCTACGCCAATTCAATAACAAAGATCTTTGTGAAGCCTATCTTTCGCAAGACTGGAATCTATTATTGAACTCAAAAATATATGATGAAAGTTTGGTAGACAATAGTGTGTATGAAGAAGCATTCTCAGGAGAAAAATATCCGAAATTTCCTCATCGACTACCTGATTTATTATCTGAAAATGGCTTAGGACTTATTAAGGCAACTCCTTTTGGAAGTTCTCTCACTATAGATTTAGCAATAGCTGCTATTGAGGGTGAAGATTTAGGTTCAGATGAATATACAGATCTATTGGCGGTTAGCTTCTCTTCCCCAGATTATGTAGGGCATCAGTTTGGTGCAGACTCCAAAGAAATTCAAGATACCTACCTCAGGTTAGATAGAGACTTGTCTTATTTTCTCTCTTTTCTTGATCAAAAATTAGGGTCTGAAGATATCCTAGTTTTTTTAACTTCAGACCATGGAGCTGTTCGGACTCCTTCCTATTTAAATGATGTACAGGTTCCCTCTGGTTATTTTGATGCATTAGACCCTATTGCTCAATTAAAAGTTTTCTTGAAGAATATATATGGGCCAGGAGAGTGGGTCAAAAGCTATGGCAACGCACAAATTTATTTAAATAAAGATTTGATTTTTGAGAAGTATTTAAGCCTTCATGAAGTACAGCAGCAGGCTGCGGATTTTATGTTACGAATTAAAGGGGTTAAAAAAGCTGTCTGTGGAAGAATTTTAGAGCGTTCAGAGTTTCAATATGGAGATCTTGCTTCATTACAAAAAGGTTATAATCCAAAGCGATCAGGAGATGTTTTATTGGTTTTAGATCCCGCCTGGGTTGAGTATAGTCGCACAGGTACAACACATGGTTCTGGGTATGCATATGATCAGCATGTCCCCCTGATTTGGTTTGGATGGAAAATCAAGGCAGGAAGATCAAACGAAAAGGTAGCCGTGACAGATATTGCTTCGACATTATCTAACTTGATGGGTATCAGTTTTCCAAATGGTTCAGAAGCAAAAGTACTCCATCTACCCCTTACCGAATAAGATTTACAACTCCTTTTTTGGTGATTTTTTCTCCACCTAGAGTTTCGAATTGAAGTATGTATGCAAAGCTATTTGAGGACGAAATCACCCCATTTTTTAATTCACCATTCCACCGGGGTTGAGTGCCATATTTGTCATAGACAAGCTTTCCCCAACGGTCGAATATTTCTAGCCGATACTCAGGAATTCCATATAGAATGGGAAAAAATTCATCATTTTCTCCGTCCTGGTTGGGTGTAAATGCATTGGGGATCCATACGGTATATTCGTAGTCAACATAGATTTTTGCATAACTAGAATCAATGCATGCTAATTCATTATTCATAGCGAATTGCCAAATGTCAATTTCTCCGTTAATTGGAGGTGTATAGATAGGGTTTTCCTCCGTAGTAATATATCCGGAAGAAAATTCGTACATGTAACTATTCGCAAATACACTTTCATTAGAAATCTCTAATGATTCCCCTAGGTTCAATTCCGAACTATTTAGAGTAAAGTAAGATTCAGGTTGGGGTTCTACGTTTATAAAGTTATCTAGTTGTATTGTGCCTCCACAATTATCTGTTAAATTAAAAACGATTAAGCTAATGTCATAGTTCCCCTGGTTGTATGAAGAGGTAGAGTTAGCTGAATTAGAATTTGTTCCGTTGCCTAGATCCCAATTAAAACTATGAATCAAGGGATCTAAGTTACTTTCAAATTGTACTGTTAAAGGTTCACATCCAGATACTGGGGAATTAGTAATGTTGATTCCGATTTCATCTTGGACTTCAATAGATGTTGTAGTGGATTTTTCGCAACCATTTGCGGATATATTGAGAATTATTTCTTGTGGTCCTGAGCTGTTGAACGAAATATTTGTTGGATTTTGAAGGTCAGAAGTTTGAGAGAGCGCATTGGGCCCAAAATTCCAAGAAAAAGTTGCATTTTCTGGAAAAATGCCTTGTGCAAAAAAATCATAGGAATTGTTTTCAAAACACTGAGATCCTACAGGGGGTATTTCTGGGAAAATATCTTCATCAAACACTTCTATTTCTCCAAAAAAAGTCTCATCGCAGTCTTCAAATTGTATGTTAAAACTGATGGGGTAAATTCCTGTTTGAGTAAAATTAATTCCAGTTGGATCTTGTGCATTTGAAGTAGGCGGATTGGCAAGAGATCCAAAATCCCAATAGAATATTGAACCCTCAGGGATAAGTCCTTCTCCCATAAAACTAAAGTTATTATTGTCTATACATTCCGGTTCAGGGTTTTCAAAATATGGGGTTAATTCAGTGAATAGCGGAAATGTGACGATGTTTGTGTCTGCACAAATGGTATTGGGATTGGCGATCAAAGTAACAGTATATGTCCCCGTATCTAAATAAGTGTGATTAGGTTCAAATAAACTAGAAGAAGTATTATTTTCTCCAAAATCCCAGTAATACGAGTCTGCATTATTACTATTATTCTCAAATTCTACGTTAAGACTATTACAGTACCAACTAGACAAAGGAAAAGATGCTGTAATAACATTGCAATCCACTACAAGGAAACGGAAATCTCGAATTATTTCTCCAATAAAAACTTCATTTCTGTATTCTTTAACTTTGATTCCTACTATGAACATACCCATAAATATTGGAGTTCCAGTGAGAATTCCTGATTGAGTGTTTATCTCGACACTTGGATTTGAATCCAAAGGATAAGTATCCGAATATCCAGCTTGCCAAGGAATGGGATTAAATGGGGGAGGGGTTATTTCTGTGGGGTTAAGATCATTAGCTCCTAGCAAAGGAGTAGTAAGTTCGTAGACAAGAGAGTCCCCGTCAGAATCGAAGGCAGACAAATCCAGATTTACTTCATCTCCAAGGCATAAGGCCAGCGGAGGGTAATTATTGAATACAGGACTAGAATTACAATCTGAAATCACTTCACTTCCGGGGATATAAATAACAAAAGTAGAACCAATGTCACCAGGTGAAGGAACATTAATAATAGAGGGATTTCTACAGCATCTTTGATAAGCAATTTGATATCCTCCTTGAATAGGGGGTAACTCCACTATAGTTGTGTAAACACCTTGTTCAATACATAAATCAGAGGGTAATTCTAGGCAGTCATTTCCTGCTGTTTGATCACTTAGAAGCGTCGATGATGGGTCAGAGATTGTTATTTGTTGTAGCTCTTGGTTACTACTGTTATATACAGTAATAATTCCCGATTGATCAAATGAGGTACCTGTTGTGTTAGAGGGTCCACAGTCTACATAGATAACCAAACTGATTTCATACAAGTCGTTACCTAAACAAGTATAAGTCATTTCCCCACCAATCAAATGAGTGGCCAAAGATTTTAAGTTTCCTAAGGAAAATAACAATACAAATAAGAGAATATTTTTCAATGAAATTGACCTTTTATTTTTTTAAATATACAATTTTCATTTCTTTTTTTGACAAATCATAAGTCCATCTCTAATGGGTAATAAAATGTTTTCTAATTCTTTATTTTCCATGACCTTTTTGTTATACTCCAAAAGTGCAAGAGTAGCTTTATCTAAGGGATTTATTTTTTGAGTTACTTTTCCTGACCATAAAACATTGTCTGCCACAATCCAACCTCCAGGACTCAACTTATCAAGAAGCAAATCTAAGTATTTTGGGTAATTTTTTTTGTCAGCATCAATAAAAGCTAAGTCAATATTAATATCCATTTTTTCTAAAATTGAAAGTGCATTTCCGGTATGCTGAACAACTTGGTGTTCTATCTCCGATTTTTGAAAGTAAGAAGCAGCAATATCATGTAATTCTTCATTTACTTCAAGGGTATGAATGACTCCATCCGGGGGAAGTCCCTTAGC
This sequence comes from Flavobacteriales bacterium, assembly GCA_002707145.1. The sequence goes on along the minus strand of PAMD01000006.1, from coordinate 40,519 downwards.
CAAACAAATAGCAGAATAACCTGTGTAAGTCCCAATCTCAACAATGCATTTGGGTTTGATCATTCTACTGAGCATAGTCAAAAATTGACCTTGAATATGGCCAGAAATCATTCGAGGATTTAATACGGAAGTATGTGTTTTATGATTTAACTCCGAGAGTACTTTATCTTCTGAAGTGGTATGGGCATTGCAATAGTTATCTAATTCTTTAGAGATGAAATCCATATCACTATTATTTGGGTTCGTAAATGAGTGTGCTCAAGCAACTTTCATTAAAAATTTCTTTTGCAACCTCTTGAATTTCATGAGATGTTATAGCCATTATTCTTTCATTACTTTCTTGGATGCTCTCTACTTTTCCGAAAGCCTGGTAGCTCTTCGCAATAGATTGCATAAGATTACAGTTGTTTTCTTGAGCAATGGCTAATTGCCCAATTAATTGTTGTTTAGCTTTTTTGAGTTGCAAGGGCCCCATGGGTTTGTCTCTCAGTTTTTTTAATTCCTTATGAATTAATTTGATAGTTTTTTTTACGGATTGTGGCTCTGTAGCAAAGTAAATACCCCAGACTCCGGTATCTGCATAGGTTGTGTAATTGGATTCAATAGCGTAGGTGAAACCATACTTTTCCCTGATCCCAAGGTTTAAACGGGAATTCATTCCAGGTCCTCCTAGTAAATTGCTTAGCAGAATTAAAGTTTGAGCTTTCGGGTCATGCACACTGTATGCCCGATTTCCAAGAATACAATGTGTTTGCAGGAGGTCTTTTTTGACTAGTAAATTAAAAGTTTCATAACTATTGAATGGAAGTCGGATAGAGTGTTCATTTCTTCTAGTTATTTTTCCTAAATGTTTTTCAGCATAGCTGATAAGTTTTTTAAAATCAATGTCTCCAACCGAACTCAGTGTCATTTGGTCCGTTAAATAAAGACTTGTCATAAATTCATCTACCGATTTTCTATTAAAGGAACTAAGAGTTTTTTTGTTTCCTAGAATATTTCTTCCCAAAGAATGTCCTTTAAAAACTAGTTCCTCATATTCATCAAAAATCGCATCAGAAGGACTGTCAAGATAAGAGTTAATCTCATCCATAATTACATCTTTTTCTTTCTTCAACTCTTTTTTTGGAAAGGTAGACTGAAAAATAATATCACCTAATAACTCAATCGATCTGTAGTAATACTGCTTCATGAAAGAAGCATAGTACCATGTTTCTTCTTTAGTTGTATATGCGTTTAGTTCACCCCCAACATCTTCTAGTCTGCTTAGAATATGAAATGGTTTTCGCTTCTTTGTTCCTTTGAAAAGGGCATGCTCAATAAAGTGAGATATTCCTTGTTCATCTGTCCTCTCATCTCTGGATCCAACATTAACCATGATTCCACAATGAGCAACTGGGCTTGATGAAGGGTGGTGTATAATACGGATTCCATTCGCCAATTGATGCGTTAAAATTTTCATGATCCAAAGGTATGAATAAAGAATAGTTTTAATCAAAAAATTGTACTCCTAAGAATCTTCAATTGAACAAAAATTTATTTAATAAAACTATCTTTGTTGAAATTTAAATTTAAAGGAAATGAAAAAAGCAATTTACATATTTATTACCTTAATTTTTTGCTCAACCTTTCCATTACATGCTCAAATATTTGGTAAATCAAAAGCCGAGAAGCCAAAGTTGGAAGCAAAAGACTTGTTCAAAGAAAAGGTAGCCAAATTAGACAAGATCGAAGGTTTATTCAATTTGTATAGAGACAAAGATAAAGGGAGTTTATTTATAGAGATAACCAAAGATCAGCTAGATAAGGAGTTTATTCACTTTAGCTACATAGAAAATGGTTTGACAGATGCTGGCTTTTTCCGAGGTAATTTCCGTGGTTCTAAAGTATTTAAAATTCAAAAATATTACAATAGAATTGAGTTTATTCAAGAGAATACTCGCTTCTATTTTGATGAAGAAAGTGCTCTTTCAAGATCTGAAGACGCAAATGTTAATCATCCTGTACTTGTTAGTGAAAGTATTATTGTTTCAAGCAATGATAGTTCAAGATTTTTGTTGGATGCTGATAAGATTTTTCTATCAGAGAACCTTCAGCAATTAAAACGCGCGAGTCGTCCTGGTTCGAGAGGCTTTAAGATCGGCAAATTGAGTAAAACAAAAACAAAATACCATAAGATAAAAAATTATCCAAAAAATACCGATTTTATTGTTCAGTATGCCTACGACAATCCTGTGCCTATCAGTTATGGTGGACTAGCGGTAACCGACTCTAGATTTATAAATCTTCTAGTGCAACATTCACTTATTGAAATGCCGGAAAATAATTTTGAACCACGTTTTGATGATCCAAGAGTTGGATATTTTACAACCAATGTGAATGATATGACTACTACTGATGCCATTAATTATAGAGATTTAGTTCATCGATGGAAACTAGAGAAAAAGAATCCTGAGTTAGCCATTTCTGAACCTGTAGAGCCTCTAATATACTGGATAGAAAACACTACTCCTATTGAATTAAGAGAGATTATTAGAGAAGGTGTAGAATCTTGGAGTTTGGCTTTTGAAAGTGCCGGTTTTAAAAATGCAGTTCAAGTTAATATTCAGCCAGATAGTGCTGACTGGGATGCTGGAGATATTCGTTATAATGTTCTTCGATGGACATCTTCTCCAAATCCTCCCTTTGGTGGTTATGGTCCAAGTTTTGTCAACCCTCGTACTGGCCAAATTCTTGGTGCCGATATTATGCTAGAGTGGATTTATATTACCAAAAGAATTACACAGGGAGAGTTATTCGAAAGCTCAGCCTTATTTTTAGAGGATGAAAATCCAATGGATGCTCATTTCTGTTCTGCATCTGCAATGCTTCAGTCCAATAATTTATTTGCAGAAAGTGCAATTGATGCTATGGATTTAGGCGAAGCTAGCAAAGAAAGACTAATTCGAGAATCCCTTAGAAGATTAGTGCTTCACGAGGTGGGGCATACGTTAGGTTTAAATCATAATTTCAAAGGCTCTAACTTTTTGACATATAAAGAAATCCAAGACAAAGAAACTACCTTCGAGAAAGGACTTTGTTCCTCGGTAATGGAATATCCTTCTATTAACTTCAGTCTAAATCCAGAAAATCAAGGTCTTTATTATGATTCTATTCCTGGTCCTTACGACCATTGGGCAATCAGGTTTGCATATTCTGAAACAGACGATGAGGGTTTGAATGTCATTTTAGAGGAAAGTACAAAGCACGAACATAAATTTGCCAATGATGCTGATGACATGCGCGGAACAGGGAAAGGAATGGATCCTGACGCTATGATTTATGATTTAACTTCTGAGCCGGTTTTGTATGCCGTAGACCGTATAAAATTGGTGAATAATATATTCCCTAAACTTCTTGACAAATACAGAAAAGAAGGTGGCTCTCACCAAGAGTTATTAAATTCTTACTATACCTTAACAGGTCAGCATTCGACTTCTTTAAAAATCATAAGTAGGCAAATAGCTGGTGTGCATGTAGACAGGTCAATGGTCGGGCAAGATACCGATATAAAGCCTTTTACTCCGGTTTCTTATGAAGAACAAAAGTCGGCGATGGATGCGCTAACTAAATATGGCTTTGCTCCCAATGCCTTTGTAAACTCAGAAGCATTATACCCTTTTTTACAGCAGCAAAGAAGAGGTTTTAATACACCTTACAGTGGAGAGGATCCAAAAATTCACGAGCGTGTTTTAGGGATTCAGATGATGGTCGCCGATCAGTTGCTTAACAGTTCAGTACTCAACAGAATGGTCAATTCTAGCCTGTATGGAAATACCTATAGTTTGTCTGCTTACTTTAAAGATCTTCATGATGCGATGTTTAAGGTCGACAAGAATAAGCCCGTAAATAGTTTTAGACAAAATTTGCAAGTTGCCTTTGTGAAAAAATTTATTGGTTTAGCCAAGGTCAAGAATTTGCATGCCATGATACAAGCACAAGTATATAGCCAGTTGAATAAGATCTCGAGAGAGATGAAAAACTCAAAGTCTTCGGGAATAAGCACTAACACACATAGAGATTATATTGCCTTCTTAATTCAGAAGTATTTTGAGGAATAAATTTAAAATATTGGTATAAAATAAAGCCCCTCATTGAGGGACTTTATTGATTTATGTTTTAGTCAAAACAATATTCGTTGGCTTCAATCAGTCTCTTGGCTATTGATCTTCTGTGCTCCTTCAGGTTTGTAGGGCTTAATTTAGTGAAACGTTTTAGTCCCATTAATAGCATTTTCTGTTCGTCACCTTCTGCAAGAGCATAGAGTGCTTCTTTCCCGTTTTTGGAAACTTCTTCTGCGGTATGATAGAGGTAATTGATACATATAGAGATCTTTTCTTGATTATTTTTTTCTCCGTGTTTGGTAATCAATTTTTCTGTCTTAAGGATGGCAGATTCCAGCATAAATACTTCAATTATCATGTCGGCAATATTCATCATGATTTCTTGCTCCGTAGCCAATTTTTCTCCTAGTTTTTGAGCCGCTGTTCCTGAGACCATTAGAATAGCTTTTTTGAGTTTTTTAAGTGACTTCTTCTCTTCACCCAAGATATCTAGCGAGGTGGAGACCTCAAATGACGGAATGCTCAATAGTTCTTTGGCTACTTCTTTAGCAGTACCCAGTATATTGATTTCCCCTGTCATGGCTTTTTTGAGTATCATTTTGACAACGAGAAGACGATTGATTTCATTGGTTCCCTCATAAATTCTAGAAATTCTAGCATCTCGATAACAAGCTTCGACCTCTGATTCTGCCGAGAAGCCCATCCCTCCATATACTTGAATAGCCTCATCACAGGTGTATTTAACCACCTCAGATCCAAATACTTTTAAGATGGCACATTCGATAGCATATTCTTCTACCCCCTTTAATTTAGCTTCTTGAGGATTCATTCCGGTAGCTTCTAATCGAGCAATATGATCTTCTATATCTTGTCCGCTTCTGTAATTTCCTGCATCGGCCACATAGGTTTTTGTAGCCATTTCAGCTAGTTTATATTGGATAGCACCAAACGATGCGATGGGCATTTTAAATTGTTTTCGCTCATTGGCATAATTTATCGCATAATTAAGTACTTTTTTCGATGCTCCTGTGACCGCTACGCTCAATTTAATACGTCCAACATTTAAGGAATTCATAGCGATTTTAAATCCGTCTCCTCGTTTTCCCAACATGGCGCTCAAAGGTACTTTTACGTTATTAAAAAAGACTTGTCGCGTAGAAGAGGAGCGTATTCCTAATTTTGATTCTTCTGGATTAAGGGTTAATCCCTCCACTTTGTCTTTTTCAAAGATAAATGCCGTGATTTTTTTGTCGTTTTCTATTCGAGCAAAAACAATAAAGACATGTGCAAAACCAGCATTCGAAATCCATATCTTTTGTCCAGTAATTTTATAGTGCAGTCCATCTTCAGTGAGTACTGCCTTTGTCTTTCCAGAATTTGCGTCTGAGCCCGCATCTGGTTCCGTTAGGTTGTAGCAAGACATCCATTCACCAGAGGCGATTTTGGGGAGGTAATATTTTTTTTGACCCTCGTTTCCGTAAAGTAAAATGGGCAACGTTCCAATTCCTGTATGCGCACCAAACGCAGTGGCTAAAGAGCCGGTTAGACTTGATATTTCCTCACAAATTAACATTCCAGTATTAAAGCCCATACCCAAGCCTTCGTAGGTTTCAGGAACCGTGATGCCTAAAAGACCTAATTCTCCAGACTGACGCATCAATTGTTCTATCAAGGCGTAATCTTTATTTTCAAATCGCATTAGGTTCGGACGAACTTCCCTTTCATTAAACTCCTGAGTTGCCTGAAGCATCATCATCTGTTCTTCATTAAACTCTTCTCTTAGGAAGATTTTATTTGCTTCGATATCTTTTACGAGGAATTCTCCTCCTTTTAGGTAGGTCATAATTTTATTTTAATAGTTCGTATATCCCTGCAGCTCCTTGACCCGTTCCTACACACATAGTCACCATGCCAATTTTTTGGTTTCTTCTTCTCATTTCATTAAATAATTGTACGGAAAGTTTTGCTCCCGTGCAGCCTAGTGGGTGACCAAGTGCAATGGCTCCTCCATTAACGTTCACTATGTCGGGATTCAAATTCAACTCTTTCAATACGGCTAAAGATTGAGAGGCAAAGGCTTCGTTGAGCTCAAATAGTTCAATATTTTTCATTTTCAGTCCCGCTTTTTTTAATGCCTTCGGCACTGCATAAACAGGTCCCATTCCCATTACGCTAGGTTCTAGTCCTGCAACTTGATAGCTGAGCAGTTGAGCTACAGGTTCTATATTCAGTTCTTTGACCATTTTTTCAGACATGACCATAACAAAAGCCGCTCCATCTGATGTTTGAGAAGAGTTTCCGGCCGTTACGCTACCATTTGCAGCAAATACGGGTCGCAATTTAGATAAGGCCTTTAAATTAGTTCCTCTTCGTGGACCTTCATCGGTATCGACAATAAATTTTCGGCTCTGTCTTTTCTCTTTTTCGTCTAAAAATATTTCTTCAACTTCGATAGGTGCAATATCTTCTTTAAATAATCCAAGATCAATAGCATTTAGCGCTTTTTCATGCGAGTGAAAGGCGAACATATCTTGGTCTTCTCTCGAAATCTTATATCTACGCGCTACTTCTTCAGCGGTATTGCCCATTCCCCAATACCAACTTGGATTTTTCGCAGAAACCTCTGTGTTGGGCACCACTCTCCAGCCCCCAAAGGGTATGGGAGACATAGTTTCTACTCCTCCAGCTATAATACAGTCAGCCATTCCCGTATTTATTTTTGCTGTGGCTAGGGCAATGGTTTCGATTCCTGAGGAACAATATCGGTTTACGGTTAGTCCCGGAACTTGGTTTGTGTTTAAGCCCATTAAGGATACCATTCTTCCAATATTGAGTCCTTGTTCTGCTTCGGGTGTAGCATTTCCAACAATTACATCATCAATTCTATTTACATCTAATTCAGGTAAGGCATCTACCATGTGTTTTATTGTGGCGGCAGCCAAATCATCAGGACGAGTAAATCGGAAAACACCTTTTGGAGCTTTTCCTACTGCAGTTCGATACCCTTTTACGATATATGCTTTCATTATTAGTGTTTTAGTTTCGTAATGGTTTTCCTTTTTTTAGCATGTGCTCAATGCGTTCTAATGTTTTTCTTTCTCCAGTGAGAGACAAAAAGGCTTCTCTTTCTAGATCTAGAAGATACTGTTCACTAACCAAAGTAGGTGAGGATAAGTCGCCTCCCGAAATAACATTAGCGAGTTTTTCTGACATCAATTTTTCATGTTGTGTGATAAAACCAGCATGAAACATAGAATCTGCCCCCACCAGAAAAGATCCGAGAATTTGCTTGCCTAGTACCTTTATTTTTTTCTCTTTTGAAGGAGCATTATACCCTTGTTCGGACATAGAAATGACTGCGGCTTTTGCATCATAAATTAGTCGTCTTTTATTGATGGAAATTCGATCAAGTCCTTTTCTTAATAAACCTAGGCTTATCGCTTCATGCGCAGAGGAGGATACCTTGGCCATTCCAATATTGAGATACATCTCTCTGATGAGTGGATTTTGTATATCTCCTTGGTTAAATCTTTCAGAGGCTCGTAGGGCCATTTCTTTTGATCCACCCCCACCTGGAATGAGTCCTACTCCCATTTCAACTAATCCCATATAGGTTTCTGCTGCGGCTTGAGTTTGGTCCGCATGCATGGCAATTTCACAGCCTCCTCCTAAAGTCATTCCTTGAGTAGCGACAACTACTGGAATGTTTGAATAACGAATCATTTGAGTGGTCTGTTGAAAGGCCCGAACAGCGAAGTCTATCTCTTCGTATTCTTGTTCTACGGCCATCATGAAGATCATAGCTAGGTTAGCTCCTACAGAAAAGTTTTGTGCTTGGTTGGCGATTACAAGACCTCGGTGTTCTTTTTCAGTTTGTTTAATAGCATGATGAATAGCTTGAAGAGTGTCTCCTCCAACGGAATTCATTTTTGAATGGAATTCTAAATTAAGAACATCCTCACCCAAATCAATGAGGGTGGCTACATTATTTTTCCAAACCGTATTGGATTTTTTAAGTACGTAGAGGTTAATGAGTCCTTTTTGGTCTGGAAGAAGTTTGTATTTTTGCGTATCAGGATCAAAATAATCGAGGGCACCTATATCATTTTTATAAAAGGCCTTGTTTCCTTGTGCTAGCATTTTGATTACCCAGGCGGCAATTGGCCGGTCTAATTTTTTTGCTTGGCTGCAAGCCTCTTCTACACCAATTGCATCCCAAATTTCAAAAGGACCCAATTCCCAACCAAAACCTGCTTTCATGGCTTGATCAATGCGGTAGATATCGTTTGATATTTCAGGAATTCTGTGGGATACATAGCTAAAAATATCACTGAACATTTCTCGGTAAAATTTTCCTATTTCTCCTTTTGCTTGGTACAATAATTTTATTCTGCTTCGCAGATCATCCATCTCTTTGGCTTGAGCAAGTTCTGGGAATTTTACTCGTTCTTGTATCTTATATTCTAAGGTTTTTAGGTCCAAAGAAAGTATGGTTTTTTTGCCCTCTGCATCTTTTGTTTTTTTGTAAAAACCTTGTTTTGTTTTGTCCCCAAACCACTTGTTTTTAAACAAAGACTTTACATATTCTGGCAATAGAAAGGACGATCTAATTTCGTCTTCCTTGCAGTTTTGATAAAGTCCATCCGCTACATGAATCAGAGTATCTAATCCTACTACATCGCAAGTTCGGAAAGTAGCTGATTTAGGTCTTCCTATTAGTGGCCCAGTTAATTTGTCTATGGCCTCTACTGAAAAGCTTTTCTTTTCAACTAGGTGAAAAAGGGATAAAATTCCTGCCACTCCAATACGATTCGCAATAAATGCAGGTGTATCTTTACATAAGACTGTAGTTTTTCCTAGATATCGATCTCCAAATTGCATCAGAAAATAAATAATGTCTGGTTTGGTACTTGGTCCTGGGATAATTTCCAAAAGATCCAGATATCTCGGTGGATTAAAGAAATGCGTGCCCAAGAAGTGTTTTTTAAAATCGTCAGATCGACCTTCTAGCATCATATTGATAGGGATTCCAGATGTGTTACTGGAAATGATACTGCCTGGTTTTCTATATTCTTCCACTTTTTCAAAGACCTTTTTTTTGATGTCTAGTCTTTCTACTACTACCTCTATAATCCAGTCGGCACGAACAATTTCATTAAAATCATCAGACAGATTACCCGTGCTGATTCGGTGAGCAAACTCTTTTTGGTAGAGCGAAGATGGTCTAGATTTTAAAGTGCTTTTTAAGGCATCCTTTACAATCCTATTTTTTACGATATCTTGATCTAAATCAAAGCCTTGTTTTTCTTCTGATTCATTTAGTTTAAGAGGTGTAATGTCTAACAAGAGAACTTGAATTCCCACATTGGCCAAGTGACATGCGATTCGAGATCCCATTATGCCCGATCCAATAACGGCTGCTTGTTGTATTTGTCTATTATCTTTCATTTTGTAATTCTTCAATGGATTCATCAACGGCATCCATTACTTTATAAAATGCCTCTAATTCTTTTCTACTGACTTTTTTAAATACACACTCATTAAATGATTTTACTTGATGTGCTGCAATTTTTCTTAGCGTTAATCCCTTTTCGCTCAGAAAGAGATGTGTTTTTCTTTTGTCCGATTTATCACCTTTTTTAAAAATGAATCCTGAGTCCAGCATGCTTTTAAGAATCCGTGATAGACTTCTAGATTCCATACCCATTTTGGGACCTAACTGTGTCGATGGAGTACCTAATTTTTCTATATTTAGAAGGGCAAATCCCATGGAACTTGTCGAGTCATGAGCATTAGCGCTTCTGTTATATAGTCTAGAAATGCCATGCCAAGAAGATCGAATTCGAAAGTCTATGATGTGTTTTTTTTGACTCATAATTTTTATTGGAGGTTGAATTTACAAAATAAAAATGTATGCGCGCATACCTTTTTATTTTATTTTACGAAATTCTATACATATAGCTTTTTATTCATTCAAGGGTTATCGAGTTACCTTAGTTTTGAAAAATATTTTTGTCAATGAAGTTTTGTTCAGGAACTAAACCTATTTCTTCTAGATTTAAAATTTAATGGGATTCGAATATTTAATAGATGTTACAGAGGAAATTAACATTTGAGATTAATCCTACATTTTTTTTGTGAAAGTTAATTATTGCTTAAGTATTTTTAAATGGGCAATATTATTGTTTTCGTCTAAAATATCCACGCAATAGAATCCCTCAGGAATCTCTGATAAAGATAGGCTTGTTAAATTTGTTTCAATCATAATGATTTGCCCTTTAATATTTCGAATCTTTATGCTAATAATTTTTTTGGAATGAGAAATTTCTACTATATCTCTTGTGGGATTAGGATATAAAGTGGGTAAAGTATAATTAATATTTGATAGACCTACCTCGAAACAGTCTAAATTTTCATAAAGTTTTTCAGTCACAAAGTCAACCATAAGTTCTTCGGATAGCCCACCATATTCCCATGGAACATGACCTGCGCCTTCAAAGAGTAAATGATGAAAGTTTTCAAAATTCATCTCATTGGAATGTTCTAATATAGATCCACCCCCACATAGTTGTGGTAGAACGGATATTCCTAGTGGTTGTCCACAATTATACGGAACTGTGAGGTCTTGGTCTCCATGGCAAGAAATAAGAAGCTTATCAAAATCACTGGCTTCAATGAAATCTAAATTGGCTATCCCTCCAGCTAGACTAATAGCTCCTCTAATTTCACTAGAATACTCCTCATTTCCGCTATCTCCAATAATACCTCCATTACTATTGATTGCGTTTAATAAGTCAGGGTCTGAAATGTCTTCTAGATCCATAAAAGCTATATGGATAGCAATCACTGCACCAGCCGAATTTCCACCGAAATATATTTGGTTAGTATCAATCTTATATGGATTTCCCTCTGAAATGGTTTTTCTGAAATAACGAACTGCTGCCCTACCGTCACTTAATGCTCTTGCTACTCCATTTAATGCTCCGCTCGCAGTAACCAATTCCATAAATGACATTAGTCTATAGGAAATAGAGGCAACTACAAAGCCTTTTTTTGAAAATTTTTCTGCCAGAGAAACCATACTTGGATTTGTTCTAACTCCTGCGATAAAAGAGCCACCATGAGCCAAAATAAGTAAAGGTCTGTTGTCTACTAAATCTCCTTCAGGCTGATAAATGTCGACTTGGAGATTGTGTATGTCTGAATATGTTTCAGTAGAAACGTTAAATTCAGTAAATATTTCCTCTATATATCTCCCATCGCATTGGGCTTGTGCAATATACAATGGGGCAATAATAAATATGATTAGTTTTTGCATAATCTATGTAAGTTGAGAATATAATTCCGCATTACATAAAAATAGACTGGATGTTTTTTTCATGTAAAAAAATCATCAATTAGTTATGGAAACAGTTTGAAATTTTTAATTATTCTGCATTTTATTTAGAGAGCATATTTTTTTTACAAAAAAAAAACACAAGCCATCCGATTAGGATGGCTTATGTTTTAAGATAAATTCTTGGGGATTTAACGTATAATATTTCTTCAACTATAAATTTCATTGAATTCTTTTTGATATTTATCTAGCACTGGTTTTCGTTTTAACTTAAGTGTGGCAGTTAATTCACCTCCATCTACAGTCCAAACCTCTTTCATGAGTACAAATTTCTTTACTCTTTCAAAGTGCGCAAATTGCTCATTATAATGCGCTATTTCTTTTTCATATTTTTTAAGTATTTCAGGATTTTCTGTCATTTCTGCATCCGTGCTGTAGGATATTGAGTGATTTTTACACCATACTTGTAATGATGTGAAGTCAGGAACAACAAAGGCTGCTGTCATTTTTTGTCCCTCTCCCAAGATCATGATTTGTTCTATGATACGAGACTCCTTGAACTTATTTTCCATTACCTGCGGAGCTATATATTTTCCCCCAGAGGTTTTGAAGATTTCTTTTTTACGATCGGTAATTTTTAAATACATACCATCCACTAAAGTTCCAATATCACCTGTTGCAAACCACCCCTGATCATCTAATACTTCAGAGGTAAGTTCTGGCTTATTGTAATAGCCCATCATTACATTATGTCCCTTACAAAATATTTCGCCGTCATCTCCAAATTTAACTTCAACACCTTCCATAATTTTCCCAACTGTTCCATAGTATTTACCACCGGGAGCAGGAGTGTTTACAGAGATTACTGGAGAGGTCTCAGAAAGTCCGTAGCCCTCAAAAATAGGCATTTGTGCTGCAGTAAATACTCTTGCTAATCGAGGTTGAAGGGCAGCTGCACCAGAGAAAATAAATTTCATATTTCCCCCAACAGCTTCTCTCCATTTATTAAAGATTAGCTTATTAGCTAATTTTAATTGAACTTCGTAAAACCATCCATTCTTACCATCTAATTCATGTCGTAAGCCCAGATTAAGTGCCCAGAAAAATAGTGTCTTTTTGATGCCAGTAAGATCAGATCCTTTACCAACAATCTTATCGTAAACCTTCTCCAAAAGTCTTGGCACAGTAGGCATTATACTAGGCTGAATTTCCTTTAAATTTTCGCCAATCAGTTCAATGCTTTCAGCGTAATAAATAGAGGTTCCACGATACAGGTAAAAGTATTCCACCACTCGCTCAAAAACATGACATAGAGGGAGGAAACTAATTGCTCTGTCTGTATCTTGAATGGGGAGGGCATCCTTTAAACCGATAAATTGTGAGAATAAATTATCATGAGAAAGCATTACACCTTTTGGATTTCCGGTTGTTCCAGAAGTATAAATGAGAGTAAACAGATCTGAAGACTTAACTTCCAATTGAATTGCTTTCATTTTTGATGCTTGGGGATTATCTAGTCCATTCTCAATAATGTCATGCCAGTCTTTTGCATTCTCTATTTCATCAAAGCCATAAATAGCTTCAAGTGATTCCACTCTATCCAGTAGCATGTGTACTTTGTCAAATATTTCTTGTGATCCTACAATTAATATCTTTACTTGAGCATCATTTAAAATATATTCATAGTCAGTGGTAGTTACATTGGGGTATATAGGAACATTGATTGCTCCGATTTTATTAATTCCCATGTCTGCGATGCTCCATTCTGGGCGATTTGCAGAGACTACAGAAATTTTATCGCCTCGAGTCATACCTATGTTAAGTAATCCATAAGCTAAATTATCAGTCATAGAAACATATTCTTTTGCAGAATAGGTACGCCAAACACCGTTTTCTTTTCCGGCGATAACATCAGGTTTATTGTAATTCTGTTCTGTGAATGCTGCCAATTCAAAAATTCGAGTGGGTTTCGGGTTCATAGCAATATTATTATATTACAAGGATTAATAAATATATTTCAAATCTAATAAAATTATTTGCAATTTAGTAATTGGTTTTTTTTTGAACTGTAGCTTTGAAAACTTACATTTGATAAAATTTATAGATGTCTCAGAATCCGCATAAGCTTGATACTCCCATTGAATTCCTAAAAGGAGTTGGCCCTCAGCGAGCCGATCTTTTAAAAAAAGAATTACAAGTATTCAGTTACAGAGATCTTATTGAATTGTATCCCTATAGATACATAGACAAAACCCAGTTTCATAAAATTTCAGAGCTAAGAGACGATTTTGCTGATCTCCAAATTATAGGTAAAATTACTCGCGTCAATGAAGAGGGTTCTGGAAGAAAAAAAAGATTAAAAGCTATTTTCGAGGATGACACTACTTCCATGGAATTGGTTTGGTTTAAGGGAGTAGCATGGATAAAGAAATCTCTCCATTTGAATAAAGATATTGTTGTCTTTGGTAAACCCACCCTCTACATGGGAGTATATAGTATCTCTCATCCAGAAATAGAGACTTTAGAATCCCATCAGTCAAGTTTGGTTACTGCCATGAAGGGCGTTTATCCTTCCACAGAAAAATTAAGATCTAGGTCTCTTGACTCTAAAGGTATTGCCAAGTTAATTCACGAATTACTAAGTCAAGTAAGTCCTTTTATTTCTGAGACTTTGTCCTCTAGCATAAGAAAAGAATACAAACTTATGTCAAAGAGAGAATCGCTCATGAATATACATTTTCCTGAGTCAGAAAATTACTTGTTTCAAGCCCAACGAAGACTGAAGTTTGAAGAATTTTTTTTTCTTCAATTATCTATGTTAAAGATGAAACTTCACAAAAAAAAGACCTTGATTTCTTATCCCTTTAAGAATATTGGAAAGCATTTTAATGAATTTTATAATGAGCAATTGCCTTTCGAATTGACTAGAGCGCAGAAGCGGGTTATTAAAGAGATTCGACTGGATTTAGCTTCGGGTAAGCATATGAATAGACTAGTTCAAGGAGATGTTGGTTCAGGAAAAACTATTGTTGCCCTCATGGCGATGCTAATAGCCAAAGATAACGGTTTTCAGTCCTGCTTAATGGCGCCTACAGAAATTTTAGCTACGCAGCATTATCATGGCTTACACCAAATGGTGGAGGCGGTGGGTATGAAAATAGCATTGCTTACAGGGTCATCCAAAACATCTCAGAGAAGAGAAATTCATGATGCTCTAGAATCAGGAGAGTTAGATATATTAGTAGGCACTCATGCGCTTCTAGAGGCTAAGGTACTTTATCAAAATTTAGGACTGGCTATTATCGATGAGCAGCACCGTTTTGGAGTATCACAAAGATCAAAAATGTGGAGTAAAAACCTCAAACCTCCCCATGTTTTAGTGATGACTGCCACTCCCATTCCAAGAACACTTGCAATGACCGTTTATGGAGATTTAGATGTTTCGGTGATTGACGAATTGCCTCCGGGTAGAAAACCCATTACTACCCTACATAAAACAGATAAGCATCGCTTGTCAATGTTTCACTTTTTGAAGCAAGAAATTGAAAAAGGAAGACAAGTATATATTGTATATCCTCTTATAGATGAGAGCAAGACTTTAGATTATAAAGATCTAATGGACGGATATGAAGGAGTTTGTAGACATTTTCCAAAGCCAACATATCAAGTTTCAGTAGTTCACGGTCGCATGAAATCCGATGATAAAGAATCTGAAATGGCTAGATTTGTCAAAGGAGAAACAAATATTATGGTTGCTACGACAGTTATTGAAGTGGGAGTAAACGTGCCAAACGCTTCAGTTATGGTCATCGAGTCCTCTGAGAGGTTTGGTCTTTCTCAATTGCATCAGTTGAGAGGTCGTGTTGGAAGAGGTGCTGAACAGTCTTATTGTATTTTGATGAGTGGGCAAAAGTTGAGTTCAGATGCAAAGATCCGGCTAAAGACACTAGTAAGGACTCAAAATGGTTTTGAAATTGCTGATGCAGATCTTAAACTTAGAGGCCCAGGAGATATGATGGGAACTCGACAAAGTGGTCTTTTAGAACTTAAATTAGGAGATTTGTTAAAAGATGCACAAATTCTTCAGTATGCAAGAAAAATTGCTTTTGCACTACTTGCTTCAGACCCAGAAATTAAAAAGGAAGAAAATAGACCCATTTTTAAGGAGTACATAAGAGCTCACCACAAGAAAATTTCTTGGAGTAATATCTCCTGAATAATACCTAATTTTCAATCTGGAACTTTTACCCTGCCATTTCCATTTCGTATGTTTGCCAGTAAAATGCAATTGATTATATGGAAAAGATTAGAAAAAAAGAGGCTTTAAATTTTCATTCTGAAGGTCGACCAGGTAAAATTGAGGTAGTTCCTACAAAAAGTACAAATTCACAAAGAGATTTGTCCTTGGCTTACTCCCCAGGTGTGGCAGAGCCATGTCTGAAGATTGCTGCAAATACAGATGATATTTACAAGTATACTGCAAAAGGAAATCTTGTGGCTGTAATTTCCAATGGAAGTGCTGTATTAGGTCTAGGAGATATTGGTCCTGAGGCCTCCAAGCCTGTCATGGAAGGTAAAGGGCTTTTATTTAAGATTTATGCAGATATTGATGTCTTCGATATTGAGGTAGATGCTACTGATGTCGATGCTTTTGTTGCCACGGTTAAAGCTATCTCCCCTACCTTTGGTGGGATTAATCTTGAGGATATAAAAGCTCCAGAGTGTTTTGAGATTGAACGACGTTTAAAGGAGGAATTGAATATTCCTATTATGCACGATGACCAACATGGCACGGCTATAATTTCTGGTGCAGCACTCTTAAATGCACTAGAAATCATAGAAAAAGATATCGAAAAAGTTCAAGTAGTCTTCAATGGGGCAGGAGCTGCCGCTATTTCGTGTGCCAAGCTATATGTGAGCTTGGGAGTTCGTCCAGAAAATATTGTGATGTGTGACAGTCGTGGAGTGATTAGAGCGGATAGACAGAATTTAACAGGGATTAAAAAAGAATTTTCTACCCACAGAGATCTTAATAATTTAGCTGATGCACTTTTTAACGCAAATGTATTTGTGGGCTTATCAAAAGGAAACGTTATGAGCGTGGACATGTTAAAGAAAATGGCGGATCAACCAATTGTCTTTGCTATGGCTAACCCAGTGCCAGAAATTTCTTATGCTAAAGCCATGGCTGCTCGCAAAGATATTATTTTTGCCACTGGCCGATCAGACTACCCGAATCAAGTCAATAATGTACTTGGTTTTCCTTATATTTTTAGAGGAGCACTTGATGTTCGTGCGACTCAGATTAATGAGGAAATGAAGATTGCAGCTGTCAAGGCAATTGCCGAATTAACAAAAGAACTAGTTCCTGAAGATGTGAATATCACCTACGGAGATACCAATATCACTTTTGGTCCGGATTATATTATTCCAAAGCCCAACGATCCACGCCTGATTTCTAAAGTGGCTCCAGCTGTAGCTAAAGCAGCCATAGAGTCCGGTGTTTCGAAGATTAAAATTGACGATTGGGAAGCATATAAGGTTTCTTTGATGAAGCGCATTGGACGAGATAATAAGTTTTTGAGAAATGTAACCACCCGAGCCAAGAGAAATCCTAAGCGAATTGTATTTTCTGAAGCTGATCACTATAATGTACTAAAAGCTGCTCAGATTATTAAAGATGAGATGATTGGAATACCTGTTCTTCTTGGTCGAATTGATAAGATTCAAATGCTTATTAGGGAAAATGGTTTTGATTTTGATGGTGTAGAAATTATCGATCCCAAATTAGATGAAATGGTCGAAAAAATTAATCTTTACGGAGATGTACTCTGGGAGAAAAGATCTAGAGATGGATACACGCAATATGAAGCTCGACGTAAAATGCGTGAACGCAACTATTTTGGTGCAATGATGGTGGAGCTTGGCGATGCTGATGCTATGATTTCAGGTTTTTCCAGGAATTATCCCGAGACTATTCGTCCAGCACTTCAAATTGTGGGAACTGCTAAGGGGATTTCTAAAGTTGCCGGTTTGTTTGTTATTATGACTAGCAATGGTCCTATGTTTTTTGCAGACACTACCATCAATATAAATCCAAATGCTGATGAATTAGCAGATATTGCAGAACTTACTGCTGACGCAGTTCTTCGAATGGGAATTAAACCCATCCTTGCCCTGCTCTCATATTCTAATTTTGGTTCTACTAATGATGCTCACTCTAAAAAAGTAAAACAAGCCACAGATATTCTTCACCGAAGAAGACCTGATTTGATTGTGGATGGAGAAGTTCAGGCAAATTTTGCAGTCAATAAAGATTCTCTTTCTGAGAAATTCCCTTTTTCAAGATTAAAACACAATCAAGTCAATGTTGTGATCTTTCCCAATTTAGAATCAGGAAATATTTCTTATAAATTACTTCAAGAATTAGCTGGTTTTGAAACCATAGGACCGATTTTAATTGGGTTAAAAAAGACTATACATATTCTTCAATTAGGAGCTAGTGTTAAAGAAATTATAAATATGTCGACCTTAGCTGTTGCTGATGCACATACTAAAAATGTCAAAAAATGATCACACATATTCAAGGCCGATTAGTGGAGCTAAATCCAGCTTATGCGGTTATCGATTGCAACGGAGTAGGCTATATTCTTCATATTTCATTAAATACTTATTCTGAATTGGGAGACTCAGAATCATGTAAATTGTTTTCTCATTTAGTGATTAAAGAAGATTCCAACACCCTTTATGGCTTCAGTACAAAATTGGAAAGAAAAGTTTTTGGAATGCTGATTTCTGTTTCTGGAGTAGGGGCTTCGACAGCTCGAGTAATTTTGTCTTCAATGAAATCCGAAGAAATAAGAGATGCTATTGTACAAGAAGATGTTGCTTTGATTCAGTCTGTAAAAGGAATTGGTGCTAAGACAGCACAGCGAATTATTCTTGATTTAAAAGATAAAATGCTCAAGGCATTTGATGATATACAAATAACTCTCAAATCAGGCAATAGAAACCGCGAGGAGGCGTTATCTGCACTAGAGGTCTTGGGTTTTCCCTCCAAGTCTGTGCACAAATTGGTGGACAACCTTTTAGAAAACAGCCCTACTATGGAAGTGGAAGAGCTTGTTAAGCAGGCATTAAAGAAGTTGTAGTCAATGCATTATAGTACTGCCGTAAGAATATGTTTTACTTTTGTGGTTTTTCTTTGTTTTACGTTCAGCGTGAAAGGGCAAGACGATAGTCTTTCTTTGCCCTATCCACAAATGCTTTTTGGTCTGCCTGACAATTTCGAAGAATCCATCGAATACAATACAGAAATCGGAGAATTTAGATTTCAAAACAATATAGGATCCTTCTCTGTAGATCGACCCAGGTTCATGAGTGAGTCGTCATATAAAACTTGGTTGTTTAATCAACAAGTTCAGAACTATTGGCGTCAAAAAGTACAATCGAATTTACTTAATCAAGGTGTAGCAGGAACAAAGCCTATGCTTCAGATTGGAGGAGAGTCTTTCAGTAGAATATTTGGAGGCAATACAATAGATATTCGCCCCCAAGGTGCTGCCGAACTTACCTTTGCTGGAAATGTAGATAAAACTAAAAACCCCAATTTAACGGAAAATCAACAGAATAACGCAAGTTTTAATTTTGATCAAAGTATTCAAATGAATGTGATTGGTAAGATAGGAACTAAACTTTCTTTGCGAACTAATTACGATACAAAAAGTCAGTTTGATTTTGAAAATCAAATGAAATTAGAATATTCAGGTGATGAGGATGAAATTATCAAAAAGATCGAGCTGGGGAATGTGAGTTTGCCTCTTAGTGGCTCACTTATTTCCGGAACCCAAAGTCTTTTTGGAATGAAAACTCAGTTTCAATTTGGGAAAACAACACTAACTGCGGTGTTTTCCGAACAAAAATCTGAGACTAGTACAATTCGGGTAGATGGGGGAGCTCAGACTTCTACTTTTGAAGTTTTTGCTGATTCTTACGAAGCCAATAAACACTTTTTTTTGGGACAATATTTTTATGACAATTACGATAATTCTTTAGCAAATATGCCGATTGTTAGTTCAAATATTACAATTACAAATATTGAGGTTTGGGTTACTAACAAGACGGGTGTTACACAAAATGTGCGAAATATTTTGGCTTTTCAGGATTTAGGAGAAAATATCAATCAAGTTTATAATTCTCAAGTTTCTTTGGGTACCAATAATGGACTTAATCCAGATAATGAAAATAATAGTTTGACTCCAAGTAATCTAATTTTAGATTTCCCCACTATTAGAAATGTAAGCCAAGTAACTACTTTATTAAATAGTGGAGGATTCGAACAATCTGTAGACTTTGAGAAAATTGAAAATGCGAAGAAATTAACCAGTTCTGAGTATAGTTTTGATCCTAGATTAGGATTTATTTCACTAAATCAGGCTTTGAACTCTGACGAGGTTTTGGGTGTCGCGTATCAATATACTATTAATGGTGAGGTTTTTCAAGTGGGAGAGTTGTCGATGGATATTTCTTCGCCGGATGTATTGGTTCTTAAATTGTTGAAGAGTACTACAATAAATGTCGATTTGCCGATGTGGAATCTATTGATGAAGAATGTCTATTCACTGGGGGCTTATCAGGTCAATAAAGAAGATTTTGATTTGCAGATTTTGTATCAAGATGATGAGTCTGGAACACCTCTTCCTTATATTCCTGAACAAGGTATGAGTGGTGAGCTTCTAATTCAGACCATGAATCTAGATAACCTTAATCAGAATAATGATCCAGGAGCCAACGGAGTCTTTGATTTTATTCCCAACCTTACGATAAAAACATCTAATGGAAGGATTTATTTACCTGCAAAAGAGCCTTTTGGTAGTTATTTGAGATCCAAATTTATTGAGGCAGGTCTTAGTAATACTTTAGCCGATCAATATGTGTTTGAGGCCCTCTATGATTCTACTCAAACTGCTGCCTCTCAATTATCTGAGCTGAATAAGTTCATCTTAAAAGGACAGTATAAATCTTCTTCGGGGTCTGATATTCCCCTCAATGCTATGTCAATTCCTGAGGGATCCGTAACAGTTACTATGGGTGGTACCCCTTTAGAGGAATTAGTTCACTACACAGTAGATTATAATTTAGGTCGTGTGAAAATTATTGATGAGGGAATTTTAAGTTCTGGGCAGCAAATAGAGGTGAAGTTGGAAAATAATTCGGGATATACTTGGATGACAAAACGTTATTTAGGACTTCATGCCGATTATAAATATAGTGATGATTTGATTTTTGGAGCGACCTTGTTGAATCTTTCAGAAAATAGTCAGTCTCCAAAAATTAATATGGGCGATGAGCCTATTTCAAATACAATATGGGGTTTTAATGGATCCTATAAAACTAACGCCCCTTTAATAACAAAGTTGATTGATAAGCTTCCATTAATAGAGACTAAAGAAAAGTCAAATATTGTACTCACAGGAGAATTTGCTCAATTTATTCCTGGCCATCCCAAGTCCATAAACGTCGATGAAACAGGAACAGCTTACATTGATGATTTTGAAAACAGCCAATCTCCAATTGACTTAAGAACAGCTTTGGCATGGAACTTAGCTAGTGTTCCTCAGGATGAAGCTCTCTTTCCAGAGGCCAGTCTAACTAATGATTTGCGCTATGGTTACAACAGAGCACTCATGTCTTGGTACACTATCAACTCAGATTTACAAAGGGAAACAGCTTATTCCCCAAATCATTTGAGCGATGAAGATAGGGAAGCACCATATGTTAGGGAGATTTCTATTAATGAAATTTTCCCCGATAAAGATATTCTTCAAGGTCAGCCCCGTCGACTAAGAACTTTTGATTTAGCTTTTTATCCCAGCGAACGGGGACCTTATAATTTCGATGTGGAAGGAGAGGCAGGGATTTCTTTTGGGACAAATCAAGAGGGAGATTTAAATAATCCATCTTCTCGATGGGGTGGAGTGGTTAGAGAAATTGATAACAATAATTTTGAAGCGGCCAATATCGAGTTTTTAGAATTTTGGATGATGGATCCTTTCATTGAAAACCCTAATGCTCCAGGGGGAGACTTTTATATCAATTTGGGAAATATTTCCGAAGACATCTTAAGAGATTCTCGTAAAAGTTACGAAAATGGTTTGCCCATCGATGGAAGTGAAGAGAATGTTGATACTACAGCATGGGGTCGTGTTCCCTCTGTTCAGGGATTAGTTAATGCGTTTAGTAGTGGAAATAATGCTCGAGAAATTCAGGATGTAGGTATTGATGGAATGGATGACAACTTAGAAAGAATTTTCGTATCTCTAGTTGGTGGAGAAACTCAATCATATTTAGAGAAAATGAGTGCGTTTCATGGTGAAAGTTCAAACGCCTATTCCAAGGCTTTCATCGACCCTGCCTCAGATAACTATCATTTTTATTATGGTGACGATTATAATTCTGAGGAAAAAGGAATTCTCGAACGTTACAAAAAATTTAATGGGCTAGAAAGAAACTCCCCAATCGACAATGATTCACAATCTGCCTATAGCCAATTACCTGATGTGGAGGATATAAATAACGATTATACACTGAGTGAGACAGAATCTTATTTTCAATATCAGATCAGTATGAGACCGCAAGATTTACAAAATGTAGGAAGTAATTACATTACCTCAGTCATTGAATCTGCTGGACCCAACAATGATACAAGGTGGATTCAATTTAAAGTCCCAATTCGTTCTTTTGACAGCAAAATTGGTAGTATTCCAGATTTCAAATCTATTCGATTCATGAGGTTGTTTATGAAAGGTTTTGAGAATCCAACTGTTCTAAGATTTGCTACTTTAGACATGGTTAGGGGAGAATGGAGAAAGTATTTGAATAGTTTGGTCGATCCAGGTATGCCTATAGAAAATGAGCAAACTATGTTTGACATTTCTGTAGTTAATTTAGAAGAAAATGGAAGGAGGGATCCTATCAATTATGTTCTCCCACCTGGAATTGAACGAGAACAAATTTTGGGCTCCACTAATATTCAACAACAAAATGAACAATCGATTAGTTTCAAAGTCTGTGACCTAGAAAACGGCGATGCTAGAGGTGCCTTTAAGAATGTGACAATGGACATGCGAACATACAATAAGATAAAATTGTTTGTTCATGCGGAAGAAATAAGTCCAACCGAGCCACTGTTAGATAATGATTTAAGTATGTTTATTCGGGTAGGGACAGATTACAATTCAAACTATTACGAGTACGAAATTCCTCTAAAAGTAACACCTTGGGGTTCTTCAGCACGTAGCGAAGTTTGGCCTGAGGAAAACGAAGTGGAAATTGATTTTGATTTATTAAAAGAGGCTAAGGCAGCAAGAAACAACCAAATTAGAAATGGAAATGTAGAGGTAAGTTTTACTGATCCATTTTCATACCAAGTCCCAAACGAAAATCGCAGAATATCTATAATTGGAAATCCCAATTTAGGGAATGTTCGCACAATTATGCTAGGAGTACGAAATCCTTTGCTAGATCCTGTTTTTAACCCTTTAGATGATGATTTGCCAAAATGTGCAGAGCTGTGGATTAACGAACTTCGTCTCACAGACTTTGATGAAAGAGGAGGTTATGCAGCAAAAGCACAATTAAAAACCAGACTTGCGGACCTAGGAAGTATTACCCTTGCTGGTAATATGAGTACTGTTGGATTTGGTAGTTTGGAGCAAAGTGTTACTGAGAGAAGTAAGGAAGAAACACGTCAGTACAATTTTACCTCTAATGTTGAGTTGGGAAAGTTATTTCCCGAAAATGCTAATGTCAAGATTCCTGTTTTTGTTGGAATATCTGAAACTGTTTTAACACCACAATTTAACCCCTTAGATCCCGATGTAGAATTGCAAGCGATTCTCGCCGATGAAGATTTGAGTCAAGGATCAAGAGATACATTAAAGAATGTAATACAGAATTACACTCTTAGACGTTCTATTAATTTTACTAATGTTAGAAAAGAGCGAAGTACCGGAGGGAATAAAAAAAATACTCGTGAATCACGATCAGTAAAGGGAGGAAATCAAAAAGGACTTTCATCATCTGGCAGAGGTGGTAGAGGAGGGGTTAAAAGTAAATTGTATGATATTGAGAATATCAGTTTGAGCTATTCATATAATGAAGTATTCAATCGAAATATTAATACCGAGTTTAGTCGTATGGTTGAACACAACGGAGGCTTAGGATATAATTATAATAACAGTCCCAAAAATCATAAGCCTTTTAGTAAAATTAAGTTTATCAAAAAGTCAAAATACTTGAGACTTATAAAGGACTTTAATTTTTATTTGCTCCCGAAAACTATTTCGATGCGAACTGACTTCAATAAATCGTATTCAGAAACGAAAATGCGAAATATCGCCGGTTTAAATACTACCCAAGCCATCAATATTATTGAACCAGATACCATGTTCAATAAGTTATTTAACCTAACACAGAATTACAATCTCAAGTTCGATCTAACCAAAAGTTTAAAATTAAATTTTTCATCTAATACTAGATCTATTGTAGACGAGCCAGAGGGGAAAATTGATACTCAACAAGAAAGAGATGCTATAAGAGATAGTATTTTATCTTTTGGGCGACCTACAATGTATCACCACCAATTCGACGTCAGATATTCTCTACCTATTAATAAGTTCCCTCTTACTGATTGGATTAGTTTGACCATTAATTATGATGGAACCTATGATTGGAACGCTGGTTCAAGGGCTTTAATAAACGATTCTATTAATTTAGGAAATACTATCCAAAATTCTAATAAAAAAAGAATTAATGGTCAATTAAATATGAAAACCTTGTACAACAAGGTGCCTTTTTTTAAGAAATTAAATTCTCCATCTAGCAAAGGACAAGTTAGAAAAAGCGGCCCAAAAAGTCGTCAGAGCTCTAAGTCAGACTCTAAAGCCAAAAATCCTAAAATAGAACAGAATTCTAAGGATCAAAAAAAACAATCCGAAAACGAAGACGAGGAAAAGGAAAAGATGAATGTATTAGTGAAAGCTATTGAGCATGGATCAAGAATGCTTCTTTCGGTAAAAAATATTACTTTAAGTTATGATGAAACCAACGGAACTATGATTCCCGGGTTTCTCCCCCAATCTGGATTTATGGGTTTTGAAGAGAGGTTTGATGTGTCTTCTGCTCCAGGATGGAGGTTTTTGTTAGGAGATCAATTTAATATGAGGCCCTTGCTCGTAGATAATAATTGGATTACTTCAGATACACTTTTGAATCAGCAATATACAACCCAATTTACATCTAGGTTGAATTTTAGATCCACCCTTGAACCCATTCGAAAGTTAAGGATTCAATTAACTGCTCAAAGAACCGAAAATAAAAATAAATCCGAAACATATCGCAATATGGCTGGTCTTGAATCGCCCATATTTGAATCCCTAAATCAAAATGAGAGCGGAAGTTTTACTATGTCTTTCTTGGCTATCAGAACTTCTTTTAGACCCATGAATTTAAACTCTTCAGAAACCTTTGATGATTTTAGAAATATGAGATCGGAAATTTCAAGATATATGGCTAACATGTATGGATTAGATGTTGATCCATTATCCACTTATCAATATGGTTTGGGACCAAGTTCTCAAGAAGTTTTGATTCCAGCATTCATGGCTGCCTATTCCGGAAAGAGCGCTTCAGCGCAAACACTAAATAAATTTCCAGCTATACCTATGCCAAATTGGACCGTTAAATACGATGGTTTGATAGATATTCCATGGGTTAAAAAAAGATTTAAGACGATTACTATTTCACATGGATACAGTGCCACTTATTCTGTGAATTCCTTCCAGACTAACCTTTTTTATGGTGCCCTTAACACTCCTCGTTCTGGAACAATAGAATCTAATCCTGAGAATTTCGATACAAACGGAAATTATCTTACTGAGTACCAAATGCAAACTGTCAATATCAGTGAACAGTTTAACCCCTTAATTAAGCTCGATGTAACGCTCAATAATAGTTTAACCACTAGAATGGAGTTTAGTAAAGATAGGCAAGTATCTTTAAGCTTAAATAATAATCAAATTCAAGAGCAATCAGGGAAGAGTTTTACTCTTGGGATAGGCTACCGATTGACAGATTTTGAAATCAATCTTTCTACCGCAAGAGGAAATAAAACTTTTTCGTCTAATTTAGATTTGAATATGGATGTTTCGGTTAGGAAAACTGCTTCTGCAATTAGAAGTCTGGAGGAAAATACACATCAGCCGGTTAGTGGTAGTACTGATGTGTCAATCAAGACTTCGGCCGATTATGTTTTGAGTGAGCGTATCAATATTCAGTTATTTTATGATCGAATTGTTAAGAAGTATGAAGTTGCAAATTCCTTTGATACAGTAAATAGTAGTTTTGGAATTAAACTCAGGTTTTCTTTTGGTAGCTAAGATTAATATTTAATTGCGACCAAAATAAGTTTTGTTTTAATATTACTTAAATATCCTAGTCATGAAATAGATGATTAAATTTTTCATTTAAAAAAATTAATAAGTCTACCAAAGATTTATTGTCATACAAAACTACTACACTCTACATTTTTTTCAATATATATTCATTTATATCTGAGGCTTTTTTTTAAAAAGAACTTGTATATTTAACAAAATTTATAAATAACAAAACTTTGATTATGAAAAAATTGCTTAATTATTTCTCTATTATTTTACTGATAAGCCCCCCAATGCTAAATTCACAGACACTTCTGTCTGAAAATTTTGAACAGGGTATGGACGCATGGACTACAGTTGATTCTGACGGAGATGGAAATACTTGGCTTGTTGCCAACTATGCAGATGATCAAAGTAATGTAATTATTTCTCAATCTTGGACCGAGGGTGTAGTTCTAACTCCCGATAATTGGCTAATTTCAGAGTCTATGGATTTTTCTAATGTAAGCAATCCTAATCTTTTTTGGAAAGTTAAAGCCCAAGACCCGCTTTGGGCAGATGAAAATTATACTGTATATGTTTCTACTTCTTCTGATATCAATACTCTAGAGTCTTCTGAAATTTCATTCAATGAAGTTATTGGTGTATCTAATGGAGAATATATGAATAGAGTTTTAGATTTATCTTCTTTTGTCGGTGAAGCAAGTGTTTTTGTTGCATTTAGACATCATGATGTAACTGATATGTTTAATATGAATATTGATGAAATTATAGTGGCGGATGTTGTCGGAGATAATGTAGACGTATCTATTTCTTCATCCGTTTATAACACGATTACAAGTCCTAATTCTTCTGCTCAGTTTACTTTTGATGTAACAAGTTTTGGTGCTGGACAATTGTCAGATTTTGTTTTTGAGTACACAATAGATGGACAAACAACATCACTTTCAAGTTCATCTAGTATAGAATTAGGCGAATCCTCATCTTTCAGTTTTGACCTGACTCTTGGAGATTATTCTGTTAGTGTACAGGTTTTAAATTCTACTGGAGAGCTTATTTCTGAGACAATGGATTTTAGCCTTTCTGTCGTACCTCCCGTTCCTAACTTTTCTCTTACTGATACCTATGGAAATCAACATGACTTGTACGAAACTATTGAAAAAGGTGATGTAGTTCTTTTAGATTTTATGGCTTCATGGTGTGAGCCATGTTTGACATCAACTCCCGAAATTAATTCTCTTTGGGAAGATTATGGAGAAGGTCAATCAGGTTTTCAGACTTATGCCATTACAACAGAATCTTCTGATAATAATTCAGTGATGAATAATCTTGGTTGGGGTGGTTTTTATCCCAAGTTTTCCTTTTCTAATCAAGGATATAATTTATATGCTCACTATAATACCTTATTCGGAAGTGGTGGGATCCCTCTATTTGTTTTGATTTGTCCGGATGTAGATAATCCAGGTTTTTCTGATGTAACTTTCTCACTTGTTGGTTGGGCCGATGGCGGGCAGTCTCAGAATGATGTAGATAATGCTATATTGGCTTGTGACCCTTCACTAGACATTCAATTAGAAACCTCTGGTGAATCTCTTATGGTTTATCCGAATCCCTCAGCATCTGATGTTTTTATCCAAATTGATATAATCGAGGCTAAAGAAGTTAATATTGAAGTGGTCAATATTTTGGGTGATGTAGTCCATATTTATTCTCAAAGACACAATCCAGGTTTGACAGATATTCAGTTGCCCTCTGAAAAATGGTCCAATGGCATTTATTATATAAATATGCTAATTAACAATGAAAGAATTTCTAGAAAATTAGAAATTATTAAATAATTAAATTTGTATCTAGTGTTAAATTAAATCATAAAACATATGAACAGGTTAGTTTTATTCTTCGTTCTTTCTTCATTTCCTTTTTTGATGTGTTCTGCACAATTACCATCCGGATCCACTGCACCAAATTTTATAATTACAGATGTTAATGGGGAAGTACATAATTTATATGAGATTTTAGATTCTGGAAAGTCTGTATTATTAGATTTATTTGCGGTTTGGTGTGGACCTTGTTGGACTTTTGCAGAAATGGGAGTCTTTGAAGATTTTAATGAAACCTACGGAAATTCAATTGTTGCCATAGCTGTAGAAGCAGATCCTTCTACTCCTGCAGACTATCTTGATGGTGGTGGAAATTCCATTGGTGATTGGACTGAGTTGATTGGTTACTCGCTTGCTAATGATGATTTTATAGGAGATGATTATCAACTCTCTTTTTATCCTACAATTTATTTAATTTGCCCTGACCGTACTGTGAATCAAATTGGTCAAACTTCTCCCCAGGGAGGATACTGGAATGTTCCATCTCTTGCTCAAGAGGTATTTCAGTACACATGCGAATCTATAGAAGGAGTAAATGGTAATATTCAATCCTATAATTCGGAACTCAATTTCTGTGGACAAGAGAAAATAGAGCCAATTGTGAGTATATCCAACTCAGGATCTGAAGTTATAACGTCTTGCACTGTAGAAACAATTTTTGATGGAGAAGTTATCAGTTCTACAGATTGGAATGGATTTCTTCCTTATTTAGCTACTGAACAAGTTGTTTTAGACGAGATTTCTGGAAGTTTATTAAATGTTACATTTAATATCTATGTAGATGGTGATGTTCTTGAATCAGATAACAGTATTTCCGTTCAATTTATTCCGTCTCTCCAATCTCATGGTTTTGTTAATGTAGAGGTTAATACAGATTTTTATCCAAGCCAGACTTCATGGGAAATCAAAAATTCTTCAAACCAGGTTGTTGCTTTTATGTCTTATGAAGGAGAGGATTCAGGTGGTGGCCCAAATGCAGGTGCTGAACTTAACCATTCGGTTACTTTAGAACAAGATTGTTATACATTTAAGGTGATGGATTCCGAAGGAAATGGCCAACCTTCTTTTTCTGCACCCGGATATACCCAAGCCGGCTCTGTCTTAGTCACAGATGCCAATGGATTAGAATTAATGAGTATTTCAGGTGATTGGGGTTCGATGCAGTCTGTTGATTTTGAGGTTTCCTTAGGCTTAGAAATAGATGATGATCTGCATTCATCGTTATATTTATTTCCCAATCCTGCTTCGTTAAATTCCGCTTTAAAATTTAAATTACCCGATTCAAATAAATTATTTATTAAAGTTGTTAATCTTATGGGACAAACTGTTTTTTTTCGCAAAGAAATTTTGTCTGCAGGAGAGCATGAAATTCAATTTCCTATAGCTCAATGGAGTCCAGGAGTTTATCATGTAACAACTTTTTTGGGTAATGAATCATACTGTAATAGATTGGTCATTATTGATTAGTTTAATCATAATAAATTGATATTTTGAGTTATTAAGATTTTATTCAATATTATATAATTAAAAAAAAAAGCACTTATGAAACTACATTTACTTACATATTTTTCTCTTATAGGTTATACTTTATTCTCTCAATCACTTTACATTAATTCACAGGAATATTATTTCTCTCCATTCGGAGAACAATGTTATTCTGAGCTGGATGTTACAAATGTTAGCTCTCAAGATATAAGCGTAAATATCACCCGAACTGTAACAACCGACATCTCTAATTATTTCTGTTGGGGCATTACTTGTTATATTCCAAATAGTGATGAAGTTTTCACCACCAATACTCCTGTGTTAATTCCGGCTGGAGAAACTCTTTCTGGAGCCGATTCTTTTAAAGGCTACGTGAATAATTTACCCGAAGAATCTAGCTTGGTAGTCAACTATTGTTTTTGGATAGATGGTATTCCAGATGATGAGATTTGCATCGATTTAACATATACAAACAAAGAGATGTATACATCTTTGCCTGAAATCTCTATTTTTCCTGAAATTTTTCCTAACCCAGCGGTCAATGAACTTACAATTATAGCTAATGAAGGGTTTAAGTCAGAGTTTCTATTGTTCGATATGCTTGGTAATAAAGTACTTTATAAAAATATACAGAATTCAACTATTATCAATGTAAGTTCTCTTGAGTCTGGTATTTATTTCTATTCTTTTTGTACTCAAGGAAAAGTATCCAAGGTTCAGAAGCTCGTGATCTCCAATTAGCCTATCCACTTGAGATAGTATTAATCATGAAAATTTCACTACTACTGATTTTTGGGGTGTTAAGTATGACACTTTTATCCCAGTCACTTTCGATCAATCCTCAAAACTATTATTATGCAGAAACAGGAGAGACTTGTTCAGCGAATTTTACTGTAACAAACATAAGTGAGGAAGATCTTGATGTTGTTGTGGTTAGGTTTATGGATGAATATGACATTACTACATATTTTTGCTGGGGTCCTACTTGCTATACTCCATCTTCATATTTTTCTACAACTCCGATAACAATTCCTGCTGGGCAAAGTTTTGACGGATTTTCTGGCTATGTACAAGGTATCCCTGAGGAATCCAATTTTCTGATTAATTACTGTTTTTATCCTGAAGATCAACCTTTAGACAGAGTTTGTGCTGCAATAAATTTCACTTCCATAGGTTTGTCTGTTTTTAATATAGATGACTCGAGTGTGTATCCTAATCCTGTTAATGATTACTTATATATAGATTCTCATGGTGCTTTTAATTTTAATTTATATAACTTAATTGGTAATGTAGTTTTTTCTCAAAGTTCTGTTGGACATACACGATTAGATATTTCTAGTTTTCAGTCTGGTATATATTTTTATTCTTTGGCTAGCATGAGTAGTAATAAAGAATTACAAAAGCTCGTGATCGCTCATTAATTTATACATAATTTATTTTAAGGAGCTTTCGGCTCCTTTTTTTTACTCAAATCTTTCTAATTCGAACACAATCCTTACTTTTGCTAATACTCAAACATAACTGTTATGAAGGTATCATATAGCTGGATCAAAGAATACATAAATGTGAATCTAAGCCCTAAAGACTGTGCAAAAGTTCTTACTGACACTGGTTTAGAGGTAGAAGGAATCCGTGAATTTGAAAGTGTTAAAGGTGGTCTAAAGGGTTTAATTGTTGGTGAGGTTCTTACTTGTGAAGCCCACCCTAATGCCGATCGATTGAATAAAACTAGTGTTGATATAGGATCTGAAGTTCTTGATATTGTCTGTGGTGCACCCAATGTAGATGTAGGGTTAAAAGTAGTAATTGCTCCTGTAGGAAGTGTTTTGTGGGATAGCGATGGAAATTCCTTTAAGATTAAAAAAGGAAAAATAAGAGGTGAAATATCTAAAGGAATGATCTGTGGTGCTGACGAAATAGGAATGGGTGATTTTAGTAATAGCATTATGGTTTTAGATAGCAAAGCAGAAGTAGGATCAAATGTTAGTTCTCACTTTCGATTAGAATCAGATACTATTTTTGATATAGGATTAACTCCAAACCGTTCTGACGCGTTGGGGCATATGGGCGTAGCTCTTGATCTAAGAGCTGGTCTAGCCGCTCAGGGGAGAAAGCTGGTTCTAAATTCTCCCTCCGTCGATGCTTTCAATATAAATCGTATCGAAAAATCTATAAAAGTAGTAGTGGAGGATTATGATGCATGTCCTAGATATGCCGGGATATGTATCTCAGGACTCATTGTCAAAGAATCTCCAGAGTGGATTCGAAGAAGATTGGTCTCGATAGGTTTGACCCCACAGAATAATCTTGTTGATATCACTAATTACGTTATGCATGAGACTGGAAATCCATTACATGCTTTTGATGCAGACAAAATTAAGGGTAATAAGATTTTCGTTAAAAAGTTATCAAAAGAAACTAAGTTTACCACCCTTGACAAGGTTGAACGAAATTTACATCCAGATGATCTAACGATTTGTAATGAAGAGTCAGCTATGTGTTTGGCAGGAGTCTACGGTGGGCTAGATTCAGGGGTTACAGAAAAGACAAGTTCTATATTTTTAGAAGGGGCATTTTTTAATCCCATATCAATCAGAAAAAGTGCCAGACGACATGGGTTAAATACAGATGCATCTTTTCGATTTGAACGTTCGGTAAATCCAGACACTATATTATGGTCACTAAAGAGAGCTGCATTGATGATACAAGAGTTTGCTGGGGGGTATCTGAGTTCTGAACTTATTGATATTTATCCCAAGCCAATCTTACCCACAGAGGTTGAATTTTCATTCAAGAAATGTGATGAACTTATTGGCGAAGAACTTGATCGAGATTCTATAAAAGAAATTCTATATCATTTGGAGATAATTATAGTTGAAGAGAGGGCTGATTTGCTTAAGTTATCTGTTCCTCCCTACAGAACTGATGTTCAGAGAGAGGTTGATGTAATCGAAGAAGTTTTAAGAATTTATGGCTATAATAATATTTCGATATCAGGAAGAATAAATGCTTCTCTGTCCATTGTACCTAAGCCTGATATTCATAAAGTTCAGGAAAAAGTTTCCAATTTATTGAGTGACAACGGTTTTTATGAAGCCATGAGTAATTCTCTTACAAAAGGCTCACATATCCAAGGTTTTCAGGCATTCAATGCAGATTCTCAAGTTGTGCTCTTAAATCCTCTAAGTCAGGACTTAAATGCTTTGCGCCAATCTCTTCTTTTTGGTGGTTTAGAAAGCATTGCTTTTAACTTAAATAGAAAAACAGCAGATGTTTTTTTGTATGAATTTGGCAAAATATATAATTGTTACGGGGATGAATTTGTGGAAGAAAGACAGTTAGCCCTTTGGATGACCGGGAATAAACAAGAAGAGAATTGGAATGTCGGTGCGCAAAAAGTAGACTTTTTCTACATGAAGGGAATAGTGCAAAAGCTTCTTCAGAAATTAGGTCTTCAGCACGGGATGACAATTAGTATATCTAAATCCAAGCTTTTTCAAGACGGAGTTATTTATAAGTCACGCAATCAGAAAATTGCTGAAATAGGTTTATTGAGAAACAGCTTGCTGAGAAAAAATGGTATTAAGCAAGAGGTCTTTTACGCAGAACTAAATTGGGATATAATAATTCAGATTTACAAAGACCAAAAAATAAAACACAAAGCAGTTTCAAAATTTCCCTCGGTGCGTCGAGATTTAGCTCTTTTAATGGGCAAAGAAGTCTCTTTCTCGGAGATTAAAAATATTGCTTTTCGAACTGAAAAGCACCTCCTGAAAGAAGTAAAACTTTTTGATGTTTATAAAGATGCTAAATTATTAGACGGAAAAAAATCATATGCACTAAGTTTTACCTTTAGAGACGAAAACAAGACCCTTGTAGATAAAGTAGTAGACACTTCGATATTAAAAATATTTAAATCTTTAGAGCAGCATCTTAATGTAGAGCTTAGAGATGGAGTCTTATAGTTTTTATCAATACAGTGATTATTGTATAACATGAATACTTATGGAAGAAAAAAATGTAAATTGTTCGTTTTGCGGTCGCTCTAAGCAAGAGACTGATGTTTTAATTGCGGGAACTACCGGGCACATCTGTAATCTTTGTATCGCTCAAGCCCATGAAATTATTTCTGAAGAAACAGAACACAAAGAAAGGGAAGATTTGGTCAAAGAATTTACAGTGCTTAAGCCAATGGAAATTAAAGACCATTTGGATCTTTTCGTGATTGGCCAAGATCACGCAAAGAAAGTGCTTGCTGTTTCGGTTTATAACCATTACAAGCGAATCCTTCAGGAACGAAATTTAGAACAAGAGGTGGAAATTGAAAAGTCTAACATCATGATGATAGGGAAAACTGGGACGGGAAAAACACTTCTTGCCCGTTCTATTGCAAAAATGTTAAATGTCCCTTTTACTATTGTAGATGCAACTGTTCTCACCGAAGCAGGATATGTTGGAGAAGACGTGGAAGGTATTTTATCTCGACTACTGCAAGCTTGTGATTATGATGTAGATCTCGCCGAACGGGGGATTGTATTTGTTGATGAAATTGATAAGATCGCCAGAAAGAGTGATAACCCATCTATCACAAGAGATGTGTCAGGTGAAGGTGTTCAGCAGGCCATGCTCAAATTGTTGGAGGGTACAGTTGTCAATGTTCCTCCCCAAGGAGGGAGGAAACATCCCGATCAAAAGTATATAAAGTTAGACACAAAAAACATTTTGTTTATATGTGGGGGAGCCTTCGATGGAATTGAAAGGCACATTCGTAATAGAATGAACACTAATTCATTAGGTTTTGGTAATAAACCTGAAGATCAGATAGACGAAGAAAACATACTTAAGTATGTGAGTCCTCAAGACGTTAAAAGTTTTGGAATTATTCCAGAACTTATCGGAAGGCTTCCTGTTTTAATCCATCTCGATCCATTGGATAAGCGTGCTTTACGGAGTATACTTACAGAACCTAAAAATTCGATTATCAAACAGTACAGAAAATTATTTGAGATAGATGATATAGTTCTTAAAATTGATGATGAGGTTTATGAATTCATAGTTGGTAAGGCAGATGATTTTGGCCTCGGGGCCCGAGGCCTTCGTTCTATTTGTGAGGCAATTATGGTAGATGCGATGTTTGAATTGCCTTCTTCTAACGAAAAAGAATTTCTTGTTAGCTTAGTTTATGCTCAGGAAAAGCTATCAAAAAATAAACTTAGGCAGCTTCGCGCAGTCAGTTAAATGATTGGTATGTATCATAAAGTTCTAATTAGTTTGGGTTCAAACATGGGCAATAGAAAGGAGAATATCAACCAAGCCATTCAATCCATTCAATTGAGATTAGGTGGTATTCTAGCTCAGTCGCCTCTCTATCAGTCTCCCTCATGGGGCTATGAAGATAATAGTTATTTTAATAACATATTGTGTTTGTCTTCTTCAATGCAGCCTTTGGAATTGATGGAGATTCTTTTACAGATTGAATTGATTCAGGGGAGAAAAAGAAAGCAGACTGAGGGATATCTCGCAAGAACAATTGATATAGATATAGTCCTGATTGAGGGCTTGGTGATTGATCATCCTAAATTAAAGGTTCCTCATCCACGAATGCATTTAAGACGTTTTGTCTTAAAGCCCGCAGTAGATATTGCTCCTGATTGGATACATGAATTGAAATTCCAAAGTTTGTCAGAATTATTAATACAATGTAAAGACGACTCTAAAATTAAGCAAGTTGGATAAATATCCTTACCTCGTTGTTGAGGGAAATATTGGCTCAGGAAAAACCAGTCTGGTTAAGTTGCTTAGTTCGCATCTAAATGTGCATACTTTTTATGAAGAATTTTCTGATAATCCTTTTCTTCCTAAATTTTACACGCAGCCAGATAAATATGCTTTCCCATTAGAATTGTCTTTTCTGGCAGAAAGATACCAACAGCTTAAATCCGAGTTGAATACCAAAGATTTATTTTACAGCAATATTATTTCTGATTATTATTTTTACAAATCTTTAATTTTTGCACAAATTAATCTTAAAGAGGATGAATACTTACTTTACAAAAAATTATTTCATATTATTCATAGCAATCTCCCAGAACCAAACTTGTTGGTTTATTTATATTCTGATGTAGAACGTTTAAAGGAAAATATTTTAGGTCGTGGGCGTTCATATGAAAAAGATATTTCTGAAATATACTTATCTAAAATTAATAATGGTTATTTTAATTTTTTAAATCAGCAAAACAAATTTCCAGTTTTAGTTATTAACGTAACAAATATTGATTTTGTGAACCAAAAAGAGGATCTAGATAAGATTATCTCATCATTAAAAGGAACTTATGAAAAAGGAGTGCATCAAATTGACTTATAATTGAATACATTTTTTTACATTTGCTAAAATAACCGTCTTATTGATTATTATTAATCGTCATAGTAAAAAATTACTTTAAAAATTAAAACATGATTAAATTAAAGAAATTGGCATTTGTATCTTTATTTCTAGGATTCAGTGCTTTAGCACAAGACACAGGTTTAAAAGGAATCCTTTTGAACGATGCTTCCTTTGGAGTAAGGATGGGAAGCTATAGTTTTACTAGCACCCCTTCTGATATAGGAATGGGTTTTGCTTTGAATTATACCAAAAACTTCAGTTCTGCATTCGGATTACAAGGATCTTATGTTTCTGGAATGTTAACAGATGGTGCTGATGAGGCTACTGAAATGAATTTCACAGGTTTTGCCTTGAATGGAATTTTGAATATTTCTAATCTTTCGGTGAACAAAAGTGAAGATTGTAAATCATTTTATTACCTCACATTTGGATTCGCTTCTTTAACAGATGACGCTGATTCTGAGACTGAGTATTTTAGCCCAAGAACTGGACTTGGAATGAAAACAAATATAAAGAATAATCTCGACATAGATTTATCATTCGTATATGGGACTGGGACAATTGGAGATTATGTTATGCCTTCTTTAGGTTTAAATTATAGATTTATGAAGAAAGATGTGTCTGCAGAATGGAACAATCCATTAGAGGCTATGTATGGTGATATTGCTTCAGTAAAGTCAGATTTAGAAGGCTTATCTACAGACACCGATGGAGATGGAGTTTCTGATGCTTTCGATACAGAACAAAACACTCCTAGAGGAGTAGCAGTTGATGGAAAAGGGAATGCATTAGATGTAGATATGGATGGTGTTGCGGATTATGCAGATGAAGATCCATTTACCCCCCGTGGAGTTCAAGTGGATGCAAATGGACGTGAGTTAGATAGTGACAAAGACGGAGTAGCCAATTCTATAGATATTGAGCCAAATACTGAAGCTGGAGCTACGGTAAATTTCCAAGGTAAAGAAATACGAGGTGCAAAAGGTGCTTTTATGCCTGCAATTTATTTTGATTTTAACTCATCTAAAGTTTCCTACGCTAACTATGAAAGACTTGCTGCTGTTGCAGCTTTGTTACAAGCAAATCCTAACTATAAATTACGAGTAATTGGCTATGCAGACTCTTTCGGTAATTCATCAAATAATAATAAAGTTGCTTTAAGAAGAGCGAATGCTGTTGTTGAAGCACTTAATACTATGTTTAATATTGATGGATCTCGTTTGACTGCAGAGTCTAAAGGTGAAGATGCTCCATTGGCCAACGAATCGATGAAAGTGACCGAAACAACTGCTGATGGTCAAGTGATTTCAAACAGCCTTACTAGAATGAATAGACGCGTTGAGTTTGTGATTAATTAAATTTATATCTCAAAAAAAAATATAATAAAATCCCTTTTGACAACGAAAGGGATTTTTTATGCCTTAATATTTTGATGTCTCTTGAAAAAGTCCCACATGATAATTCCTGCACTGACAGAAATATTTAAAGAATGTTTTGTTCCTAGTTGTGGTATCTCAATACATTTATCACAGATATCTAATACATTTTGCTGAACTCCTCTAACTTCATTTCCAAACACTAGAGCTATTTTGCCTATACTAGAATGCTCGTAAGAGGTTAGAGAAATACTATTTTCAGCTTGCTCTACAGCGATACAGTTATACCCTCTATTTTGAAGATCTTGGACGCAGTTTAAACTTTTTTCAACATACTCCCATTCTACCGAATCTGTAGACCCTAGTGCAGTCTTCTGAATATCTCTATGAGGGGGTTGAGCAGAAATGCCACAAAGGAATATTTTTTCAATCAAGAAAGCGTCGGCTGTTCGAAATACCGAACCAATATTATTGAGGCTACGAATATTATCTAGTACTATTATAAGGGGAAGTTTAGTGGCTATTTTGAAATCTTCTAAACTTAGTCGATTTAGTTCACTATTTTTTAGTTTTCGCATCAGTGTATCAGGGAGAATTAATATATTAGTCTATCATTGAAATCTATAGCAAATTAATCATTATAAAATAAATTCTCTTGGCAAAAGCAGTCAAAATAAATAAAGAAACTCCTTTGATGAAGCAATATAATGCGATAAAGTCAAGGTATCCCGATGCAGTACTCTTGTTTCGTGTGGGAGATTTCTATGAGACTTTTGGAAAAGACGCTGTTAAGGCTGCAGGAATTTTAGGTATTGTGTTAACCAACCGAGCCAACGGTAGTTCAAAAATTGAATTGGCTGGTTTCCCTCATCATTCCCTAGACACCTATTTGCCTAAGTTGGTTCGTGCAGGTTGTAGAGTAGCCATCTGCGATCAGTTGGAAGACCCTAAGAAAACCAAAACTATAGTAAAGAGAGGAATTACTGAATTGGTTACTCCCGGGGTTTCTTACAATGATAAAACTCTAGAGCAGAGATCCAATAATTTCTTGGCTTCCTTACATATAAAAAAAAATAATATCGGAATTGCATTCCTGGATGTTTCTACAGGTGAGTTTCTGGCCGCCCAGGGTAATTGGGATTATATAAATAAGTTATTGCAAAGTTTTTCTCCCTCCGAGGTTATTTATCAAAAGCAACACAAAAGCCAATATAAAGAGCAGTTTGCAGATAGCTTCTTTAGTTTTACCCTTGAGGATTGGGTTTTTACCGAGACCTATGCAAAGGAACTATTGCTAAATCATTTTGGAACTCAATCCTTAAAAGGTTTCGGGGTAGAAGAACTAGATTTAGGAACTATTGCAGCTGGTGCCGCACTTCACTATCTCAGCGAAACTCAGCATAATAAGGTGGGCCATATAACACATATCAATCGAATTTCGGAGGATCGCTATGTGTGGATGGATCATTTTACCATTCGGAATTTAGAAATTCTTCAAGCTAACGGTATTCAGGGTATTTCTTTATTAGATGTTTTAGATCAAACGATATCCCCAATGGGCTCGCGAGCACTTCGAAGATGGATGGTGCTTCCTCTCAAAGAGAAGGATTCTATTCAAGACCGTTTAAACATTGTAGACTGTTTGTCTCGAGACAGTCAAATAGCAGGAGAGCTTGCGCATGAAATTAAGAAAATTGGAGACCTTGAAAGACTCATTTCTAAAGTCGCTACAGGACGAATATGTCCTCGTGAAGTAGTGCACTTGAAACGTGCCTTAACTGCCTTGGTTCCTATTATAGATTCTTGCTCCTCCTCTGGTAATAAAAGTTTACAAGATCTAGCTTCAAAGATTGATCCATGTCTTTCAATTCGAGAAAAAATTGAACAAATCCTACAAAATGACGCCCCTGTCCAAATTGTAAAGGGAAACGTGATTGCCCCGGGAGTCTCTCAAGACTTAGATGAATTGAGAGATTTGTCCAGTTCTGCCAAGGATTATTTGGAGCTAATTCGAGTCCGAGAGACAGAACGAACTGGAATTCCGTCTTTAAAAATTTCCTTTAATAATGTATTTGGCTACTTCTTGGAAGTTCGAAATTTACACAAGGATAAAGTTCCTGAAGAATGGATTCGAAAGCAAACACTTGTTAATGCAGAAAGATATATCACTGAGGAGTTAAAAGAGTTAGAGGTTAAAATACTCAGTGCTACTGAAAAAATCTTGGCGCTAGAGAATTCTCTTTTTGATGCCCTTATTCTTTCATTGATGGAGGTGGTTCCTAGAGTTCAAATAAATTCCCAGCTTATTGCTCGTATAGATGTTTTGCTGTCATTCTCCAAATCAGCTATTGAAAATGGATATGTGAAGCCAGAACTGAATGACAGTTTTGTCCTCAATATTCAAGATGGACGACATCCTGTGATTGAGAAACAACTTCCTCCCGGAAATTCTTATATTTCTAATGATGTGTATCTAGACAAAAATTCTCAACAAATCATTATGATTACGGGACCAAATATGTCTGGAAAATCTGCTATTTTAAGACAAACCGCATTGATTGTTCTCATGGCGCAAATGGGTTCTTTTGTTCCTGCTAAGTCAGCTTCATTAGGTATAACAGACAAAATATTTACACGTGTGGGTGCCTCTGATAATATTTCCTCTGGAGAATCCACTTTCATGGTTGAAATGAACGAAACTGCCAATATTCTCAATAATATCTGTGATCGTAGTTTAATTTTATTAGACGAAATAGGAAGAGGAACAAGTACCTACGACGGGATTTCTATCGCATGGGCTATAGCTGAGTATCTTCATCAAAGTAAATTTAAGGCAAAAACTCTTTTCGCTACCCATTACCATGAACTAAATGAAATGACAGAGAGTTTTGATCGGATTAAAAACTTTAATGTTTCTGTAAAAGAAATAGATAAAAAAATACTTTTTTTGCGGAAGCTAAAGCCTGGAGGATCTGCCCACAGCTTTGGGATCCATGTGGCTAAGATGGCTGGAATGCCAAGTGAGTTAATCAGAAGAGCTAACGATATGCTCTTAAAGCTCGAGAAATCACATTCCTCTGTCGCACTCAGTGGAAAAGTGAAAGCCATTGCTGAAGACCCAAATTTGCAGTTGAGTTTTTTTCAATTAGATGATCCTGTATTAGAGCAAGTGAAAGACGAAATTATTCGGACAGACATCAATACACTGACCCCAATAGAAGCTATGATCAAACTCAATGAAATCAAGAAAATGATAGGTGTGTAATAGGATTAATCAAGCGGTTATTAAAATATTACTCTTTTGCTTTGTTGTCTATGAAAAGTACTTATATTTGCATCCTATTCTAAATGAGAGTTACTTGCGAGTGTAGCTCAGGGGTAGAGCATCACCTTGCCAAGGTGAGGGTCGAGGGTTCGAATCCCTTCACTCGCTCCATATTTTTTTTGCTCGAGTGGTGGAATTGGTAGACACGCCGGACTTAAAATCCTGTGCTCTTTGGGGCGTGCGGGTTCAAGTCCCGC
>PAMD01000005.1 GCA_002707145.1 Flavobacteriales bacterium | reverse complement strand
ACTTGGATAATCTAAGCCATTCATGTCTACTGTGAAATTTACAATGGATTGTTCTGAGCTTGTTGACTGGTATACTCTCACATAATCAACTTCTAAAGTACTTTGTTGAAAATCTGAAGTAATATTTTGATCAATGGCTATATTCATAAGCAAGTATTGTTCAGCATCAAATGGCCAAGTCTCACTATCTTTTACAGGGGGATTATAAGTAAAATGCACTTGGTCGTCAACGCTAAATATTAATTGATCCTCAGTCCAAATTAATCCATAGGTATGAAATTCTGATGAGGCGGTTGAAATGTTCTGCCCCCCATGATTAATAGTTCCCCCAAAACTTGATGGTGTATGTGTGGCACTTTGAATATAATTTTGATTAATTCCCCAGTGTTCCATGATGTCAATTTCCCCACAATTAGGCCAACTTGTCGATCCATAACCTTGATTGGTCCAATATCCTCCTGGTTCAATCACATTCTTTCCTAAGGTCCATATTGCGGGCCAGGTACCCTGGCCAAAAGGGAGCTTTGCTCTAACTTCAACTTTACCATATGTAAAAGAAAATTTAGAATTTAATCTTGCTGACGTGTATTGTTTTGTATGACCCTGATCTGTATAGTTTTCTTTTTTAGCGACAATCTTTAGAGTACCATTAGAAACGTAGGAATTTTCTATTCGATCCGTATAATGCTGTAATTCATTGTTATACCAACTGTATCCATTTGGTAATTGTGACTGTTGAAACCATCTCTCATCATCTATAGATCCTTCTGTTTCAAACTCATCAGCCCAAACAAGATTCCAATTTTGAGCATTTGTGTGAATCGCAATCACAAAAAATAGAATTGAATAAAGTAGGTTATTGGGTTTCATAAAGTATTAGTTTAATAATTATAGTTAATTATTTTCTCAATAGATCCATCACTAAATATGTAAAATAAAATCTGGTTATTGTTTTCATTATCTTGTTTAGTTACCTCTTGACCGAGTATATTTATTATTTTAAGTAAACTTCTATCATTGAAATTTGTTCCTGAATTAATAATTTCTGTACTGTTTAAAACTTCATTTTTATATAGATAAAGATTATCATACCAAGCATTTGATAAGTTTGAGGTAATATGTATCTGAGCAATATCGCTTCTAATTAAGTTACCACCAACCATTGGACCAAAAGAAGAAATATCTACATCTACAGAAATCCAAGAACCTGATGAAATATTAGGATTAGTTCCATCGTTAAAATTAATTTCAAGTCCAGTTGATCCAGCTTCATTAGAATTTCCTGCCCAGTCTACCAACTTTATATTAAAAACCCTTCCAATTACATTAGTCTGATCAGTGTAAAAATCAAAATGAATATTGGTAAATGCTGAAGCATTAATTCTATTACTTTCAAAACTTATACCCTGGCAACCCGACCCGGAATATAGCTGCATTCCGTTATCATTAATAAATTCCTCAGTTACTGCAAAACTTCCACATAAACCAAAGTCAAAATTATCTATAGTTACGTTTGAATAGGCATCACTGTAGATAGATATCACGTTTTCTGGTGCTCTTGCGGGTGGATTTGGAGCAGGCATTATTGGGGGGCCCACAATACAAGCTTCGCAATCACCTCCACAGTCCACCCCTATTTCATTTTGATTAAGTATCCCATCAGAACATGTCCCTGGAACAAAAATCTGTTTGTAAAGATACACATTGTCGTACCATGCATTCTCTAAATTAGAGGTAATGTGTATTTCTGCTATATCACTTCTATTTAAATTTCCGCTAATCATTTGACCAATAGTCGAGATATCTACATCAACAGAAACCCATGATCCGGAGGACATATTTGGATTTGTTCCTCCATTAAAATTAACTTCTAATCCTGAGGAATTAGATGCATCTATGTTACCTCCCCAATCCACTAGTTTTAAATTAAATACTTTGCCTATTAAATCAGTATCATTTGTGTAAAAATCGAAATGAACATTAGTAAATTCAGAGGCATCTACTCGGTTGTTATTGAATATAATTCCTTGACATCCGGGGCCAAAATAATGTTGTACTGCATTACCAGCAATCATCTCTTGATTAGCTCCGGAACCAGGGCACAAGCCAAAATCAAAATTATCAATAGCGAAATCCTCATACGACTCACTGTAAAAAGAAATAACATCTTCAGGTTCTCTTTCCGGTGGTATTGGCGCAGCTGTCGAAGGCCCAACATAATCAATACAAATTCCGTTCTCACATACTTCTCCATTAGAACATAAAACCAGTTCACAAGGATCATTAATTTCTGAACTTGTTAAAGAAATGTTTGTTAAGGTTACGGCAACATCTAGTGTATTCAAATACAATAAGAAAGAACTATAAGTATTGCTCCCTTGAGCAGGAATAACCAAAGAATAGGTGTCTTCTTCTGAACCACTAATGGTAACGAAACTTGTACTAAAACTAGGTTCAGTATCTGGGTATGGATTATATTCGAATTTAAAATAGATACTCACATCTGCTCCAGTTGTAGATCCTGTAAAGCTAATTTCTCCAGCATCGGCAAAATTTAAGGGATACATACTTTGGTCTTCATTGGCAAAACCTGCCCAAGATTGAGCTCCAGTTGGGTGCGTATATGTATTTCCAACTATAGTTGTTCCATCAAAAGCTCCTGAAAAAAGAATATTTGAAATTGTTTGAGCATTTAAAAAAGCACTACTAACTAGTAAAGACAATATACTTAACTTAAGTTTTAAAAGCATTTTATAATTTTATATATTAATTTAATGTTAATTTTCACAAGGAGCTAAACTATCAAAATCTATTTATTTAGTGAGGTTAAAGTTGAAATGTTTTTATTAAAAACTAAGTAGTTAGGTCCATAAAAAATCCGCTTTAATAATGCAAAATCTTTTTTATTTGAATAACTTTTCGACACTTCCATTATCATAAATTTTGAATAATATTTCACCATTTTCTATATTTCTGAATTTAACTTCTTGTCCAAGTATATTGATGATTTTTACAAGTTT
This sequence comes from Flavobacteriales bacterium, assembly GCA_002707145.1. The sequence continues at coordinate 12,050 of PAMD01000005.1, read as the reverse complement.
TCTATTGGTCTGAGCTACAGTTTCTTTCAATGAAACTGTTTCACAATCAATAAGACCTTGTCTATTATATTTTGAGACAAAGTTCCATATCTCGTTAGTCGCACTAATATCCATATTTCCAAAAACGCCTGGCCAGTCGTGACCACCCCCATTTACTTTAAGTTCAACAACAGAGACGCAATTTTCGCCATTAGACCATGTTTTTCTTTCAACCGTACTTCCGTCTGTAGGATTCGTATTCGCAACACTTTCTATCATGGGATTTTCATCGGTATTATTATAACCTGACCAATAACTTGTAATTTCATCAACAGACATATAGTAGGGCTGAAATCCGTCATATGTTGAGTGAAAGCTGTCATCTTCAGTCCCTGGGATTAACATAATAGCTGTAGGATGAATTGGATTACACAATCCCAAACCGTAGTACTCTTCCCTAAATGAATCAACCATCATACTTCCAGAAACCGAAACAAAAGAAGCAATTCGATCATTCAATCGACAACCCAACTCGTAAGAGAAAATTCCTCCTTCAGAGTATCCACACGCATACACTCTATCTTCATCAATTAAATATTCAGTGCTCAATGTATCAATGATAGCAGCAATGAAATTGACATCGTTATGAGTAGTTGGCGCTTTGTGAAGCCACGATGTGGAAGGTGTATTTCCATCCTCAGCTCCTTCATAATCAAATGCTCCCTGAGGATAAACAGCAATAAATCCAGCAGTATCAGCAATCGGTCTCATATCATTAGCTAACATAAAATCACTTGCAAATCCAGCACCACCGTGGAAATTGAACATTATCGGTGTATCTTTTGATCCATCATAATTGGCGGGAACATAAACGATATATTCACGATCTATACCATCAAAAGACATAGATTTATTTATGGTTTGACCAAAACAACAAACAGGAATTATCGCAATAAATGTAATTAGCTTTTTCATAACATTTTAATATTTAAAAAAATAAGACAATAATCATATTAATATAGGTAGTCAAATTTATAGAAATAGTAATCATATTTTTGAAAATATTTGAAAAAGTTTTGTGAAACACAAAAGATAAAATGATTGAAATTTTATTAGGAATACATTTATATCAAAAATTTTAAATATTCACAGATAATGCACAAATTATTATATTTGTTGTATAAAAAATATTTTACTTTTCATTTCTATTATTTACCCTTTTAATAAGTTGCGAGGATGAAAAAATTTGTCAGACCACTGAATTAATTGATTACAGAGAGCAATACATTGGTCAATGGGAGTTCATTAAATATTGGAGTATTTCTCATCCATTTGAACCCAGTTCCGGTGAAGTAACATGGAATGGAGAAGTTTATTATGGTGACTCTGATAGTACCTTAATGATACCAAATGGTCCTATTTTAGAAGGATATGAACAGTATTGCTCTTGCTATGAATTTCAGGTAAATGTATTCGGGGAAATGAATGATGATAGTTTTGATGCGGCTGATTTTAATTATCATTTTGATGGCCATATAACTCCCGACTCAATATATTACTCAGCAGCAGAGGGTTCCCCATTTAGCTCTAATAGCCGAACTATTTATGGTAAAAAAATAGAATAAACAAATAAAAAAAAATCAAGTTATTTAAAAAACTTGGCCTATAAAATTCAACTTCTATGAACTCATTCGAAACGACGTTGAAAATATTTAAAGAAGTTTAGTATGTATATTTCTTTTCTACAGTACCATCATCATATATATAAAATAAGAACTGACCGCTTTGATGAATTTTCACATCTCGTCCTAAGATATCTATCATTCTAAGAAGTCTTGGTTTTATTTGAATTTCATCTAATTCCATGTTCTGCCAAATTACTGGGTATGAACAAACTATATTTGTTATCCCTGCAAAAAGGCCTTCCACAATACATAATTCTCCTGTAAAAGGAAGAACCAACTCATTTACAATAAGTAATTCGCGTGTTTCTGACATATTAGGAAAAATACCATAAACATTACCCGCTGTTGATATAGTTTCGATTGCAATAGTATCTCCAGAGTTATCTATTAACATAAGTCCCGCATAAGGAATAGAATAATTACTAAAGTATGTTTCAACATTCACTTCTAAAACACTGGGACCCCAGGTAGCTCCCAATGGTAAAATAGGGTTTAAACTTATGGAGTCACAATAAGAATTATTAGAAGGTACACACACCGAACAACATTGACCTTCAACGTCCATCCACTCCCCTTCACAAGGAATACCCATTTCTTGCTCACAATCAATAACTATTTCTAAAAACTGGCCATCTGCAGTACATTCACCTGTATCACATGGATCATTTGGGTTTTCCCAAAAACCTAGACTTGAAATTTCTATTCCAGAAGTTGAGGTACATATAGCGGGTGTAATGTTACAAGTAGCTTCACATATATCTATTGAGGTATATTGTCCCATTCCTGTTCCTGGATTATAACACCCCCATGGACCACAATCCCATGTTGTACCGGGAACCATATAAGAAATAAAATCACAATATGTGGATATACATGTTTGATTGTTTTGAGTGTCATCTACAGAAATCGTCAAACAAACCTCATAATATCCGGCTGAATCATATGTATATACAGGGTTTTCAGAAAATGTGGTATATCCATTTCCGAAATCCCAAAGTAAATTGATGTTTTCAGGATCTATTTCACTATAATTAGAAAGGTTTGAAAAAACTAGGTACGGATTTCCACCTCCCCATTCAAAATAAGCCTCACATGATGTAGAATCTGATTGAGGTTCACAATCCCAATTTAATGTAGTTTCAGAGCCTGACTGATTAGTCCATGAAGACAATCCTGCAGCCTGAGCAACGCATGAGTTAGCATACTCAATACCATCACAACCTGACACTGGATCCCAAATAAAAGGACACATAGCAGTAGGATTTATCCATTCTGCATTGATACAACAATCATTTGAAGACTGAGAGCATGCAGCTGCCTCACACTCTGCGAGTGATTCAAAAGGCACCACTCCTCCACATCCACCCCATGAGAAATCCTCACATTGCTGGGTTTCTTGATTGAAATAATACTTTTGAATAGCAGCCTCACACATACCAGGATCTGGAATTAAAGTGCAAGCGTCTGAATTTGAAGAACAATCTGGCATACCCTGCCAACTTAGAATACTAGTTCCTGGTATTTCCTCACCATCTTCATCTACACACCAACAATATTCGGCACTTGCCCAGCACTGTGTTGAAACATAAGAACCATCTTCTTGACAATTAGGGACAAATTCGCCTATTAAGCCTGATGCATTAAGTTGGGCTTGTTGACAAGGTGTTAAAGGATCTTGTGCAAAAGAAAAGGTGACTTGAAAGGTTATTAAGGTGATTAGTAGTTTTTTCATTTTATTATTCGTTGATTTTATTTGAATGTATAACTATTAGTAATTAAACACTTAATATTTTATAGAAATCAATAACTATTCCAAAAAATATTCTCGTTAGAAGTTCTTTTTCGAAAAAATATGAAAGGGGTTTGGAAGATTTTATAAAAACCAAAACCCACTCTAATTGAGTGGGTCTTAAGTAATATTAACTTCATTAAAAATTTACAAGTATTTTAATGTTTGTGAGAATATGTAATAAGATTGCTTGAACCAATAATTACTCCATTTAATTCAAGTGAAATATGGTAAGAACCATCACTCAAGTCCTTGTTATAGTTATAAATACTTTTACCCGAAGGCATCCATTTACTTAATGTTTTATCTATTACTCTTCCAGCCATATCAGTAATGATTAATTTCACCATTCCTTCCTCAATTAGAGAAATCTGAAAATCTTGAATTCCATCTGAAGGATTTGGAAAAGGTAAAATTGAATTCTGTGGTGATTTCATTTCAATCATGGCCAATGGAAGTTCAAGCTCCAAAATATTACTTTCCATAGTTGCACTATGCTCTAGCTCTGCTTTATACGCCAATGTAGTTACTACTGCCTTTATATTATTCAAAAGAAAATCTATATCTAAGGTAGATAATATATCGTTTGTTGTATGATAATAAGGATTGCGAAATTCACCACCATCTGAAAGAAATAAGGCAGGAACACCAATATCCCAAAAAGGGGCGTGATCACTTCGTCTCATATCAGGAATTAATTCACCATTTCCAGGAACAAGAAAACTATGTATTTTGAGTTCTGGAACATAAGTATTGGCTATATCTCGGAAATCTTCTTCTAGACTTGAGGTCAGATTTGTGTATATACTTCCTATCCAGTTAGCTCTCCATGAATCGTCAATTAATGCATTATATACTTCAGGATAGTAAAAATCAAAACCGAAAGGAAAAGATTGTGTATTTGGATACTCACTATAATATCCAAGCATATCCATATTAATTAGTCCTTGCATATCTTCCCAAAATGGAATACCCGTTTGAACGTAGAATTGACTTCCAATTAATCCAGGTTCTTCTAGATCAAAAAATAAATAACGCAAAGAATTTTTAGTATTGTAATCTGACAAAATTCTTACAGCTTCTGCAATAGCTACCATACCTGTACCGTTGTCATTTGTTCCTGGGGAGTTTTCTACTGAGTCGTAATGAGCCGAAGTCAACCAAGATTTTGAAGGGGTTCTTGTTCCCGAAGAAAATCCAACTATATTTTTAATTTGATAACCGCCATAAATTGGGCCTTGTCGATAATTATACAGATTTGCTATGTTAAATATTGTTTCCAAACTATCGATTATTTCATTTTTAAATACAGGATCAGTAATATGATGTCTAATACCTTCATACTGATATAAGGAAGATATAATCCTTGCACTATCAATTTTACTTACAATTTCAGTTAAAGGAATTTCGATATGATCATCCGCAACTACTCTAATTAGCATTGAAGTTAAGCCCTGAGCATAGTTGCTCAATAGAGATTCATTATAAGACCACGTAATCGACTTCTGACTTCCAGATAATATTGACTCTCCAAAATCTCCATTCAATGAATCATATTCTATTGGAATAACCCAAGTTTTACCATCATCAACTGAAACTTGAATCCAAACTTCCATTTCATCTCCCTCAGCATCACTTAAATCATAAACAATATTAACTGTTTTGGTAGTTTCATTGATAGATGCATTTACATTTGATATAATAGGAACCTGGTTTTGAGAAAACCCAAAAAATGAAGTAAATAAAAAGAAAATTAGACTTGATAGTTTAAACTTTTTCATGGTATACTTTTTAACATTAAATAAAAAACTTTCAGCAAAAATAAAACTTCTTAAATATATTTAGATTCAAAACAATACGCCAATAATACTACAAATAGCATGTCAGTAGTGTTATAATATTAAATTAAATACTACAATGATACTACAAATTACTACAGTAAAACTGTTCAAAATTATTCACGTTTAATTTCAATTCAAATTGAATATATTTGATGAAAATAGAAATAAGAGTTGATGAAAAAATTTAAAAAATTAATATTTACGATGATTGTTTTATTTACGTCATGCTCCCAAAAAGAGTTTAGAAGGACTGTTTTTAAAAAACATGTTAATGGAATTGATGGAATTGAAATCGTTGACATTAATAATGACAACCTTAAAGATATAATCTATACAAGTCCGCATTCTAATGAAATAAATTGTCTAATCAATATAAATAATTTTGAATTTGAAGAAAGAACAATATGCCATGAAAAACTTTATGTAAAAGACGTTATAAGTCAAGATATTGATAAAGATGGTGATATTGATCTTATATGTGGGACCTCGAAGTTAGGCCCGATTATTCTTGAACAAAAAGATAACTTTGAGTTTAAACCTCATTATATTGACTCAACAATTAAAATGAATACTTCACTACAGGTAGTTGATATAAATAATGATGGAGTTTTGGATATTATTGCCTCATCAAATAACGGGAATGAGTTGAAATGGAACGAAAACATGGGGCAATTTAATTTCAAATCGCACTTAATTTCAGGAAATATAAGTAATATAAAGTCAATTAAAACAGGAGATCTTAATGATGACGGTTTGAAAGATATTGTATGTTCGTCGGAAAAAATGAAAAATGTAACTGCATTTATAAATTCTTCAAACCAAGTATTTAGTCAAGTAACATTATGCAATCAAGGGCAAACAGATAGAATAGAACTAGAGGATATAAATGGAGATAATATAATTGATTTAATTTGTGCTTCAAAAGCAAGCAAAAGCATTCATATTCACTGCGATACTTCTGAATGGACTGAATTCATAAATATAGCTGAATTTCTTGAGGCCCACGTTCATTCTATGATAGTAGCTGATCTTGATAAAAATGGTCAAAAGGATTTAATTTACCAAGCCCACGGTAAAGAAGAAATTAGTGCTTTGTATCAAATTGACAGCTCATTTCTTTATAAACCATTTGAGGGATACACACGAAATGTTTTTAATATTAATGTTGATGACATAGATCAAGATGGAGATATGGATCTTATACACTCCTCAGAAAGCCTAGAAGAGATTATACTTTTTCGAAATTTAAAAAACAATACTTTATCCTTCCAAAACTTGTATATCCGATTTGAAAAATATGATGTACCTAATCGTACTATTTTACAAGTTGGCATTTTTATACTTTTACTTTTGTTATTTATCTTGAGAAAAAATATACGATTTAAAGATGCAATTAGCCTTCAAATGGAAGAAATTAAACAGCTACAAAGATTAAATGAAACTGAGCTGACTTCTTCACTTAAGGAAAAAGGGGTTGCTCAAGAAAAATGGGATAAATTCTTCAAATTGAATAAAGAAATTAACCCAAATTTTATAAATCACCTGCAGGGAGAAAAATTAACCATACATGAAATTAGATTATGTATTTTAATTAGGTCCCAGTTGAATAATCATGAAATATCTGACTTACTTTCAATAAATGTAAAATCTGTGTACATGAAAAGACAGAGAGTGAGTAAAAAACTTAATCTGGAAAGCTCAAGTAATTTAAATGAATACCTAACTTTGTTATAATTAAATAAACAGGGTTCTATTAAAATATTTATCCTACTATTGTAAATAAAACAGGTCAAGTTATTTTAAAAATAACTTAATCTGAATGGTCTTCTTAAAGGGAGTCTTTCTAGCCAGTTTTGTAAAAAAGATAAAAAGAAGTTTAGTGAATAACCTTACTTTCTGTTTTACCATTATCATAAATATAAAACAGAAGCGTACCAAGTTTATGTTCTTTATATTCTCTTCCTAAGACATCTATCATTCTTATTAATTGATTGGATCTGCCACCTATTTCGTCAACACCTACCGCATCATCATAATCTACCTCATCACATTCTTCGTCGTTGTCGATATCATTAATACAATTTCCATCACAGTCAAAAAATTCTTGAGCATAACTACAGGATCCGTCATCCTCATTAGCTAAATTATTATAATTACATGCTGTTTCGTCTATACAACCTATCAGATTGTTGCAGGCAATTTCAAGTTGCCAATTATAAAAATAGTAGAAGTAATCTAAAGGATTATCTGTTGTATTTGATGTGATTTCTAGGACATTTAACAGGTTTATAGGAAATATATTACTCACAACACTACTGTTCCTGTAAAGACCTTGATTATCCCCATTTATTCCAATTTTGTAGTTATTCCCTTGGGGAATAAGAAAATCTAAACTAATTTGATTTAGACCACTTTGCAAGGAAATATTAGCAAAGTGTATTTGGTTGTTGTTGATATCAAGAACTTCGATTTGTGTGGAGAATGAACTTTCGGAATAAAGATCTATCGTTTTAATTGTTACTGATTCATTACAATTAAAAACCATATCCCATTCGTCATTATAATGAAATCCCCCAGAACCCAATTCATTATAATCAGGCCCTGTAAACACTGTGGATATGTTTGCTAAAGGATTATAATTATCAGACTCAATGTCATTACATCCCAACACATATGGAATACAACTTGCATCGTCTAAGCAAGCCAAAATATCAAAATTTATAGAATTTGGGTTGGTACAACCCGAAACATAACAACACGAATTATCATTAATTAATGCCTGTAAATCATAATTAAATGCTGTATCATCTGTACATCCACAATCTTGACTTAGCTGCAATTTTAATAAATCATTGTAATATGTATCGCTTTGTGATTCAAAACCTGAGGTTAAATAAACGCTACAATCTATAACAAAACTTCCTGGTGCCCATCTTGCTCCCCCAGGATGAGAGACCAAAGCTGTCCAGCTATCAGAATCAGGATCATATTCCCAGACTTCTCCTGAATCTAAAGGGCCATGGTCATCACCATCTCCACTCATTACGTATCCTTTCCCATTATAACTAAATTGAGTTCCTGCTACTCTTGCCTCTGAAGGGAAATCATTAAGTTGTGTCCACGACTCAGAATCAATATTATATCTGTAAAAATCATTATAAATTTGAATATTATCATTTTGTGTATCCCCATGTCCAAATCCTACAAAGGGAATATTATCAATTGAAAAATAAAAAGGATGGTGTCTGGCACCAAAAGTGAACTCTGTCTTTTCATTCCATTGGTCGACGAGAATATCATATTCCCACCAATCACTCATATTTCCGTCATCATCACTTCCCATACCAACAAAAATTTTGTTGTCAGAAAGAATCATAGCAGGATGATTACGACCGATGTCTGGAAAACTAGCCAATTCGTACCAAACATCATTAATCATGTCATATCTCCACCAGTCGGTTGGATATAAAGAATTATTACTACCAAAACCTATATAAGCAAATAGACTGTCCGATACACCATAGGCATAACCTCTGGCTAGGCCAGGGAAATTAGATAATTGTTCCCAAATATTATTCTGGGAATCGTACCTGAGTACATCATTTAAATATTGTCCATCGGCATTTTGACCTGCAATCACATAACCAAATTTGTCACTAGAAAAAGTGACAGGATGATGTCTACCCTCAGAAGGGTAGTAACCCATGAACTCCCAGTTTTGAGCAAAACTTACAATAGGGAAAAATATAAATATCAGTAGTAGTTTTTTCATCCCAAAAATTTAACTTGAAAAACTAAATAAATGACAAAATTTGAAACCGAATCATTCATTATTTTTAAAAATATGATAACCAAAAAAATTAATTAATTAGTGAACATACTGTTACCTATTTGGCTCAAATTTTACATTCTCGTTAGAATCTATTTTGGAAGGATTTGAAGAAGTTTAGGGATTAAATTTCTTCTCTACCTTGCCATTATCATAAATGTAGAATAGAATTGATCCTTTCTTGTGTTCTTGTTGTTTCCTTCCCAGGACATCAACCATTTTAACTAAAGTAAGTTCTTCTGATTTTATTTCACTTATACTGACATTGTCTTCTGATTCACATACAAGAATATTATAGCTGCTTTCAGGTGCTTCGTTAACATTGTCTTCATCTACCAAAGTTGTGCCCGATTCTGATCGAATTTTATATCCCCCAAGTTCTTCTGGGTACATTAATTGAGTATTAACTATGAAATCGAAACTATCATTTTCATATGAATTTATTTGAGTAATTTGACTGTAGCCAATTGTCATTTCAACTGATTGGTCAAATTCTCCGTTTCTATATACATCTAATGAGCTATACGGCCATCCATATCCAAATTCGTTGATTAGCTCTACAGTTGTTTTCTCACATATATCTTGATCATATGGCTCACACGCATAAATTCCTGAATATCCAGTGGGCTCATTGTTGGAATTTTGAGCCCATTGAACAATAACTTGTCCTTCACCATCAGTTAATTTATATGAGTAACTAGTTCCGCCATTCCCAAAGTAAATAAGGTCTATAATATCGTTGTTATCTACACCAAATTGATAGATAAATTCTTGACTGCCTTCGGAGACTGTTATTGTTTCTACAAGTGCGTTATTGATAACTACGCCTAAAGCATCGCCACTCCAACCTTCTTCAATAGAGCTTGTCAATTCTAATGTCCAAAGATCACAAGTCCCCGGCTCTATCTCAGGAAGTTTAGGCTCAATGACGGCATCTATTACATGTACAACACCATTATAAGATAATAAGTCTGTAACTATTACATTTACTGTGTTTTGCTGACCTATTACAGACAATGTACTGTCCGTAACAATAAATTGCAACGGCTCATTATCTAAATTAGTTACAATTGTTCCAGAATTAATATCAGTACTTACTAATGCTGGATTAGGTTCAGGACAATACTCATCTATTTCATAAAACGCGTTAAAATCATCAACACATCCGTTTATTATGTGTTGTGTAATTATACTATATAAAAATTGTGAGTCCAATAACTCATTGATGGTCATTCCCATCATCTCTGCAAATACTTGAAAAGCAGCATCAGTAGGAGCAAAAACTGTCCAAGGACCAGGCCCATCATAACTATCATCAATGGTAGCTTGAAATGATAGCTCATCATCAAGCCCAAGTTCAATAATTGCATTTCTTAAAATTTCGTGATTTGGGCTCTCAGTAATAACCTGCATGACATGAGCTCCCGGCAAGTTATCTGGAGCCAAACATTTATCAATTACATGAATGACTCCATTGTAAGCAGTTAAATTTGTTGTAATTATCTGAGCATCCTCCACAAATAAGGCTCCATTGCTTTCTGAAATATTCAAATCTTGTCCTTGAGCAGATAAAAGGGCTAAACCATCATATAAATCTTCTTCCATCCATAAACCTGGAGCTATATGATATTCCAAAATTTCTGGAAAATCTGGTATAGCTAGCGCGTCAAATTGACCTAGACTCATATATGTAAGAATATCAGTTACAGCCTGATCGTTAGGAACAAATAATGTCCATGGTCCTGGATCAGTCATATAAGGAAAGGGTAAATAGTATTGAAATGCCCAAGGAGAATTAAAAAGACCTATGGTTTGAATCAAATCAGCTAAATCAAATGCATCAACTGTAATTTGAAGATTCATTTCAGCGTTCGCATCAAAGCCTACTGAACTTTCAAAATTATATACCCCAGGAGTTTCAAACTCGATTACTCCCATGCAAACACCTTCAAAATCACCAAGTGTATCATTAAGAAAAAAATCAGCAGGGTTATTAAATGGCTCTCCTGTTATGGAATTATTAATACCATCTAAATTGTGTATTCCCTCCAGGTTTATAAAGGCAACAGTTTGACCTGGCGTTATAACTAATTCGGACGGTACAAATTCAAAATTATTTAATATGATAATCGTATCTGCATCACATTGAGCAAAAGAGGTACCACTAGTTAATAATATTAAAGCAGATATAAAGTGTAATATTTTTTTCATATTAGTAAATTAAGATTTAAAAAAAAGGCTCAATTGAGCCTTTTTTATTTTAGTTTTTATAATAGACCTTTTCACTTAAAACTCCTTGATTTGTTTGCAGGATTTTTATTGCAAAACCTGAATCTGGTATTTTATCCATGCGTCTACCCAATAAATCAATATAATAAGTATTAAATATTTCTAGATCTCTATTTGTATTTTCATTAATATCTAAAAATTGTAATGAGAATAAACTTGGAAGTAAACTATCGTCTTTGGAAAAAGTACCTTGAGATAAAATCTCATCACTCATTGGTCTAAAGAAACCCCAACCTAGTTCTAAGTCTCCAATAATATTGAAATCAATCAAAAAAGTAAGAATATCGTCAATTGATAGAGGTCCAAAAATTAAATAACCATCAATCTCTTCGGGGACATAACTGATTCCAAATTGATCAAGAACAGAAATGTCAAAATCAGAAGCTTCGATAATGAAAAACAAATCTTCATTGGTCATCTCTAAATCAGGAAACATAACATTAAAATCAATTTCTCCTATACCAGGAAACACTTCTTCAAAAGAAGTAAATGAATTTGGATTTTCAATATCAATTACTTCACTACAATCTTCACTAGTATTTAAACCAAAACCAATCGAACCTGTGAAGCCTGACTCAAGAGTACCTGTTGAAAGTATCCCAGAGGGTGAGTGTATAGTATAAGTTACACCTTGCCAG